>NZ_JBBODA010000038.1:0-52972 GCF_038002705.1 Paenibacillus sp. FSL H7-0716
TCTAACCTGTGACCGGTACATTAGAAACAAGAAATACGGAGCCCCAATCAGCATAATAATAAGGCCTGAAGGGATTTCTTTCGGCGCCATTATGGTTCTTCCGAGCGTATCGGCAATGACGAGCATCAAGCCGCCAAGTAATCCTGACAAAACAATCGAGCGTCTCGTATGATGACCAATCATCATCCGCACCGCATGCGGCGCCATGAGTCCGAGAAAGCCAATTGTTCCCACACTTGCAACGGCTCCCGCTGCAAGCAAAACGCCGATAATCATAGCCCAAAGCCGCGTTCCTCGAACCGGCAAGCCCAATCCTGTTGAACTCTCGTCACCAAATGCCAACAAATCGCATTTTCGACCCAAATAGTATGCAATCGGAACAAGTACAAGCAGGAATACAAATAAGATGTAAAATTGATTCCAGCTTCGTCCATAAGTCGAACCCGTTAACCAAATTAAGGAGCTACTGCTCCATAAACTTCCTTTGACGATCATGACCTGGATTCCCGCAGAGGCAATTGCAGAGACTGCGATTCCAAGCAAGATCAGAACCGATGGATTCAAGGACCTGCGCCAAGCCATAGAAAAGACAAAAGCTGCAGCCAGTGCCCCACCCACGATTGCGGCAAGCGGAACTGCGAATACCGTTAAGGCTGGCCAAACGATCATTACGGCCAAAGCACCAAAGCCAGCCCCTGAGGTCACACCAATAATAGAGGCATCTGCCAATGGATTTCGAACAGCACTTTGAATCAGTACACCACTGATTGCAAGTGCGATCCCTCCTGCAGCCGCTACGAGTGTACGGGGAAGTCTTAAATTCAGCAGGACGGAATAGGATTGATCCCCCCTATGGAACAGACTGCTCAGCAATTCGCTGATCGGTATTTTTGTTCCCCCAAACGATAAGCTTACGAGGATAATAACAATCAGCAGCACGGTCATAAATATAGCCGTCGGCACAAAGCGCAGACGCAGTCCCGCCCCACCGATACTCATCGATGATTGGCCAGTGCCTGAGCCCGATATATTTTTCATCTTGGTGAGTACCAGCCAAATGAGCCACGGAGCTCCAATAATCGCCATAACTGCACCAACAGGCATTTCACCCACACTGCTTCGCACTACACGCGCAAGCGTATCCGCTGCCGTGATGAGCAATGCTCCCCACAACGCGCTTGCAGGAATGAGCAGGCGATGCTTGCGAATCCCACTAAGTCTGACGAGATGGGGAGCCACTAAGCCGACGAAGCCAATCGGTCCAACTACGCTGACTACAACCGCAGCCATTAATACCGATAGGCCAAGTCCTGTCGCCCGAATTAACCCTACTCGCTGTCCAAGTGAACGGGCGGTTGACTCATCGAGCTCCAGCGCATCAAATTGTCTGCCGGCAAATATCGCTGCCAATAGCAGCACTACGACAAAAGGCCAGGCATATATAACACCGTCCCAATCCAACTGGATTAGGGAACCTGAACCCCATAAAAACAGATTTTGTGTTTCTGTTCTTTTAAAAATATGTATGGCCGATGTAAACGCTCCGAGCACCATGGAGACGATCATACCTGACAAAGCCAGCCGAACAGGTGTGGCCGCCTTGCCTCCACTCAATAAATAAGCGGCTAAAGCAGCAAGCAGTCCCCCTGCAACTGCGAGCAAAAATGGAAACTCATGCTGCAAAGCAGGAAAAGCTACCATACCAAGCACGACCATAAAGTATGCCCCGGCATTAATCCCAAGTGTATCTGAGGAAGCAAGCGGGTTCTTCGTTATAGTTTGCAATAATGCCCCAGCCACAGCCAGAGCAGCCCCGGCCAGCAGACCAATAACTGTACGTGGCATGCGGATATCCCAGAGCAGATTATGTTCCATTATATCTTGGCGATTCAGTAAGCCATCTATAACAGTAGCTGCAGGGATCTTGGCTTCCCCAAAGCCTAAACTTAAAACGAACAGAATGAAGAGGACGGCAAAGCCGCCCCCAAATATTCCAATGATCCGCCAGTTCATGCCGATAGAGGCTTCTTTGCTACTCTTTTCGTTCATAACCGCACTCATTTCGTTAATGTATTTACAACTTCATCCACGATAACTTTGGAGGAGATCGGGCCGCCGAACACCCAAGTAGTACTGCTCAATCCGAAGGTGCGATTCTCTTTCACAAAATTAAGGCCATTCCAAACGGAATTATCCTTCAGTTCTTTCGTGAAAATATTATCATCCTCTTGGACGATATAGATCAGATTTGTATCCTGAACCGCAGGCAATGCTTCAACTGTAGAGGTGCTGAATCCGTAAACTTCGAAATTTTCGGGTTTCCAGTCGTTTTTCAGACCGATCCGATCCAAAGTTTGTACCGCAAGTGAATTATCTGTAAAAAGACGCATCGTTGCCGCATTCTGGTAGCTGTATGCTTGTGTCAGTACATAGTTCAAGCCTTCTTTGCCTGCATCAGCCAGCTTTACTTTTGCATCTGCATAATGTGCATCCAAATCAGCAAGAACCTTATCAGCTTCTGCTGTTTTGCCTACTGCCGCTGCAATCGTTTTGAAAGTATCTTCCATCAGCGTGTACTGATTGCCTTCTCCTTCATTTGGATACAGGCCGAAAATCAGTGTTGGAGCGATACTTTTAAGTTGATCATAAATTCCTTCATGCCCACCCGTATTGGCAATAATCAGATCAGGCTTTAATGAAGCAATTGTCTCCAGATCTGGCTCGTCACGGGAACCAACATCAGTCACGTTTGCATCAAGTGGTGCTTCAGAAGTCACATACAGCTTATAGTTTTCGTTATCTGCGTTACCTACTGGCTGCACTCCCAGTGCAATAACATCCTCCGTAAAGGTCCATTCCAATACCACAACTTTTTGCGCAGGTTTGTCCAGCGTAATCTCGCCTTTAGAATCTTTTAATACAATAGGACCACTTGTAGATTCACTACCCGCGTTTTCAGCAGCTGGTTTGTCAGTTGCTCCCGCGTTCGATGTTGAATTATTCTTTTGGTTAGTACCACAGCCTGATACGACCAATATGATAGCAACAACCATAAATAAACTAATTAACCTTTTGTGCATTTACTTTATCCCCCTGGATTCAACGTTCGAAGTTGATTCTATGATAACAGTTATCAATCTATTGATAATGATTATCACAGAAAACATATTAGTAATCTTATACGTGATTCTCCCGAAAGTCAAAGTTAAAATTTAATGTTTAACCGTACCTACTCCATGATCTGGTTTGTAATTCTTTCAATGTGTATGGTCAGATACAGCATTTCATCATTTGTTAACTCCCGATTGTATGTTTTATCAATATAGATTTTAATTTTCTCAACGCTTGCGAAAGCTTCCCTATACTGCTGCTTTACCAAAATAAATAAACCATTCTCATTATCAGGAGGTGGAGTACCGTTGATGAGACGTTGTGCAAAAAATTTCAAATGAGTGATAAAACGGTAATAAGCAAGGGACTCCTCGTCGTACTCTAGCCTAAAATGGCGCTTCACGATATTTAGGATGTCGTTCATGATCTTGGTGATATTCACCATGTTAGGCATCTCTTCATTTAGTTCAGCATTCACCAGATGGAGAGCAATATGTCCAGCCTCATCTTCGGGAAGTCTGACTCCGAGCTTGGAATGTATTATTTGAAGCGCAGCTTTCCCAACCTCATATTCTTCTTTATAGAATTTTTTGATTTCCCAAAGCATGGCGTTTTTAATCTTCATCCCTTTTGAGAATCTCTCCAGCGCAAAACTGATATGATCTGTCAGACTAACATAAATACTGTCATCCAACATTTTACCAAGCTGCAGTTTGGCGAAGTTGATAATCTCTTCTGAGAGCTCCATGTGCTCGATTGGAATCTCGGAAAGCAGCGTTTTTAGCTTATCTGAAAGTTTTTGATTGCTTAAAGTGAATATCTTTTCAATTTTATCTTCTTCTAAAAAGTCTCAACGTTTTTTCTTAAAGGCCAGTCCTCTTCCCATGACTACTAGTTCAAAATTTTGGTCATCTATGACAGTAACAACATTGTTGTTTAACACTTTTTCGATCCGCATATTACAGCTCCTTACCTTTTCATTTTTACGAAGCTAGCACTTTTTTATAGTATTCTATAATAAAAAATCGATCTCTAAGTAGCAGTGCTAAGAGATCGATTCCATTCATACCTTATGACACTTCAATAGATCACACTACAACAGTCAGCAGATCTTCACCCGGTGTAATAGCTGTTTTATTGGTACCAATCACATCACTATAATTAGCCGTATTGGTAATAATTATCGGCGTTGTGCATTGATAACCTTCATTTTTTATTTGTTCAAAATCAAACTCAATCAATAGCTCACCCTGTTTAACTGTTGCTCCTTCTTGCACTTTCACATCAAAGTATTTACCTTTTAGCTTCACGGTTTCTATACCGATATGAATCAAGACCTCAACACCCTCATCTGATACTACCGCAATACAATGACCTGTTCTGAAAATAGTGGATACAACTCCACTTACCGGTGAATAAAGCTTACCTTCTGTGGGTTCAATTGCAATCCCCTTGCCCATTGCTTCAGAAGCAAAGGCAGCATCATCTACTGAGGTTAACGGGATTACGTTACCAGCCAGAGGGCTTACAACGGTTGAACTTTTAACGGCGTGAGGGAGGATAACTTCGCTTTTTTCAGTATTCGTTTTTTCTTCTACAATATTCACTTTCTTTTTATCTTCATAACCAAATACCATGGTAATTACCATAGCCAATACAATGGTCACTCCTGCTATAATCGCTTGAACGGCCAGCGGAGAGAATGCAGGAAGACTTAATACGCTGACAAATGCGAAGACTTCCATCTTCACTTTGAAAAGACCACTAAGTGCTCCACCTACTCCGCCGGCAATGGTTACATAAATGAAAGTCCGTTTGTAACGAGTCAGCAATCCGTAAATAATAGGTTCTGTTACACCTGAAAGCGCGCCTGGTATAAATGTACTGCCGGCCAATGTTTTCAACTGTTTGTCCTTTGTTTTCAGGAAGATCCCCAACGCTACACCCAGCTGAGCGAAGATGGCCATGCCGGCCATTGCATATATCGGATCTCCACCCTTAGCAATGTTCTCAAGAATAATTGGCACAAGTCCCCAGTGCAATCCGAGCACAGTCAAATACGTCCAAGCTATTCCCACAATTGCTCCCGTAACAATACCGCTTTTCGTACTGAGGAACAAAATAGCGTCTCCAATTAAATTCCCTACATTCACGCCAAACGGTCCGAACGCTAAAATAGTTAACGGTACAATCACAATCAAACATATCATAGGGACTAAGAACATCTGCAAATCCTTGTGTATAAACTTTCTTAGCTGCTTATCCAATAAAGCGTATATACAGATGGCGATAAAAATCGGAAATACGCTTGATGAATAGTCCGAAATTACTAAAGGAATACCTAAAAAATGTGGAGATTCAACACTTGCTAATCCCGTAATATTAGGCTCAAGTAAGGCCGCACCGATACTACCACCCACATAAGCATTCACACCCAACCTAATCGATAACGTAATTCCTAAGAAAATGGGTAGAAAATAAAACACGGCATTACTAGCGCCGGCTAATACTTTGTAAGTTTCACTATCCGCACTTAGAACATGTAACGAAGCAAGTACGGTTAATAGCGCTTTCAACATACCCGCACCTGCTAAAGCACCAATCAGAGGCGAAAAGCTTCTGGAAATAACATCAAAAATCAAAGTCCCTATAGGTTTCTTTACCTTGTTCTCGCCAGAGTCACTGTTAGGGGATATGGATTTGGCAATTTCTTTATACACATCAGCAACATGGGTACCCACTATAACTTGAAATTGCCCCCCTTTGCTAACTACCCCAATAATCCCTTTCATTTTCTCCAAATTTTCTTTATCAGCTTTTTGCTCATCGTTAAGTGTGAATCTTAGTCGCGTGGCACAATGAATCACATTGTTAATATTTTTCTCCCCACCGACAGATTGGATAATGTCTTTACTTAGCTGTTCATAACTCATTTTTATACACCCCTTTGTAACAGATCAATTAATTACGGATATCAGGGAACACAAAAAAACCTAAATCACATCTATGTACGAGAGAGATTATCCCCGTAATCATAAATGAAACTTAGGTTTTGCCTGCTATGCAGTAGCAATCCTGATATCCGATTAATTTATTATTTACAAATTAACATGTTCAATTAATGATGTCAACAATAAACCAAGGTCTGTATAATATTGGATAACAAAAAAAGGCCCTGATAGATCAAGAATAACTTGATTATCAGGACTTTTTTTATTAGAACAGGCTTTGTCCGTTAGACTCAATTACTTCTTTGTACCAGTGGAAGGACTTCTTACGGTATCTGTCCAGTGTACCTGAACCATCATCATGACGATCTACATAAATGAAACCATAACGTTTCTTCAGCTCGGCGCTTGTTGCGCTAACCAAGTCGATGCAACCCCAGCTTGTGTATCCCATAACTTCCACGCCATCGGCAATAGCTTCCGCTACTTGAACCAAATGATCTCGCAAATAATTGATCCGGTAATCGTCGTTTACTATCTTCTCACCGTTCCCGTCTACAACCAGCTGATCGACGGCGCCAAGGCCATTTTCCACAATAAACAGCGGTTTTTGGTATCGGTCATAGAACATATTCATCACATAACGCAAGCCCTGCGGATCGATCTGCCAACCCCATTCGCTCGCTTCCAGATACGGATTCGGCACCCCGCCCAGCAGGTTTCCTTCTCCTCTGATCTGTTTCTCCGGATCAGCCGTTTCACATGTGCTCATATAGTAACTGAACGATATGAAATCCACGGTATGCTTCAGAATTTCTTCGTCCCCTGGCTCGAAATGAATGTGAATTCCATGTTCCTTAAAGAACCGTTTCATATATCCTGGATAATAACCTCTGCTATGAACATCCGCAAAAAACATATTTTTGTGATCGCTTTGCATCACCTTGATCAAATCGTCCGGATGCGGAGTGAGCGGATAAATTGGCATGCTCAGTACCATACAGCCTATTTTAAAATCAGGATTGATCTCATGACCGATTTTTACCGCCAAAGCACTTGCAATGAACTCATGGTGAATGGCCTGATACAGATCCTGCTTACTCAATTTCTCCAATGGAGTATTGATTCCGCCACTCATAAATGGGAACTCTAGGATAGAATTGATCTCGTTGAAGGTCAGCCAGTATTTAACCTTGTTCTTGTAACGATTAAAGATCGTTCTCACATAACGCTCATAAAAATCCACCATTTTACGGTTGACCCATCCATCATACTCTCGTGCCAAATGTAGCGGAGTCTCATAATGGGAGATCGTAACTAGCGGCTCAATGCCGTATTTATGACACTCATCGAACAGGTCGTCGTAGAACTGCAAGCCTTGTTCATTCGGCTCCAGCTCGTCCCCTTTCGGAAAAATCCGGGACCAGGCAATAGACGTCCGGAATACTTTAAAGCCCATTTCCGCAAACAGCTTAATATCTTCTTTATATCGGTGATAGAAATCGATACCAATCAACTTCATGTTATCGTCGGTAGGAACTTCTGTAGGCGCAGACTTAATGCCATGCGGCATGACATCTTGAGTAGACCAGCCTTTGCCATCATCCTGATATGCCCCTTCAAGCTGGTTAGCGGCTACAGCCCCACCCCATAGGAATCCTTCTGGAAATTGTAAGTTCATATTTCTTCCCGCCTTTGCTATTGTGATAGTATAGGTTTACTGCTCTAATCCGAATCCTAAACCTTGGAACGCGTTACATGTCAAGGATTAATCTTGCAAAGGAGATAAGCCGATGTCCACACTTGACGAAATTGCTAAGCTGTCGGGCTTTTCCAAAGCTACGGTATCCCGAGTCCTGAACGATTCTCCCCATGTCAGCAAGGAAACTAGGGAGAAAATTCTCGCCATTATGAAAGAGACGGACTATGTTCCCAATCGGAATGCCATATCTTTATCCAAAGGCCAAACCCAGCAAATCGGCATGATTACCTTAGACCTCAACGAGCTTATTTTGTGCTTCATGAACAGCTTCGTCGAAATTTCCGGCCGTTACGGGTATCAGACGATTATTTATACCACCGGCGGTGATAAGCAAAAGGAACTTCAGGCCTTTGAGGATCTCAAACAAAAAAGAGTCGACGCTCTGCTTATTCTGACCGCTGTTAACGATAAAAATGTCATAACTTCCTACTGCAAATACGGCCCGATTGTGTCTTGGCAACGTATGGACCATCCTGAAATCCCGTCAGTTGCCATGAACCAATATGACGGATATGCACTCGCTCTAGAGCATTTAATAGAGCGGGGTTATACGCGTATCGCTAATGCTTTTGGCCGCCCAAGCAGCATAAATACCCAGAGTAGACGACTAGCTTATGAGCAAATCATGGCCAAATATAATCTTCCCATCGTTGAGAAATGGTATTACTCCACGATTTATGGAATCCGTGACGGAGAGCAATTGGTGCGAACCCTAATTGGACAACCCGATCAGCCGGATGCTATTCTGTGCTCCAATGATTTGGTTGCGGTGGGCGTTCTGAGCGAAGCGCGTAGACAGCAGCTGGATGTGCCCCATGATCTAGCCATCATTGGTTTTGATAATTCGGAGCTGTCGCAGACGCTCGGAATTACCACTGTTCGGAATCCGATTGCGGGACAGGCGGAGAACGCCTTTCTTCTGCTGGCTCCAACCCTGCTAGGACTGGATATGGAGCTGCAGCCCCTATCGTTCCAACTGATCAAACGGGAGACAACATAGGTTGCCCATTCTCAGAAGATTACGACTGTACATTCCATAAAAAAACAGTAAAATTGTATTGAAAATTATGATGAAGACGGGTGTTTTTTATGACAAATAAAGTATTGAATCCTAGGGTTGATAAATTCTTAAGTAAAGCGAAACAATGGCGGGAAGAATATGAGCAGTTGAGAACGATCGTGCTTGATTGCGAGCTGACCGAAGATTATAAGTGGATGCATCCATGTTACACATTTGATGATAAAAACATAGTATTAATTCATGGATTTAAAGAATATTGTGCGCTTCTCTTTCACAAAGGTGCCTTGTTACAAGATCCCAATGGGATTCTAATTCAACAAACAGAAAATGTGCAGGCAGCGCGCCAAATTCGGTTTACGAATGTGCAACAAATCGTTGAAATGGAAGCTGTTCTGAAAGCCTACATTCAAAATGCCATAGAAGTTGAAAAAGCGGGTTTGGAAGTCGAATTAAAAAAGAAAGAGGATTACCTCATTCCTGAAGAGCTTAAGAACAAATTCACTGAACTTCCTGGCTTAAAAACTGCTTTTGAAGCCTTAACGCCTGGACGGCAAAACGCATATATTTATCATTTTTCTCAAGCCAAACAATCCAAAACCCGCGTATCACGAATTGAAAAATTCATCCCGCAAATCCTTGAGGGTAAGGGTTTAAATGATTAGCGTTGCTGACAATGAGTCAATTAAGCCTTAGGGTTTATTGGCTCTTTTTTTAATTTGTCTTCTTTTAACTGCTTGTAATAATCCTCAACAAAGGCCTTGAACTTTTTAGCGACATTAGTCATGTACCGGTTGGTATACCATGAGATTTCAATGGTGCGGGTACTTATGGGTTCTTCAATGGGAAGAAGTACCACTGAGGATCCTTGAGAACCACCCCAAGTTACAGCGGGGATAAAAGAAACCCCTAGTCCCGAACGGACTAGACTGCGTACCATCGAAGGCTCATCGCATTCATAAATGATACGCGGAGCAAATCCGGCGGCGTGACAGAGAGAATCCGTCGTTTCACGCAGCTGCTTGCCTATTTTCAAACTAATAAAGCCGTCTTCCGCGAGTTCATTCAGACGTACACTTTTACGGGTTGCGAGCCTGTGCTCATTAGGAACCGCCAGCATGATTTCTTCCGTTAATACCGGTGTGGACGCTGTTCCTGGAATCTTAAGCGGAGTAGAAGAAATACACAAATCAAAAGCCGGATAACGTGAGATCTCCTGATCCTGCTGCAATAGCTTGAATTGAGCTTCCGGGTACTTCTGACGAAATAATGTGATCATATCCGGAAGCAAATAGGAACCCGCTTGGATAAAAATCACCACAGTTCCTGTCGGTCTCTCAGACAAGTCCAATAGCTCTGTTTTCCCCTCCTCTAACGTTTGTAGGGCTGAATCAACTTTTACAAGAAACCGCTTCCCATATTCATTTAATCGAATGTATTTTCCTGTGCGATCAAACAATTTGACGTTTAATTCGTCCTCAAGATTTTTGATCATTTTACTTATAGCAGGCTGTGAGATTTGGAGTATTTCGGCTGCCCGGGTCATATTCTCAAGCTTTGCAACCGTTTGAAAGTACCGAAGCGAAAGTAAATCCAACGAAACCACCCTCTTCTATAACCTTAGAGTTATGTATTTTATATATAATAATATATTTTTCATCATCATAGCAGAACACTATAATAAAGAGAATTAAAAATACATAAGAATCTGCAGGAGAAAGGGGAACTATAAATGAGCACACGAGAACCAATGGAAGAAATTATTACAGTCTCCAGCGGTCAGCTTAAGGGCATACGTCTGCCAGAACTTGGGGCGATCGCATGGTTAGGGATTCCTTATGCGGAACCCCCCATACATAAGCTCAGATGGAAGGCACCACGTGAGATAGAAGCTTGGACAGGTGTATTTCCTGCAAGCGATTTCAAGAATAACAGTGTCCAATTCATTCAAGGGGAACCTGACGGCAGTGAAGATTGCCTCTTTTTGAATATTTGGCGACCGGATCATACCGAGGCAGGCTTACCCGTATTCGTCTTCCTCCACGGCGGCGGAAATATTGGGGGTTCAGGACGGGATTTTCAAGGTGGAGAATTGGCGTGTAAGACAAATAGTATAGTGGTTACAGTGAACTACCGTTTAGGAGCAATGGGATTTTTCCGGCATCCCTCACTCCGAACCGGGGACCCCTTGGATGACTCAGGAAATTACGGTCTCCTCGATGTTCTTCATGCGCTAAAGTGGCTGCACAAAAACATTGTTTGCTTTGGGGGGAATCCAGGGAATATAACACTAGGGGGCCAGTCTGCAGGTGCAAGAAATGCATTAGCTGCTTACCTTTCACCGCTGGGCAGAGGGCTCTTTCATAAGCTCTTTATTATGAGCGGAGGTTTAACAACGGCTGTTACGGAGCAAAGCGAAGAAAAAGCAGATGACATTTTAACAGAGTTATTAATAAAAACAGGAACGGTCAGCACTCAAGATGAAACAAGAGAATGGATTTCCACACAATCTGCGGATAAGATTTCCGACTTCCTATATCGTCAGAATGCCTTTCACTTTGTCGAAATCATTCGTGAGACGGGGCTTCAGATGGCTGCTTTTCCCCATTTGATCGAAGATGGCACGGTCATTCCTATTGGTGGCTTCGACAATCTAAATAACCTCGATCACCCTTCCCTGCCGATCATCCTTGGCAGCACTGCCAGCGAATTCTCCGAGTTCACTTTAGGGGATACTCATTTCTTCTCCCTAGTGCAAAAGGAAGAGTTAGCCGGAAATATGGAAGAAAAGAAGCTCTATGAAGCAGCAGTCCAATACGGGAGCGATCTGTATGCAGAATTTAATGTAGAGCAGACTACAGAGATATTATTAAGCGCGATCCCAGCGATGCCCATTTATGCTTACCGGTTCGCCTGGGGGTTAAGAGACGGAGTGATCGATCCTTACATCCGTTTTCTTATAGGTGCCCCGCATGGTGCAGACATCCCCTTCTATACAGGTGACTTTTCCGGTGTCCAGGAAAGATTTCCTGCAGATGTAATTTCCGAGCATAACGAGCCTGGGCGTAACATGCTCTCTTCCCTAATGAGGGACTATTTACGGCATTTCCTATATACCGGTAATCCTAATACTGAGGGACAACCTGCTTGGCAACGATACACCCCTAATCCCCGGTCTGCGGAAATTCTCTGGTTAGATGCTAACCAGGATCAAACTATTGTTCAATCCGTCTGCAAACTTGTAAAAAAAGATATCCTGTCCCAAATGGACAATGATCCCCGTTTAGCAGCAGAACAGCGCAATTGGCTAAAAAACAATTTATTTGCGGGACGTTTTTTCTGGTAAGATAAATGATTGTAGAATTCTCGTAGAGGAAGGAACATGCTGTTGTGCTAACTTACTTACTGCTCTTAGTCATCGGGCTAGCAGCTGGCATTTCCGGTTCATTGGTCGGACTTGGCGGCGGGTTCATCGTTGTGCCTGCGTTGGCTTTCCTTTTTCCTGATATGGAGCCTTCACATCTGGCTGGCACATCAATGGCGATGCTGCTTTTCAACTCCATCTCAAGCACTTATGTGTACGCAAAGCAGAAGAGAATCGATTATCAAGCAGCGCTCACCTTTGCCGCCGTTTCGATTCCGGGTTCAGTAATAGGTGCACTCTTTACCAAGCAAATGGGCGGGAGAATGTTTTTCGTAAGCTTCGGGATTTTCTTAATCCTTGTCGCTTTATTGCTCTTGTTCAAGCCGAACAAACCCATCCATTGGCCTTTCAAACCAACCGTGAAGCGAAGCTTTTCCGATAATAGCGGTGCTCATTTCGAATATGCTTATCATATGCCTACCGGCATACTCATCAGTTTTCTTGTTGGCTTTGTAGCAAGCCTATTTGGGATTGGCGGCGGGAGTCTTATGGTTCCGACAATGACCTTACTTCTCGGCTTTGCCCCCCATATCGCTGTTGCAACTTCTATGCTTCAAATTTTCCTGTCAGCTATCGTAAGCACCACAACACATGCCTTTTTATTGAATGTTGAATGGTTTATGGTGTTAGCCCTAGCACCTGGCGCAATTATCGGCGGTCAAATTGGCGCACGCCTGGCAAAACGCCTCCCTGCCCAACTGCTTCTAAAGCTATTAGCCGTTTTTCTCATCATCGTTTCGCTTCGTTTGATGATGAAAGGGTAAGCCATTATGTAAAAAGTCCTGATGGATCAAGAGTTTCTTGATCCTCAGGACTTTTTTATTGTGACTGTGGGACTGATACTTGTCTAATTCTATCGAATTTTAAGTCCCTTCAGGATTTCTTTAGAATTCCCCCACCTAATTCCTCAGTTTTTTTAGTTAAGATTTCTGTATTGAAGTAAGCGAAGGAGGCGGCATATTGGCCAGTAATACCATCTTAGAGCTAATCAATCAGTATGGATATCTGATTTTTTATCTTGCTTTCACGTTAGGCCCTTTTGGAATTCCAATCCCTAATGAAATTACAATTCTCACTGGAGCTACCCTAAGCCACATGGGGATTATCAATTCCTGGATGACTTATTTCTGCATTTTATCAGGGCTATTAACGGCCTTTACGGTTGCCTACTTTGCAGGTAAATACTTTGGACAAAAGCTGAAGTGCAAATTTGAAGCTAATAGACATTTTAAAAAAGCAGAGCAGATTCTAAAAAAACGTGGGCGTACAGCTATGTATATCGGCATGTTTATTCCAGTTGTACGTTACATCATTCCCATGTTGATCGGGCTCAGCGGTACAAGCTATAAACGATTCGCCCTTATTTCATATCCCAGTGCTTTAAGTTGGACCTTACTGTTCTTTTTTGTAGGAACATACTTTGGAGATCACATCCTATCAAAATTAATAAACATCTAAATTAATTCTAAAATTATGGAGGAATTCCAAATGAGCTTCAATGAAAAACTCTTATTTCTAAGAAGTTTTATTCATGATCCAAAACAGGTAGGCAGTGTTACCCCGAGTTCCCGGTTTCTGGCACACAGCATGGTTAACCAAGCCCCTTGGCATAAAGTTAAAGCAGTCGCTGAACTTGGATCAGGTACGGGTGCAATCACCCGTGTAATCAATACTAAGGTAACTAGTACAACGAAAGTGTTACTATTTGAGATGGATAAAACCATGAGGAATAACCTAAAGACAAGCTATCCGGACTTTTCCTGTTATCATAATGCTGCTAGTTTAGTAGAAACAATTAAGAGTTCACATATTCATCAGTTAGATTGTATTTTTAGTGGGCTGCCCTTTTTCAATTTTGAGCCCGAATTAAGAAGTACATTGGTTGAACAGATCTACCAATCCCTTAAACCTGAGGGATTATTTATCGCCTTTCAGTATTCACTTCAAATGAAGAAGCAGCTCTCCGAATATTTTAATATTGATACAATAAAATATGTGCCATTTAATTTCCCTCCCGCTTTCGTCTACGTCTGTCGTAAAAGGGAAACATAATAAAATAAATATAGAAGAGGGGCAGCGTCCATTGAATACAATTCTTGTTGCAGATGATGATTCTGAAATTCGAGATGTGATTCATGTTTACTTAAGGAATGAAGGTTACCAAGTGCTTGAAGCCGCAGATGGTCAAGAGGCGTTGAGTACAATACAAACAACACCCATTCAACTGGTTATCCTGGATGTGATGATGCCTCAAATGGATGGTATCACAGCCTGTCTCAAAATTAGGGCAATATCAAATATCCCAATTATTATGCTCTCAGCCAAGCAAGAGGACATTGATAAAATCACAGGTCTAACTACCGGGGCAGATGATTACATGATCAAACCGTTTAATCCACTGGAACTACTGGCCCGTGTAAAAGCTCAGTTACGGCGCCAGTCCTTAATTGGAAAGGAAGAATTCAACTCTCTGCTTATAATTAAAAACCTAATCATAGATAAAAATAAACATTCCGTAAAGTTAAATGGAATTGAAGTTTCATTAACTCCGCTAGAGTTTGCGATTTTAACCCTGCTTGCAAGCCGGCCTGGGCAAGTTTATAGTTCGGAGCAAATTTACGAGAGTGTATGGAAAGAGCCTTACGGATATTCTGACAATACCGTAATGGTTCATATTCGTAACTTAAGAGAAAAATTAGAGGAAAATCCAAGAGAACCTCTGTATATTAAGACAGTCTGGGGAGTTGGTTACAAAGTTGATTAAAACCATACGAAATCTACAAATAAATAAACGCATTCAGTCCAATATTTTAATCAGGATGGTGTTGAGTTTCATAATTACCATTGCGATAAATACCTCACTTAGCATCTTGTTCTTTCATTTTGGAAATGCAACAAAATTGGATTGGGTGTTCAATTTTCTTGCCTACCTTCTTACTCCGATGTTTTTCATTATTTTCGTTATTACATTTTTTACATTGACCCGGCGAATCGTCAAAGATTTAATTGCGCTGGAACAAGGACTTCAAATTATATCCGAAGGTGATTTGAGTTATCGGGTAAATGTTGTTCGCCAAGATGAACTAGGACTGGTGGCTTTGAACATCAACCGGATGGCAGAGCGCTTAGAGCAACAGATCATCAAGGAACGCGAAATAGAAAAATCCAAGATGGAGATGATCACGGGGATTTCACACGACTTACGCACCCCTCTTACAAGTATTATCGGGTATATTGAGCTTTTACGTACAGAATCGTACCAAGATAAAAAAGAATATACACGTTTTATTCAAAACACCTATAACAAGGCGCTTCATTTGAAGAAACTCCTCGATGATTTGTTTGAATATACCCGACTTAATTCGGCTGACTCCCGTTTAAATCTGGAGAGAATCGATTTGTCGCAGCTTTTGAATCAATTGCTATTCGAATTCGAACCGATCGCTCAAGAAAACAATGTCCACCTTATAAAAGATATAGATAAGAGTCCAATCATCACCTTAATCGACAGTGAGAAAATAGCCAGAGCCATAGATAATCTACTTATGAACGCCTTAAAATATTCCATCAGCCCGGGAAGCATTAGCATACGAATGACAACCGATTCTGAACACTGTACCATTGAGATTGAAAATAAAGGGACTCCCCTCTCACAGGATCAAGAAAACCGTCTATTTGAACGATTTTATAAGGTTGACCACTCAAGAAAAAGTCAGGGAATTCAAACCGGGGCAGGACTTGGTCTTTCGATAGCTAGGAATATTGCTGAGTTGCACAAGGGTACTTTAACGCTTAAACACACTCATGACGTCTTCACATTCCAACTGAGATTGCCTTTCGGAGAGGATTACTAATTGATTATGTCTGAATACTTACTTTTCTTACAAGGCTTCCTCAAAGATCCAAAGCGGGTAGGAAATATTCTACCCAGTTCGCCATTATTAGCCGATAAAATAGTTCAGTCTGTACAATGGCATAATGTAAATGCCGTTGCAGAGCTTGGAGCTGGTACAGGTGCTATTACACGTCTCATGACATCACAATTAAAGAATTCTACAAAAGTGCTTTTGTTTGAGCGGAATAAAAAAATGAGAGAACACTTAAAAGCAATTTATCCGGAATGCATTTTCCATTCCAACGCCAGCTACTTACTCAAGAAATTGAATCAGGAAGGCATCCGTGAGTTAGATTGCATAATTTGCGGATTACCATTTTTTAATTTTTCAAGTGAAATGCGTGACAAAATCCTACATCAGATTGTTAAGTCACTTAAACCAGGCGGAATTTTAGTTGCATATCAGCACTCGCTGCACATGAAAAAAAGATGGGCTAAACAACTACTTATTGAGAAAATTGAATTTGTGCCTTACACTTTTCCTCCAACATTCGTATATATTTGTCGTAAAAAAGAATGACATATGAATATTCGAAAAATAGTAATTTCTAAAGAATATATAAGTATTGAGAATGGAAATGACCAGGCCAATATGCAGCCAATACTGTTGCAGGATTATAAAAAAGTCCTGATGATCAAGATTATCTTGATCATCAGGACGGGATTTACTGTGAAAAACTACGTTCCAAACGGTGATAAATTATCCCCGCTGTCTCATTCCCTCAAACAGCAAAATCGTCGCCGCCATTGCGGCGTTCAGCGATTCCGCGCGGCCTGCCATCGGGATGATGATACTCTTGTCCACGAGTCGCGCCGTTTCCTGCGAAATGCCTTTGCCTTCGCTGCCAATCAGCAACCACTGGCTGCCCTGAAAATCGTGCTCATAGCACGATTCTTCGCCCTGCAGCGAAGTGCTCACCAGCAGCGCCCCATTTTTCCGGGCCTGTGGCAAAATCTCACTTAACTCTCCCTCCACCACCGGAAGATGGAACATCGAGCCCATCGTGGACCGGATGGTCTTCGGATTATAGAGGTCGGCACAGCCTTGTCCGAGGATCACTCCGTCTGCTCCCGCTGCATCCGCACTGCGGATGATGGTGCCGACATTACCGGGATCCTGCACGCCGTCCAGCACAACCACAAGGCTATCCTTCTTCGCTAGGATAGCTTCTACAGCCTGCTGTTCCTTCCGCACGATGGCGAACACAGGCTGCGGCGTATTGGTGCTGCTGCATTTCGAAATGATCGCCGCCGAAACGCCAATCACTTCCATTCCCTGAACGGCCTGAAGCAGCCCCTTAAGTTCAGCAGGCATTCCTTTGTCGAGGTCATAAGCAAGGCATTCCACATCTGCTTCAGCCAGCAGTGCTTCCTGAACCAGATGAACGCCCTCTACGATATATTTACGAGCCTTGTCACGGTGCTTTTTCTCCTGTAACCCGGCCCACTCTTTAACCCGCGTATTTTGCGGAGACATGATTTCCATAAGGTCTTCCTTTCTTCTGCCTTGCCTTAGTCTATAACCATTAGTTTGTGTTTCTTCTTTATCTTGACGCCATACTCTTTATCTTTATCTCTGCCTTTGCTCTTCTTCTCTTCTACACCCTATAAACCTGATGAAAACGTTATGGAGAGGAAATTTGGAACTGTAGGAGCGAAGCGCTCAGCCGAAAGCTTTACGTAGTAAAGCTCGCTTCGAAAGCATAAGCTGTCTCCATATTTTATCCGCAACAGGCGGCTCAAATCAAAAAAATCTGGAGACAACAGTGACCGGAAGTCCAAACTTTCCTCGCAGTAACGCTTATCATCAGAACATTCCATCCTACTGATACGCCATCTCCAGCTTCGTCAAATTATCCTTATGCCCAACAATAACAAGGATATCGCCATCAATCAGACGATCCTCTGCACGGGGAGAGATGTTCATTTCTTCACCTTGGCGGATGGCCATTACATTGCAGCCAAATCTTGCGCGGATGTCGAGCTCCTGTAGATTTTTTCCGAGCATCGGTCCGGATACCTTCATATCCAGAATACTGTAGTCCGGCGACAGCTCAATATAATCCAATATATTAGGCGAAGCAAGATGATGCGCAACCCGCATTCCCATATCCCGTTCAGGATAAATCACCTTGTCTGCACCAATTTTGCTTAATACTTTGCCGTGCAGTTCACCTTTGGCTTTTGCCAGAATTGCAGGCACACCCAGGTCTTTTAGGATAAGTGTTGTCAGGATGCTAGCTTGAATGTCCTCGCCAATGGCTACAACCACCACATCAAAATTGCGAATACCAAGGGCACGCAGCGCCTCCTCATCCGTGGAATCTGCAGATACGGCATGAGTTACAATACTTGAAATTTCCTGTGTTCGCTGCTCGTCAGCATCAATCGCAAGTACATCAAACCCCATGCCGCTGAGCGCCTTAGCAACACTAGATCCGAAACGCCCCATACCGATGACGGCATATTGTTTTTTGGCCATGTCTATGTACCTCCCGTAGCATTCTATATCTCAAACAGTATAGCATAAGCCAAGAAGAAACGTCATTGCCGTCCTTATGGATGACAACCGTTTCTCGTAGAAATGTAAGGATAATGTATAGTGTTAAACTTATACTACCTTATATTTGGACAAAAACTTGAATTTCCAGCACCTTTGCAGGGCACATTATAACGAGGTCAATATCACTATATTTTCAAAAAAGGAGGTACATTATGCCCGTTACCATTGACTTGCGCCAGGCGATTCTTCATAAAGTGCACGGTCAATCTGAAGAGGATTTACGTCATATGATTGAAGGCTCTGTGGACGGTCCGGAAGCAGCACTCCCGGGACTTGGCGCCGTGTTCGAAATGATCTGGAAGGATTTAGATCCCGCTAAGCAAGATCGGTTGGTTACCATGCTGCATGATCACCTGGAGACCATTACCCCTGGGAATATCACATCGTAAACTGACCGCAACTAGTCAAAAACCTCCGCTCACCATGGTGTAACTTCACCTATGGAGGCGGAGGTTTTATTTTAACATTCAGCAAGTTATAGCGTCCTAATTATAGTAATGCTTTTGGAGCCATTTCCAGGAATTTAGCTGTCGGGTTCTTATCCATCGCTGTCCGCATAGCATATTCGTTCTCGAACAACACGACAAAATTGCCCTTCTTATCCGTCACCAACGTTGAGTTGATTCTGAATTTGCTCGCATCCGGCTTAGTATCATCTACGATCCAACGTGCAAACTGGTATGGCATTCTCTGCAACTGAACATCCACACCATATTCACCCTTCATGCGGTACTCAAACACTTCAAACTGCAGTTGTCCAACTACACCGAGCAAAATATCGTCAAAGTTGACCGTGCGGAACACCTGGATCATGCCCTCTTCAGTCAGCTGATCGACACCCTTCTGGAACTGCTTCGATTTCAACGCATTTTTAATACTCACTTTAGCAAAAATCTCTGGTGAGAACGTTGGCAGCTCATCGAATTCCATATCTCCTGCTTGGCTCAAGGTATCACCAATTCTAAAAATACCTGGATCAAACAGACCGATGATATCTCCCGGATAAGCTTCCTCTACGATATCGCGGTCTTGCGCCAAAAATTGCTGTGGTTGCGCCAGCTTGATATCTTTACCGGCACGTACATGCTTCACGCTCATACCCCGTTCGAATTTCCCGGACACAATACGCAGGAAAGCAATCCGGTCACGGTGAGCCGGGTTCATGTTCGCTTGAATTTTGAACACATAACCAGTGAATTTCTCATTCGTTGGTTCTACTACCCCTGTATTACTGCGGCGTGGTTCAGGCTTCGGTGCCAGATCCAAGAAATTATCGAGGAAAGTCTGTACGCCAAAATTGTTGATCGCACTGCCAAAGAACACAGGTGTGAGTTCACCACTTAATACTTTTTCATAGTCAAAAGCATCGCCTGCTACATCCAGCAGCTCCAGATCCTGACACAGTTGATCATGCAGATACTCTCCAGCCATTTCACGAATGATTGGATCACGGTATCCGTCAACCTTTTGAACCTTGATTACGGAGTGATCGTCACCTTGGAACAGCTCTACCTGATTTTTCATCCGGTCATACACGCCGCATAGCTCACGTCCACTACCGATCGGCCAGTTCATTGGCACAGAACGAATACCAAGAACCTGCTCCAGCTCTTCCATCAGATCAAACGGGCTACGTCCTTCACGGTCCAGCTTGTTAATAAAGGTAAAGATCGGAATGCCCCGTTTAGCACATACCTGAAACAGTTTGGTGGTTTGGGCTTCCACACCTTTTGCCACGTCAATAAGCATGACCGCACTATCCGCTGCAGTTAGGGTACGATAGGTGTCCTCACTGAAGTCTTGGTGACCCGGTGTATCCAAAATGTTCACGCGATGATTCAAATAATCAAACTGCATTACGGAAGACGTTACAGAAATCCCCCGCTGCTTCTCAATTTCCATCCAGTCACTCGTCGCATGTTTATTCGCTTTACGGGCCTTAACCGTTCCCGCCAGACGGATCGCACCACCGAATAACAGCAGCTTCTCCGTTAAAGTTGTTTTACCCGCATCCGGGTGAGAAATGATCGCAAAGGTTCTGCGTCTATCCACTTCCTTTTGCAGCTTCTGATCTATTGCTTTGTTCATTACACATATCCCTTCATATATAAAATTCCTGCTTCTGCTTCAATTACACTGGGGTTCATCAAATCGGTGCTCTGCTCATTGTTCATACCCCTTCATTTCTGAATGAATAGCTCTTAGGTCTAGCTCCAGTCCGCTTCAAGTGAAAGCATCCTCTAAAGTATATCAAAATCAGGCAGACATTATCTACTAAAAAGCGCGTGCCGCAAAATATCTCCCGAATGGTTTGGATTATGATCCCCACATATCATCGCTCAAGAAAATAGATGTATTTCCTACACTTACTTGAAGTATTAGCATTTTCATTAGCCTTTAGTTGCATTTGATGCAATTAAAAATAAGTTGTGCACGCTTTTCCGCCTTATCCGGTGATTATAGTTGCAGAAAATACATCTAAAAGACTAATCACAACGAGATAAGCGATTTTAATTGTACAAAGTGCAGTTATTAGAAACGTGCCCAGATCCCCCAAACACCGTCTGAAGTCCAATCTTTTAGATCTTAGCATTACAAAAAATCCCCCTGCATCCTCTGCAGGGAGATAGCATTAACTCAAGGTTTAGTTATTCTTCAGCCAAACCACATTATCTTCATCTTGGCCGTTTACAGGCCACCAATGGAAACCTTCTTTAGCAAGCAGTTCATCTGCTTCCACTGGACCCCAAGAGCCGGCAGGATAAGAAGATAAGTCGCTAGACTCTTCGCTCCACGCTTTCGCAATACGATCCACGAATGACCATGCCGAGGATACCTCATCCCAACGAGTGAAATAAGTTGAATCGCCGCGTGCGGCATCATGTAGCAAGCGCTCATATGCTTCCGGAGAATTGATTCCAACCAGGCAGCTCTGACAGAAGTCCATAGCCAGCGGTTGAATCTCAGACTCTGAACCCGGCTTCTTGGCATTAATCTTTACGTAAATGCCTTCCATTGGGTTCACACGGATTACAAGGAGGTTAGGCTCAAGTTTATGCTTTTGTCCCAAATAAACGTTGGTTGGCATTCCTTTGAACTCAACTACCACTTCCGTCGTCTTCACCGGGAGACGTTTACCTGTACGGATGTAGAAAGGAACTCCAGCCCAGCGGAAGTTATCTACAAATACACGGGCAGCAAAATACGTCTCTGTATTCGACTCAGGGTCAACCTTATCTTCCTGACGGTAAGCAGGAAGGGTTTTGCCTTGGTGTAGGCCTTGAATATATTGAGCTCTTACGACATTCTCACGCACCTCATCAGATGTCGCATAAGGACGAAGGGAACGAAGTACCTTCACTTTCTCATCACGAATATCTTCTGCGAGCAGACGGCTTGGTGGTTCCATAGCAATCATAGTCAGCAGTTGCAGTATATGATTCTGGCCCATGTCCCGTAAGGCTCCCGCATGGTCATAGTAACCACCGCGTTCTTCTACACCTACGGTTTCGCCAAGTGTAATTTGAATATTGGCAATATGTTTATTATTCCAGAGCGGTTCGAAAAAAGCATTAGCAAAACGAATCACTTCGATATTCTGTACCATTTCTTTACCAAGATAGTGGTCAATCCGGTAAATTTCCTCTTCTTTGAAGACCTGACGAATCTGTTCGTTCAGCTGTTCAGCCGACTCCAGATTATAGCCAAAAGGCTTCTCAATTACGAGGCGATTCCAACCCGTACTATCCAGCATCCCGCCAGCTTTAAGATTGAAGGAGACACTGCCGAACAATTCAGGCGCCAGCGCAAGATAGAACATCCGATTGCCCGGAATACTGAATTTCTCTTCAAGAACTTCAGTTTGTGCTCTTAACTCGCGGAAACCATCAATATTGTTAATGTCCAGAGATTTGTATTCGAAATGCTGTACAAACTCATTCCATTCACTTTCTTCTCCCGCTTTGTAACGGCAGAATTCAAGGATGGATTCCTTCACATCACTTCTAAATTCTTCCTGAGTACGCGGGCGCCGCGCCACGCCAATTACCGCAAAATCTTGTGCCAGCTTACCTTCACGGTACAAGCTGTAAATCGCCGGGAAAAGCTTACGCCGGGCTAAGTCTCCGGTTGCCCCAAAGATAAAAAAGACAGCACCGGGTGTGTGCAGTGCATCAAGGGTTTGATTTTCAGCCATGGCTCCTCATCTTTCTGTATGTAATATAGTTTATTGACATGCTCAGCGTCGATACTAACATAAGGTGAATAACGACGTTATGTCATTTTAGCATATTCCTAAAAAGGATGCTATCACATTCCTGACAAATACTCTCGGGATTTCGCAAATTTCAATTAATATTTCTTATTATTAACTATATCTGCGCTTATATAAGAGAAAAATGTCAATATTCGATGGTTATTAAAGGAAAGCCTATAGTTACGCGGTTTGTCCCCTTCTGATCTTCATGATGCACTGCGATTTGGGCAGAAACGGACTGATTTCCACTCATCACAGAGCGCTTCAAATTAGGAATCGAATACGTACGGCTAACCGTTGAGATATCCTTGTAGCTTTCTCCTCCGGTCACAGCTTCAAACCGGTCATGCATCAATGACTCCGTCTGTGCTAGAACTTTTTCAGGTGCTCCCTGTTCTTGCGCGCTTCCTTGAAGGGATACATTCCATTCGGCCTTAATTTTATGCTGTTCAAGAATCATACTTACTTCACGAGCAGCCGCTTGAAAGCCAGCTTCATTTTGCAGATCAGCCGTATCTAACGTTACAATCACATAACTGTTTCCTGCACTAAGCTCACTCCAAAATAAGGAAAGCCGCGATTCATATGGTTTGGCAGCTTCTGTACGATAAGTCATATGTCCATCTTCCTCAGTACCTGACGGTACATTCAATCCGAGACTTGTACTTAACTTAGCAACTTCGGCAGACAGATCCGCGTAATTGCTGCTTTCTCCCTGCCACTTTAACACTAAACGCAGCGGTGAATCAGAAACGGTTGTTTCTTTTCCGAGATCTATTAAACTCACAAGAGCATGATTCAGTTCGGCTCCTGTTGAAGCTTGGTTAACGCCCTCATCAAGAACGGTTGAATTCGCTTTAACACTTTGCAGATTAACTAGCAGAGCCGCAGCGCAGCACACGATTATCATTATAAAAAAAGTCCCTTTTTTTGTTCCGTTGTTCAGCTTCATCTTCCGCATATGTCATTCTCCCTTCGAACCTCTCTAGCAATCTACTAGACAGTATGTTCGAATTAGGAGATTCTATACCTGAAATATTCCCACAAAGAGAGGGATTTGCTTCAATGCGTACTCAGATACTTTGCGGAGGCCCCAAAACTACTTTCTTATATTATAAAAAAAGACTGAAGCAGAGGCTTCAGTCCTTTGTTGTTATTCAGCTAGTCCATTTTTATATGCATAAATTGCTGCTTGGGTCCGGTCTTCCACGCCCAGCTTCGCGAGAATATTCGTCACATGAAATTTCACAGTTTTGATTCCAATAATTAGTTGATCGGCAATATCCTGATTGGATTTACCTTGCGCCAACAGACGTAATACTTCCATCTCGCGCTCCGTAAGCTCTTTATAAGCAGGTGATTCTCCTTTTGCATTGTTTCGAAAACGGTTCATCATTTTAGAGGCCACCTGTGACTCAAGCACGGACTGTCCTCTTGCCGCAGCGCGGATCGCATCCGCCACTTCACTAGCCCGCGAAGTCTTCAGCAGATAACTAAAGGCGCCCGCTTCAATAACAGGATACATCTTTTCATCGTCCAAATAGCTTGTAAGAACAATAACTTTGATCTCTGGGTACTGCTTCATCAGCTGTTTAGTCGTTTCTATGCCATCCATCCCATCCATTACGAGATCCATTAAGACCACATCGGGATTGTACTCTTGAGCCAGCCGAATGCCTTCTTCTCCACTTCCAGCTTCACCTACGACCTCAATTCCATCCTCGGTACCTAAAACTGCTGCTAGCCCGATCCGTACCATTTCATGATCATCTACGAGTAGTACTTTAATTGCTTCCTCCATCTCCATGGTTACTCTTTCCTCCTATTATTCATTGACTAACGGAACGGTAATTTCAATACGCATCCCTTTACCCGGAGCGGTAATGAACTGAATGGAGCCTCCGATTTCATTAATCCGCTCCTGCATGTTCGACAAACCATAGGAAGCTTGTTTGGTGTCGTCCATCTCAAAGCCGATCCCATCATCACGCAACGTCAAGCGAACTGTATCTCCCCGTCTATGCAGCCGAATTTCCATTTTTTCTGCTTTCGCATGACGAAGTGTATTAGAAATCGCCTCTTGGACGATACGGAACAAGTGATTCTCTACCCCTTTTAACAGCTGCACATCAGGGTCCATCTCAAATACAATTTCGATCGGTACCTTGACCTTAAGCTCCTTGATCAATTCCTGCAGACCTTGTTCGAGGCCCTTTCCTTCCAAATAAACAGGTCTCAAATGCAGCAGCAATGCCCTCATCTCCGATTGGGCTACGGCAGACATTTCTTCTATAAGCGCAATTTGCCGCTGGGCTTTATCGAAATCCTTCTCCAACGTCCGGCCTACCGCCGTGGCAGTCATGGAGATTGCAAATAGCTGCTGGGAAACAGCGTCGTGCAGTTCACGCGCAAGCCGCTGCCGTTCCTCCATAATAGCAGATACCCGCGCCTGCTCCGCAAGCTTCGCGTTATTCGTGGACAACCGCTGCAGCGTCGTTACTTGATTCTCCCATTTACCGCTAATCCGGCCAAGCTGTTCTCCGAGCCTTCCCAGCTCATCATCACCTAGATCCGGCATGGACAGCGTCAAATTTCCCTTTTCCCATAATACGAGGGTCTGCCTAAGACGTTCCAACTGTCGCTTCACACGAAAGCTCTGATAAAAGCCATAACCAATCCCAAAGCCCATCGGCAGAAGAATTAGGGTGACGGCTGTCCGCACGCCAAACTTCCAGCTTTCAAAAGGCTTCAAATAGCCATATGTATACATGACATACATTATCACAAGCAGCATGACAAAAGAGAACAGAGCCCCCTCACCCATGCTGCGTGATATCATGTTTTTGTTCTTTTTTTCCATACGGGGGACTCTCCCTTCTCTATCAAGCTTATCAGGATAATCGTACATCTAGATCTCCCATTAAATAAGAAACACTAAATTTCACTTTATATTCACTGCTGTCATAATTGGCTGATTTCCAATTCAGACGGTTTAACATCCCTGTATCTCGCTGGTTGCCGAATTCAATGGACCCAAAGAGCACAAAAGCTTCAATTTCCACGCCGTAATCATCGGACAGGTTAATGTCCATATCGCCAAAAATCCCTTGAAACAGCATGACCGTTTCCTTATGATCCGCCATAGCTAATGAAAGATCCACATCGGCCTCACCCAGTACATGCCAAGAGCTAAGGCTGTGCATCACCCAAGGTGAGCGGTCCCAGTCAAATCTGGATGAAAAGTTCTGCTTCTGCATAAACCCTTCCTTGCGCTGCACTCTTTTGGATTTAGTAAAAAACATCCCAAGTGAGATTAAGCAAATCCCCAGCACGAGCACCAAATGGTCCAGCAAAAGCAATACAGCACCTATCCCGAGCAGTTTATAGCCCTGCTTTACTTTGCCTGATGTCGTACGGTAGACTCCCAGCAGCAGGAACAGAAGCGCGACAATGGAGAAAAAGCCGAGCCATCTACCAAAAATCATCATGCAGCCAACAGCAATCAGTCCGATGGCAATCAAACGGTTTCGTTTATCCATTTCGCACCTCCTAAACGTTTTGCGAAGCAAAACTCATTTTATACTATTGGTTAGATATCCGTCACTATGATGAGGAATATTATCACCGTTAAATATTATAGCTAGCCGCTATAAAAGCCATATCGGTATGGAGATCCATACCGTATGGCTTCTTCTTGTCCAGCATATCATATCCGTCCAAGTTTTAGGAACAGGATTTATTGTTCTTTTTTGTTTAGAGAAGGAGCCGCGGGTGTATCATTGAGCTTGTTTTTCAGTAGCGCCAATTGCTCATCCACTTTCAGTTGCTTCTCAACATCAACGGGTTTGCTATAAGCAGCGGATGGGCTGTAAGGTGCACGCATTACATCTGCTTCAGCCTCAAGCTGCATAATTTTCTCTTCCATCCGGTGGAATCCGAGTGATGCACTGCCACTTTCAATGGAATGTACGCTGCTGATTTGTGACATTTGTTTTTTAGCCTTAGCCATTTGAGCACGGGATACAAGCTCGTTACGTTTGTTGCGCAGCTTGTAGAACTCATCCTTCATGTCATGCAGTTGTTGCACCAATTCCTTAGCGTGTACTTCAGCTTGTGCGTGAAGATCACTGTATTCCACTTGCTTTTGGTCAAAGTAGATTTTTTCTTCCAACAGCTTGCGAGTTACTTCTTCTTGGCCATTTTTCAGTGCCAGTTCAGCTTGTGATCCACGTTGTGCAGACATTTTTGCTGCTTCTTCCACACGTTGCTTCATACGGCGTTCGTTAGCCATTTGTTTAGCAACTGTTACTTCCGCTTCGTGAATCTCAGCCTCCATATCGCGCAGATATTGGTTAAGCATTACGATTGGGTCCTCTACCTTATCCAACAAGTCATTTACCGACGCTTTAGTCATATCTTTAATTCTTTGAAATACTCCCATGATTTACAATTCCCCTTTCTCATATTTAGACAGTTTTTGTTTGAGTTCTTCTACTTCTTTTTGCAAAGCCTTTTTCTCAATATCCTTCATCATCGCATCCAAACCGGAGTCCGGTGCGGAATAAGCGTTGTTCTTCTCAAAATTAGGATTGTAATTTGGCTGGCGTCCATAAGGTCCATATCCGCCAGTAGCTTGTGGTCCGTGTCCATGTTCCGGTCTGCCTGAGTAGGGTCCGCCGTATGGGCCACCCGGTGCCCCAGGCCCTGGTCCAAAAGGATTATAATGCGTCGGTTCCTTAGGAATGACCATTGCTGCAATGAAGTATACCGGAATCACCGCACCACCTGTGAACGGAATGCTGACCAGTAATAGAATCCGGAATAACGTGGAATCAATACCGAGCGTCTCAGATAATCCACCTGCAAGACCCGTCATCACTTTATCTCTAGTTGAACGATACAATCGACTCATAGCGTTACTCCTTTCCACCATTGTTCAGTTTCTCCTTTAGGCGAGCCATTTCTCTTTCAAGTACGGTCGCTACGGTCTCACCCGCTTGCACCGCATATTCCTGTCCCATGCGCCGCAAATCACGCAAGCTCTTTGCTTCTAATTCCCAATCCGACATCTGATCTTCCAGACGACCGAACATTTTGGGAACATCACCACCATTGCCATAAGCACTGGCTCTTTGATTCATCCGTTGCTGCAATCGCAGCGACTCCATTCGTGCCGAATAATACTGACGTTTGCTGTACACCGTTTGATACTCTATTTTCAGCTCATTCAGCTGTGCTTCAAGTTCAAACAAGGATTGCTTGCTCTGTTCTAACAGCCCGCTATATTGCTCCAGTTTTTCCTCGTGAATGATCTTTTCTTGTAAAGCCAGCTTCGCGAGATGATCCTCGCCTGCTTTCAGTGCCAACAACGCCTGCTCTTCACGTTTGTTTCTCATAGCAGTTGCTTGGTTCACTTGCTGCTGCAATTGCTTCGTGTGGGAAGCATATTGCTGGTACAGCCTTTCAGCTTCACTGATTTCCTCACGGGTTGAATGTAGAAATTGATCAATTAGTTTCACGGGATCTTGGCTTTGCTCCAGACGTTCGTTTAGATTAGCTACAGTAATATCCCTCATGCGACGAAAAACACTCATGATCTCCTGCTCCCTCCCTGCTTCTTGTTTAAGTACATTGCTTCTTAATAAGTACCATTGTTACTTCTGCCCTTTAATGCTGATACGCCCCAGACGATCAACGCCACTCCTAGAAGTGGTCCAATGATCCAGGAAAGCTTTGCGATCAGGGACATCACACCAATGAACATCAGCACCCAACCGATAATCTTGCGTCCGCTCTTAATCCCGTAGTACCCGAGAACAACCAGCAATACCGGGAAAAGTAATCTGAACATTCCGTGGATCAGAGGAAGCGCAATGCCGAGCAGCATAACCGCACCAATCACAATCAGTACAACCGCTAATCCGTTTCCTTGTCTTCTTTGCATTTTTTCTCACCGCCTTTCGTTGTCCTTAACCTTATAGCCTTATTCTAGGGTAAATCGCAGACTTTCAAAACAGACCAACGACGGTTTTTCGTACTGGACCTTAGTCGAGGTAGCTGTACGACTACAGACCACTGTTGGGCTAGTTGTAGGTCATAACCAACCTTTGCACATATAAATGGGAATGCTACCCATCAAAAATTGAAAGGACACCACCCTATTTAGGTGATGCCCTTTTGAACTTTCCTTTAGGATTAACTATGTGGCTCCTTATCAAAAAACCTCGCTCCGTAATCTTTCAATAATAGTCTTCTTAGATATGCTGTGGTAACACAAAACGGGTACTACAATAGAGACCAGCATAAAGGGGATTATACTAAGTAAAATAGGGGTTAATGTAAAAGTCCAAGTAAAATAATCAAGTTCTGCTCCCATTGCGGGTACTAGGGTAGTATTTGCCAAGCTTCCTAGCACAATCGAAAACATCAGCCCTAGCAAGGCATACCCAACCCCCTCAAAGATAAGCATTTCTTTTACCTGCTTATCCGTCATGGCTATTGATTGCAGCATGGCAATTTCTCGTTTTCTGGTTAAAATAGAAGTTTGCATGGAATTTATGAAATTCAGAATCCCAATAACACCTAGCAGAATACAAAATGCACCTCCTACCACCTCATACATAAAGATTAAACTACGAAAGGTTTCTCTAGAAGTATTCTTCGAATAGAAATCCAATCCGGTATCCGTATGTAAGCAATAGTCCTCCAGCCATTTTTCTGTCTGAGTTAAATGTTCATCATCTACATTAAAGATTGTATACATTGGCAGCATGGAATCTGCATGGGCAAGCAGTTCATCCGACGGCAACAAATACTCTAATCCTATATCATAATATGCCACTGAGTGAATAGCTCCCGGAAAATCAACAATGGCAAGCACTTCATATTCCTTTTCCTTTCCGTTTCCAAAACTAACTTTAACTTTATCTCCCGGATGATAAATGCTGCTTGTACCATCTAGAAATTTCTTACAGTTAGTAACGTAGATTCCCTCTCCGTTCTCCCAGCGTTTTTGATCCAAAGCTCCTTCCTTTACTTGAATCATCTGTGCCGGCCACTCACTAAAACCAAATGTATTCACTAATGATCTCCGTTTCACCATCTCCTGAGAACTCAGAAATTCCTCTTGGTCCTTTTCATTCATTAAGCCGACTTCTCTTTTCAGCGCAGACATTGCCTGATCACTTAAATTTTGTGTTAAAGGGAGTACATAAACATTGCCGCTATCTTCAAGCCCGGCCAATGACTCTACTTGTTTTATGAACTCATTGCTTACACCGGAAGTATCAAATGGAGGCGAATTATTTATGATCGAAGTATCAGCAACCGTAAAGTCCGAAACAGACTGAAACTCAATGAACTTATTAAAATCAAAAGAATGCACAAGACCATAAGTACTATTAAGAATAACTAAACTAAGTGTAAAAGAAAGCGTGACGATGATCACTTTTCGGGGGTTCCTCTTTAAATTAGCCATTGCTAGACGAACGGATGTTATTGGATGAGCTTTTTTCTTTTTTCTTCTTAGTTCTCCCGTCTGTTTTCCTTCAACATAACTTAGAGCTTCTATTGGAGAAACCCCGGATGCAACCTTTGCTGGCCCTAAGCAACTAAATAACACTGTGCAGAGACTGAATATAGCGGCAATAGCAAAAATAAGCGGGTGTACACTTGTTACGACGCGCATATCTTCACCAAAAATATCGATAATAGCCGGAACAAAAAAACGACCGATTGTCCAACCTATCACTAGTCCAAAAGGAATACCGATACAAGCAAGATATATTGCCTTATAACGAACCATTCTTTTGATTTGTTTTGAAGTTGTCCCAATGACTTTTAATAAACCATAAGATTTAATTTCTTGTGCAATTGAAATATAGAATATATTGTAGATTAACAAATATCCAGCTAAGGAAATCACGGAGATTACAAGGAAACCTAGAAGTATATTTTGAGGTTCAGATCCTAGAATATCATAAGAAGCGTTAACAGTTATTTGACCATTAAAATCACTTCTGCTGGCAAGTTGTTCAGATTTCGTTTCAATATCCCACGTATTCGAAAACCAAAATTGACTATTGATATAGCCTGAGTACACCTTGGAACGGTTGTTCCAAGGTTCACTTGCCACAGGAGCTACTAAATCTGCATATTCACGAGAAAGCCAAATATTTTGACGCCAAGAGAGCGGATTTCCATCCCAAATTCCACAAACGGTAAAGGTATCTGTGATTGTTTTTTTATCTGTTTTGAAGGTTAACGAAATGGATTGACCTAATGTATGGGGAAGACCCAGCGCATCCAATACCAAGGTGCTTACACTTATGTCTTTCTTTTGCTGTGGCATGTTTCCAAGCTGTGGTAAGCTATACGCCCATTTTGCATACTTTTCCTCACCATACCTCACTTCTGTAGGTAACTTAGAAAAGGCAGCCCCCTGTGCATCACCGATAAGAACCGAATAGGAGATATCCTTAATCTTTGAATCTGAAGAGACCCTTTTATACTCAGGCATAGACATTTGATGAAATCCACCATGAGCATTGCTCCCCACGATTCTCATCTTGTTGTCTTTCATTGACTCTAACAAACTCCCTGCAATAGTAAATACACTGGTGAACATAATCGCAGCCAAGGCTATTGCCAGAATAGCAAAATAATTTTTGCTAGATTTAAGAGAGCGCTTTGCCAATTTTTTCACAGTTTTTCCACTATTGTATTTCAAAGTTCCCACCTCCCTTGCATTATTATTCTGCTTGTCTTAGCTGTTCAATAACATTTGAACGGGAAATAAATTTGTACAACAAACCAGGAATTATTGAACAGATCAACAAGACAACCCCCGAATATATGATTAAAGAGGTAACCGGATATCTAAACACTCCATAGCCTATATATTCATGCAATACATTAAAGATCAAATAACTAATGCCACTACCCACTGTTAATGTAAGAACAAAAGCAATTAGAGCAAACCAGATTCCTTCAAAGGTGATCAGCCATTTAATTTGCTTCTTCGTCGCGCCAATAGACGCTAGAACAGCAAACTCCTGTTTTCTGGATACAATGCTTACTAATATAGTGTTAATAAAATTCAAAACACCGATGCTGCTTAAAATGATAATGATAACAATTGAAAGATTGGAAAAAGACTGCTTTAAGTCAGCAAACGCTTTTGCTTGTTCAATTTTTGAGGTGCGTGAAATGCTGCTGTCTCCGCTTGTAAGGAGTTTGACCTCGTTCAACACATCCTGTTCTTTTCCTTTTTGCGCATTAATCTTAATAGAGTAAATCACAGCATCAGAATGATATTTGTGGATAACATTATTTGACACAATTAGCCATGGAGCAGCACCACTATTCATAGCATCACGTTCAAACGTCATTTGACCGCCAATTTTCACCTTATAGCTCTTTTTGTTGTCAATTACCGTAAAGGGTATCTGTGCACCTATTGGAATGCCATTCCCATTAATATCAGTTACCAATGCTATCTTCCCTTTGGAAAATTCGCTTACATTAATCGGGTTCTTAGCAGTACGGTTATACTCCTCCAGTTTTTTATCATCAATGCCGATCAATAAACCCCAAAAGTTGGTTTTAGGATCTTCCTCATAATGTTTTTTATCTCTGAGTTCCTCATTCACACCTGCACGAAATTTATTGTAATTTCGCAGCCACTCACCATGAGTACTATCTGAATAATGCTGGAAAATAGATACTACCGTCGTTCGTTCGAGTTCACGGATCCCGTTTATTGCGGAAATTTGCGACAATAACTCAGGAGTAAAGTGCTGCTCCTCTGTTGGATTAAAACTGGCTCTGGTCATTTGGTTATACATAGCAATGTCGTATTTAACCTCTGCATTGATGTATTCCTCGGCACTGAAGGATTTTAGAAATGTGGAAAGCACGACAAGCGCAGTGCTGCCTAAGAAGAGCGTTAACACAACGAAAAGCAATCTTTTTTTACTACGGAGTATATTTTTTAACGACATATACGGTATTTTCGCGCCATGTCTACCTCTTGATTTTTGTTTTCCGGATTGTGTATCAGTATGTTTCGACGCTTCAATCGGAGAAATTCTCCCTGCCTTCTTTGCAGGTGCTCTATAGCTTAAAAATAGAGTTAACGCTGAGAAAAATAGGGCCAAGAGCAACACCCATAAGTTGACTTGCCTATCTATGGATGAGAAACCCTCATACGAAGATAAGGCAAGCGGCACTACGTAAAATGAAAGCCCCCATCCCAACAACACCCCCGCAGGCAGGGCAAAAAAGGCTACTTTAGCAACACTGTAATAGACAATTTGCTTGATTTGCGCACTAGTCATTCCCAGCATTTTCAGCAGCCCATAAAATCGTACGTCTCGAGTAATAGAGATATACGCAACGTTGAAAATAATAAGGTATCCATCAAACATAAAAAACAAAACCATTATTACTGCAACCAGTGAATCCTTGACATTCATATTCAATTTACCGTCATATGAAGGAATTAACTGCTGATTTCCATCCAAATCAATGGAGGCTCGAATCTGCTCGATTTTATCGTGATAATGTCTGGTATCTTTAAATAATAACCCTACAAGATTCGGCACTTCCTGCGGATGTTCTCTTAAAAATGTTTCTGAAAAAAAGACAATTCGATTGTTTTCAGAATTGATATTTGCCGTGTCCTCATAGAATCCAGACAGAGTAAAGGGAAGGATCTGAACCTCTGCGTCGCCGTTTTTTGAAATATCACTGATAGCAACAGACAATGAAACCTCCATTCCAGTCCGCGGCTTTGAGTATCCCAGCCTGTCCCTTATTATTGACAAGTGATCCCATTTTGGTTTGAATATTCATTTCAGGCTTTAAAATATCGATTTTACTTAATAAATCTAATTGATTCTGTGTAGGACGACTCAAAATAACATTAGCACTTGTCCCGGTTTCTTTCATTTCTTGATGTTTAGATAATTTCAGGTAACTGTAAAATGTGCTGCAAGCTGCTGTAATCAGAATGGTCGTAAGAATGATGGCGCATGCCAATATAATATTTCTGGTTTTGTTTGCCTTATAGTATCTCTGAAATAATTTTCGGATGACGGATGAAGAATGATCTCTATACATTTTTTCCCCATCCTCCATACGGAGAATCCGATCAGCACGCAAGGAAATTTCGTTGTTATGTGTAATCATAATGATTGTTTGATTTAGTTGGTGACTAGTCATTTCCAGCAGCTTGATTACCTCTTCACTTGTTTGACTATCCAAATTTCCAGTGGGCTCATCGGCAAGGATAATAGCGGGCTTCATCGCTAAAGCCCTTGCAATTGCTACACGCTGTTGTTGGCCCCCAGACAAATTGTTGGGTAAATTATTCAGCTTCTCCTTCAGTCCTAACATCCTTACAATGTTGTCCACATACTCCTTATCCACCTTGTTTCCATCAAGTTCAATCGGCAAAACGATATTCTCGTAGACATTAAGTATCGGCATTAGATTATAATTTTGAAAAATGAACCCGATATTTTTACGTCTAAAAATCGTAAGCTGATCACTGTTCATCTTTGACAGTTCTTTCCCATTCACTTCTACGGTGCCAGAGGTAGGATTATCAAGGCCCCCGAGCATATGCAGTAGCGTAGACTTACCGCTGCCGGAAGTCCCAACGATAGCCACAAATTCACCTTGCTCCACACTCATTGTTATGCCATCCAACGCTTTGACAGGGTTAGGTTCACTACCGTAATACTTTCTCAAGTCGTTAGCTTTTAATATACTCATGCACAACCCCTCTATTTCTTTAGAATATCTGATTCTTCATGTGTCATACCGTCGTGAAATTTCTTGCAATACCCATAACTAGAATAAATAGTGTATACTTCGACATTTTTTCTAAGCTCCACTTTATTCCAATAATTTACTATTTTATATAAAAAAATTCGTTTACAATGTTTTTTTTTGAGGACTATACCAACTATTTGTTCTAGGAAATTACATTTAATATAAAATAAAACATTTTTAAAGATTATAAAGAAAAATTCACTTTCAAGTGCCTACTAAATATAAATCTCGCTTTCGAATAAATCCCGAGAATGTATAATGATCAAATAAGAAACAAAGGAGAATTACTATGAACATACTGATCGTTGAGGACGACCGTAGTTTAAATAAAGGGATCGCTCTCACTCTTTCTCAAAACAATGTTGTAATCCATCAAGCCTACGATATTGCCGTGGCGGAGCATATCTTCGCAGTTAACCCTATTGATCTCATCATTCTGGACATCAATCTGCCAGACGGCAGTGGGCTGGATTATTGCGAGCAACTACGCAAGACCTCACGCGTACCCATTATTTTCCTCACCGCCAATGATATGGAGTCCGACATTATCACCGGTTTTGCATTGGGGGGCGATGACTATATCACCAAACCATTCAGCCTAATGGTGCTTCGCGCCAGAGTAATGGCAGTGCTCAGAAGAACGGAATCGCTAGGGACTGGAAAAATAACATTGGGTCCGTTAGAACTCGATTTTGAGAAACTGGAGTACAGCAAAAATAAACAATCGCTCCAGCTGAGCAAAACTGAGCAAAAACTGCTGCGGCTGCTGGTGACGAATACGGGCAATATTTTGACCCGAGAACAGCTGATAGATAAGATCTGGAGTAAGGATGCCGAATTTGTGGATGAAAACGCATTGACAGTAGCCATCAAACGGCTGCGTGCTAAACTTGAGGATGACCCGGCAGCGCCTAAATATATCAAGACCATTTACGGACTTGGATACATGTGGACTGAAGGGCAAAAACCATGAAAACCAATAGCCCACCTGCTAATTTTAAGCACATTCATAGGCTCTTTTTACTGATCATCCTTATACTAGTGGCCTGTTTTATCGGCCGTATAATGTTTCTGTACGGGTTCGACCCCACTCTGCTCCAACTGACTTCTCTATTCATCATCTGTCTATTAGCAACAGGAGCCGTATGGGTCTGGTTATGGAACCGCCAGATCGCAAACTATATACAGACCTTGGATACAGCGATTGAGCGGGCAATACATGACCAGCCGCCACTCACTAACTATGAAGAAACCGCTCTATCTTCGATGGAACATAAACTAAAGCGGTATATAGGGATGGCTAAGGCGAATGAGCGAAATATTCAAACAGAGAAAAACAAAATAAAAGAGCTGATCTCGGATATCTCCCATCAAACCAAGACCCCCCTCTCTAATATCATGGTATTCAGTCAGTTGCTGGAAGAGATGCCCGGACTAAATGAGAATGTCCGGCACTACATACAGCATATTAAAGCGCAGTCAGATAAGTTGGATTGGCTGATCCAGTCTCTAATCAAATTATCACGTTTGGAAACAGGAATGATCTCCCTACAGCAGATTGAGGCGAAACCGCTCATACAAACTCTGACGCAGGCTTTATCCCAGATTTATGCACAAGCGGAAAACAAACAAATTACGATCAATATTGACTGCGGGACACACATCTTAGCCTGCCACGATGTCAAATGGACAAGTGAAGCGCTATTCAACCTGCTCGAGAATGCTGTGAAGTACACGCCGCATAGCGGACAAATCTCCGTTCTTGCTGAAAGCAATGAGATGTTCACCTGTATTCACCTTACCGATACTGGGCTTGGAATCCCCAGCGAAGAAATCCCTCACATCTTTAAGCGGTTTTACCGAGGGAAGCAAGCGCGTGAATTCGAGGGGGTCGGCATCGGGTTGTTTTTGTCCAGAGAGATTATCACGGCGCAAGGCGGCCATATCAACGTCATTTCTGAAACTGGAAAAGGTACAACTTTCTCTGTTTACCTGCCCCAGCGCTGAAATAGAATGTGTCATTATGGTCAGAATTCAGACACTCTCCTGTCAGATTGATTTGCTACCCTTAAATTATGGACAAACAGATCTCATTGGAGGGGAAGAGTTATGCCGATTCTACAGACTGAAAATTTAAAAAAACACTATGGAATGGTGGGCTCAAGCGTTAAGGCTTTGGACGGCATATCACTGTCAGTGGAAAAAGGGGAGTTTGTCGCCATTGTCGGCACTAGCGGCAGCGGCAAAAGTACCCTTCTCCATATGCTTGGCGGATTAGATCGGGCAACAGAGGGCAAGGTTTACGTGGACGGGAACGATATTTTTGCGATGAGTGATGAGAAGCTGACCATTTTTCGGCGCAGATCGGTGGGGTTTGTTTTTCAGAACTACAATTTGGTACCCATACTAAATGTGCGGGAGAATATTGTGCTGCCCATTGAGCTGGACGGTGGCAAAGTTGACGAAACTTATCTTGATCTGATCATCCGCACTTTAGGCTTGCAGGAAAAGATGAATACTCTACCTTCTAATCTGTCTGGCGGACAGCAGCAACGGGTGGCAATAGCCAGAGCATTGGCGACCAAACCTTCAATCATCTTAGCAGATGAACCTACAGGTAATCTGGACAGCAAAACAAGCCAAGAAGTGCTGATTTTACTTAAACAGATGAGCGAAAAATTCAACCAAACCATTGTGATGATCACACACAATGAACAAATCGCTCAAACTGCTGACCGTATTATCCGTATTGAAGATGGCATCATTTTCACTGGACAACCCCGTAGCTCCGGAGTGAGCCAGCCATGATCAGCACGAATAACCATAAGACTATTGCTACTTTAGCCAAAAAAAGCCTCAAAGCCAACCGTGCTCGCAATTTCACTATCATCTGTGCCATCGTACTGACTACGCTTTTGATCACCACCGTGTTTACCTTGGCGCTCAGTATTAACAAATCGATGCAACGCGCACAAATGCAGACTACTGGCAGCGATTATCATGGAAGCTTCAAATATCTGAATCCTGCCGAGTTGGAGAAGCTGAAGAATCACCCATCCATCAAAAAGTATGGCGTTTTTCTTAAGGTTGGCGATATAAGCACCAGTCTATTCAAGAATAACCGGGTAGAGGTTCTTCGAATTGACGACAATTATGCCAAACATGGATTTATCAACTTTATAGCTGGCGGACTGCCCTCCCAAGAGAATGAAATCGTCCTAAATACTTGGGCACTTGACTTGCTTGGAGCAAAACATGAGTTAGGCCAGACTGTGAAGCTGGATATAGACATTGGTGAAAAAGTCATAAGCCAAGACTTTAAGCTCTCCGGGTATTACGAAACCGATCAAAATTTGGCGATGTCAGGATTAGCTTTTGTATCCGAAGCATTTACACAGAAGAACATTTCCCATATTGACCCGGATATCTCTGAGGCAACGGGTTCTTATGTAAACACCGCAGGTCTAGGGGTGATGTTTAACAATTCTTATAATATTGAAAAGAAGGTACAAAAGATTTTGACGGACACCGGCCTGGATGTACCTTATGGTGTCAATCCGGCTTATACAAGTGTGTCTCTCTCCGATAATCTAATGAATATCATTCCTTATGCAGTTGTCATTCTTATCACCATGCTGAGCGGCTATTTACTAATCTACAATATCTTTTTTATTTCCGTCGTGCGGGATGTCAAATTTTATGGCCTGCTAAAGACCATCGGTACCACACCCCGACAACTAAAAAAGATCATCTCCATTCAGGCCCGCTCACTTTATCTCGTCGCATTGCCTTTTGGATTGGGGTTGGGATATCTGCTAGGTCTGCTGATTCTCCCTATGACCTCCTCATTTTTAAACGGTTCTACTGATAATGTCTATTCTGCTAGCCCGTGGATATTTATTGGTGCAGCAGCATTCTCGTTTATGACCGTATGGATCGCCGCAAGTAAACCGGGCCGGATGGCTTCGCGAACCTCGCCGGTAGAGGCTGTAAAATTTGCCGGAGTCAGCAGCGGCGGAAAACGGAACGCCAAAAAATCAAAACATGGCGCAAAACTTCACAACATGGCGTTCTCCAACCTGTTCAGAAGCAAAAAGAAGATGATCCTGATGCTCTCTTCACTCTCCTTGAGTATCATCTTGTTCAGTACCATTTTCACAGTAATTTCCTCACTGGATGTGAACAAATATCTGGCTTCCTTTATCTCCGGTGATTTTTTGGTTCAGAATGAAGTGTTAGTCAGTATTACAGGGCCTCGAGACGGTGATCCATACAAGCTTTCAGAGGATTTCGCCAACAATCTAAGTAAAATTGACGGTGTAGAAAGTGTTGATAAGGTTTACCACAGATATGTTCCATCTCCTGTCGATGATGCTGTCCGGGCTATTTTGGAGCCAATGGCAGCTGCTGATCCACATCCCTATCTTCTCTCCACTTTAGATAAGAGGGGGGTGATCTACAATAATTTATATGGATTAGATCCGGGCTGGTTTGATCTTGTGGACAAGGATATTATTGAAGGGGAGTTTAACAGGCAGAAGTTTGCTTCAGGAAAATATGCGGTCATAGCTGAGGCCATGTTTATAGAAGAAGATAGCTACCGCGCCTATTATCATCCTGGAGATACAGTCACTTTCGAGAAGTCGGGTAAATCTTATGAAGTGATGGCAGTAGTAAAAAATGATGCAGTATATGCTGCCACAACAAAATCTTTCTCTTTGTTAGGGTACAACGTCTTCCTCCCTGCTTCGGAGCTGCAGAAGGAAATGCCGCAAGGTACAGATCCAGCCAATATTGTTTCAGCCACACTACATGTCGATCCAGCTAAAATGGATTTAGTAGAACAAGCAGCCAAGGCTCTAACAGATTCGACAAATGAATTATCCTTGAAATCCAGGGAGGATTATAAAGATGAGCTCGGTGGATTCATTCGCATTTTTCAAACCGTGGGGTATGGGCTTAGCCTGGTCATTGCTCTAATCGGGGTGCTGAATTATATCAACACTGTACTCACCGGGGTAGTCTCACGCCGCAATGAATTTGCCATGCTGGAGAGTATTGGCATGACCAAAAAGCAGCTAAAACGTATGCTGATCCTTGAAGGATTATACACCGTTTTGCTAACCGTCCTCATAACCTCAACATTAGGTGTATTGCTGACCTATAACCTTTCCAAAAGCATCACGGAAAATATGGCCTTTATGGTATTTCAGATGAGTTGGCTGCCGTTTATCCTCACCGTTCCTATTTTGTTAATTCTCGCTTACACAGTGACACTGAGAGCCTATAAAACGTTATCCCAAGCATCCATAGTGGAACGGCTGAGAGAAGCCGAGTAATGTAAGACACACCTAAATAGTCCTATTACAAAAAGGGCAGCCCGGTAAATATCGCCGGGCTGCCCTTTTTTATAGATCCATATTCAGCTTATTTAAACGCAGGCAACGCAATATCCGCGTAATTATCCTCAAGGAACTTCTTCACTTCAGGACCGCTGATCCGTTTAGCCAGCTTTTGAATGGCGTCAGAATCCTTGTTGTCTTCACGTGCCACCAAAGTAATTGTGAATTCGGAATCTTCGCCTTCCGTAATCAGCGCATCTTTCTTCGGTGTCAATCCTAGTGGGCTCGCATAAGCCGGAGTCATGGCTACTAAATCGCCATCATCAAGCATACGGGCCAGCATTAGGAGATCGACTTCTTCAAACTTGAATTTTTTTGGATTCTCAGTAATGTCTGCTTGTGTGGCTTGAATGCCTACGCCTTCTTTTAGCTTAATAAGATCAGCTGCAGCGAACATTTGCAATGAACGACCGATGTTAGATGGATCATTAGCCATTACAAGCGTAGCCCCTTCAGGAAGATCAGCTATAGTCTTGTAACGTTTGGAGTATCCGCCATAAATAGCGTCATAGACAGGCTGTACCTCTACCAGATTAGAGCCTTTGCTTTCATTATATTGCTTCATATAAGGAACGTGTTGGAAAAAGTTAGCGTCTACCTCTTTATTAGCTAAAGCCTCATTAGGCTGCACATTGTCAGAGAGAACAACGATCTCCAGATCAATGCCATCTTCCTTAAGGAGCGGCTTCACAATATCCAGAATTTCTGTCATAGGTGGGATCAGTGTAGCGATCTTTAATTTGGTTAACTCATCATTACTACCTTTTGCAGCATTATTCTCGGCTGCTTTATTAGAGCCACAACCCGCTACGACCAATACCATTAATGTAAGCACAAGTATCATTGATTTTTTCATTAGTACTACTAACCCCCAGTTTATATATTGAACTATTTTGTATTAACGCTTATCCAACAGCCTTGCGATAGTCCCCCCGGTGAACTGAACCAATTGGACCAATACAATCATCACAAGAATGGCATAGATCATCACTTCCGTCTCAAAACGCTGATAACCATAACGGATAGCGAAATCACCAACCCCTCCCCCACCAACAACTCCCATCACGGTCGAGAAGGAGATAAAACTAATTGTAGAAGTAGTAAGTCCAAGGACTAGACCCGAACGAGCTTCCACGTACAGAAATTTAAAGATCAAGCCCAGCTTCGAGGCTCCCATCGATAATGCTGCTTCAATGACCCCTTTAGGAACCTCCAGCAACGACTGCTCCACTAACCGAGCATAATAGGCAATAGCGATTATAGATAATGGAACCGCTGCTGCAATCGTCCCAATGGCGGTCCCGACCAGGAAACGAGTGACTGGAATTAGCGCAACGACCAGCAGCAGGAACGGAAACGAGCGGATAATATTAACGATACTGTTGAGCACCAGAGACAACGTTGTATTCTCATAAAGCTGCCCTTTTCGGAAAAAAAACAACAAGGTGCCCAGCGGAAGCCCCAGCAGCACTGCCGCTCCAACAGAAATACCAACCATCACAAAGGTTTCACCGATCGAATCCCACATCTGTGCCTGATATTGAAGTACACTGTCAAACATGACCTTCCCCCGCTTTACCAAGAATCTGATCGCGGTATGTCCCGGTGCTGGCTGCTGCTGGACGGAATTCACCGTCTTCACGAGAGAATGAATCTACAATGCGCCCTTTTTCCATCACCGATACATGAGTACATATGCTTTTGACAACATCCATCTCATGCGTAACAATCACAACCGTTACTCCAAGACTTGAATTCACATGCTTCAGCACGTTCAAGATATCAGTAGTGGTTCCTGGGTCCAGAGAGGACGTTGGCTCGTCACATAGCAATATTCCCGGACTGTTCGCTAGCGCGCGGGCAATCGCGACACGCTGACGTTGTCCTCCGCTGAGCTGTGCCGGATATTGTTTTGCCTTATCTGCCAGTCCAACAAAATCCAGACACTCCTTCACACGTTTCATTCGTTCATGCTTTGGGACATCTGCCAGCTCCAGCGGGATCGAAACATTCCGCTCTACTGTGACGTTATAAACAAGATTAAATTGTTGAAAGATCATTCCAATCTTTTGCCTTGCTTTACGCAGTGCTTTACTAGGCATTTCGGTCAGGTTGTGGCCATCTACAGTAACCGTTCCCTGATCCGGCTGTTCCAGAAGATTCATCAGTCGCAGCAGCGTAGATTTCCCCGCACCACTCTCACCAATGATCCCGTGAATGGATCCCTGCTGTACCTCCAGCGATACCTCATCCACAGCCTGATAGATGCCTTCCTTAAGCTTGAACCCTTTACTTACCCGACTCAGCGACAGTATTAGAAGCTCCCCCTTCCTTTCCCTTATATAATGAACCTCCATGAAGTGAGACATTGTATTACAATTTTCTAAAATCTGTTTTATTAAAAATCTCCTTAAATAATAAGACATTTCTTCTGCTGTGTCATCATTTTTATTTAAATGATATACCAGGAAGTTTGATAAAAACCTAAAAACCCTTTATACCGGGCTCTTTTTACACATTTATTAACAAAATAAAAAGGGTTAGCAAAGGTAATCCTTCCCTCTTGAAATCATGATTCTCCTATTGCCCCACCACTAAACGCTCCACTGTTAATATAGCCATATTTGGTTTTTTTAAGTGTATGAAATGCAGTTAAAGCTACATTTGGTTCGTTGGAGTGTGATTTTAAGACCTGCTGTACGCAAAAAAGGATGTCTAAGCCAATAGCTTAAGACATCCCATAATTCATATAGTAATCCCTGAATCAATGATCTATCGAGTCCCATACTCGCTAAATCTTTTATGCCTTCTCGCCAAGCTCTCTGCGAATCTTCAAGAACACTTGGTAGCTGCGTTCCGCACATTCCGAAATCGCAATCGGATGAAATCCGGGCAGATCCGCATATAACGTATCGTGAAGCGGTTCAATCCATGAAGCCGGCAACTTACTTGCTCCAAGCTTCGCTCCCATAATTGAGCCCACAGTTGCCCCGTTACAGTCTGTATCCATTCCACCGTATACGGAAGTGACGACTGTTTTTTCAAAATCATTCCCGCCATAAACAAGCGACGCAGCTACAAGAGCAGCATTATTATTTGTATGGACCGCATCATAGTGGCTAAAAGTATCCCAAATGTTACGAACCAACTCCCGCTCACTTTTAGCCTTCTGCGCAATATCTATCCCCCGCAAAACATCACTGGCCAGACGACTGGTACGCGGAATCTCGCTAAGGCCAATCTCTAGGATCCGTTCATTATCCTTCTCTGCAAAAGCTGCCGATATCATCGCCGCATTAAACATCTCACCGTAGATGCCATTTTTCACATGTGAAAATGAAGCATCACGCCAGCCTAATTCTGCCGCAAGCTCAGGATAACCTGCAGCACCATAAGCCAGTCCATCTGCGCGTATAGCGGCACCAATCCACTCGCGGTAAGGATTTAAGTGCATCCGCACTCTTTCCTGCCGCACCAGCCAATCCGCAGGCTTCTCGCCATGCAGATGAGAGGTCTCCTGCGCAAAATTCATATAGGACTGTGTCTCCGCCGTGCACACCTGACTATATGTTAAATGTGTATGCCACAGCTTTCCGATATCCCAAGAATCCCAGTTCAGACCTTTCTGTTCCAGCAGCATAAGACCCAGAACTGTGTAGCGAATATCGTCATCGCTTTCCATATACTTGATCGTCTCGCGGGTACTCGCATGTGTCCATTCACTTAAGCCAAGTCCATATTCAACCTCAGCCCGTGAATGCCCAGGTGTGTAGCCAGTAATAGGCCAGGCGTCCGCACCCTGAAACCATAGTTCAATATTCTCCCAGCCCGGACGGCCATCTTTCCCATAGAGATAGTCCCAATACTCCAGCGGTTTCCCGAGTGCGCAGCCGACACTTCTACCGAGCCAAGCTCCATAGAACTTATCTCTCCATTCCGCCTCGCTCCAGTCCGCCTCAAGCTTACGTGGGCCTTCTGGACGTAGTTGACGAATCTCCTCCAGAGAGGATGGCTCTTGATACGGAAAATCCTCACTGATCGTAAGCTCCATTAGCTCATTGTATACCTGCATCAGCTTGAGCTCATCGGCACCAGCAGCCGCTAGCTTATCCGCGAACACATCAATCTCGCAACCTTCTTCTCCACGCTGAGCAATTTCAAACTGCACGGTCTCTTGAAGTCTCTCCCATCCTGCCATAGGCTACTTCCCTTCAGCCGCTAGCAGCAGCTCTTGATCAAGCTTTTCCAGTGAATCAAAGATCAGCTTCATAAATGCTTCCCGGTCAACTCCCACCAATACTTGCACATTCGCTGGACGATCCGTCTTCTTCCGTCTGTCTGCAACTGTCATTCCCCGCGTCAGCTTGCCTTCTGTCTCCACCGTTACATATAGATGCTCAAATTCAAATAGTTCCGGATACAGCAGCCAGGCAACAGCACATGGATCATGCAGCGCACTACCGACATAGCCCATTTTTTTACCGTAAATCGAATAGAAATCCAGCAATTCTCCGACCATTGTAGACACTGGTCCCCGCTCTTTCAATGCTAGAATCTCATCTTCAAAAATAGCAGCCTTATCGGTCACATCCAGACCACTCATTGTGATTGGAATCCCCGACTCAAACACAATACGGGCTGCTTCTGGATCTACATAGATATTAAACTCCGCAGTAGAGGTGACATTCCCATAAGAGATACCTCCGCCCATCAGTGAGATTTTTTCAATTCTGTCTTTAATCTCTGGATAAGCCGTGATTAGCAGTGCAATATTTGTTAAAGGAGCCATCGGCACAAGCGTAATCTTCTCCTCTGAAGAACGAATGATATCCAGCATAAACTCCACAGCACCCTGCTCTACAGGGCGGAATTTACTTGGGGGCAAAAGCGGCCCATCCATGCCCGATTCACCATGCGCTTCCTCACCTGTAACAAGCTTGCCAAACAGTGGGCCAGCAGCCCCCTTAGCTACAGGAATGTCAGCATTCACGAAGCTGATCACCTTCAGGGCGTTATCCGTGATTTTATCTAAAATTTGGTTTCCACCAACCGTTGTAATCCCGCGCAGATCTAACTTCTCCGAATTTGCTATGGCAAGCAGTATCGCTATTGCGTCATCATGCCCTGGATCGCAGTCAATAATAATAGGTGTTGGCATAGTTACTCACTCCTTGTCTGTGTATCAATCATTTCAATCGCTATTTAACTAGCGGGCTTTTAAGTTTTTTATTCTTTTTTCGTGTCTCAGATACTGCGTAGATCACAAGTCCAATTACTGTGGCTACATAAGGAAGAGTAGCGATTAGCTCCGCAGGAATCTTCAACACCTGTAGCGCATTCGACAATGCATCTGCAGTACCAAATAATAAAGAGGTCAACGCCGTGCCTACGGTCGTACTTCTTCCCATCGACTCAGCGGCAATGGCAATCCAGCCCCGGCCAGCGATCATATCGCGGGTAAACAGTGACAAATACCCCATCGACATATAAGCACCGCCTAAACCGGCAAAAAATCCACTAAGCAGCAAAGCAATATACTGTATTTTCACAACACTTACACCCACGGATTGAGCCGCATGTGGATTTTCACCCACTGAACGAATGCGCAGTCCAAGCGGTGTACGGTTTAAAAGATAGTAGACAACAAACACAGCCACTATAGAAACATACGTCAGAATGTGATGTCCCGATAAAATAGGTCCAAGCACCGGGATATCCTTCAACAAAGGAATCTGGACACTAGGCAGAACTTTACTCGCCAGAGAAGTGGAAGAACCCTTGTCGCCACTAAGCAGATAGAGGATAAACACAGTTCCTCCAGAAGCAAACATATTAATGGCCACACCCCCGAGAATGATATGTGTTTTGAATTTCAGTGTGAAAAAAGCTAATATTCCAGCGATCAATGTTCCAGACAGCACCGCCCCCAGCAGACCTACCCACGCGCTATGTGTATAGCTGCTTATGATGACACCCGCTAAAGCGGCAACAAGCATGATGCCCTCCATCCCAATGTTAATGATCCCTGCGCGGTTGGAGATGAGTGCGCCGAGCGCGGCGAACAGAATCGGAGTCGTCACGCGAAGGACAGAGAACGCAAAGTCAGTTGTAAAAATTACATCAAACAAACTATTCACGCTTCCTTCGCCTCCTTCAAGAGCATCCGATTTTTCCAAAACTTCAGAAATTGCTCAGCCGAAATCAGAAGAATGATAATTGCCTGTATAATTGAGATCATCTCTGAAGGTACATCAGACAGACGCGCCATCATGTCAGCCCCAATTCGAATATACGCTAGGAACAATGCAGAGCCGATTACGGACAGTGGATTATTTTTGGCTAACATCGCTACAAGGGCACCATCCAAGCCATAACCAGGCAGTGACGTCCATTGGAAACGGTTATACATCCCCAGCACTTCTACGGAACCCCCCATACCTGCGATAAAACCTGCAATCAAGTGAACGAGAATAATAACCTTAGCTGTCTTCATTCCGGAATAACGGGCAAAGTCCCGGTTGATGCCTGTCATGCGCAGCTCATATCCCCATTTCGTTTTGTATAGGAATAAATGAGCTGCAATAATAAGCACGATAACGATAATAAGACCTGTATGAATACGGGTGCCCGAGACCATTTTACTCAGCAGTGCCGTTTTCTCGAATTTGTAGGATACATTGGCAAAAGCTTTAGCATCACGTAGATGATAGTTCAGTAGGTATAGCCCTACTCCGAACAAAATATTATTGAACATTAAGGATGTAACCAACTCATTAGCATTCCATTTTGCCTTCAGAATACCAGGTATTGCCGAGAGCAAGGCTCCAACAATTGAACCTGCAGCAATAGCTACCATCGGATGCAGCCAGCCGTCCAACGTTAAATGAATAGCCAATACGGAAGTTACAACACCGGAGAAATAGAAAATCCCTTCAGCTCCCAGGTTGAACATATTGGCTCGAAACAACAAGGATACTGCCAACCCAGTGAACATGAGCGGAATCGCCATCTCAATCACATTACCAATATGACCTTTACTGGATAACGGCTCTAATAGGAATATACCAATCGTCTTCACAGGCTGATTACTGACCAAAGAGATGATCAGAAAGGCAATAGCGAGTGCAATAACGATTACCGCCGATGTCCGAATGTACTCAAAATATTTAACTTTAAACATGATTTACGGCCCTCCCGATGTGCTCCTCGTCCTGTCGATGAATCCCCAGCATATAAAGACCTAATTCTTCCTCACTAACCTTAGAGGGTTCCTCGAAAAAGGCAACAATCTTACCCTCGTACATTACTAGCAGACTATCGCTGATCTCCAAGATCTCATTCAAATCTGCCGACACTAGCAAAATCGCGCAATCGTCTGAACGTAATTCCAACAACTTTTGATGTATGAACTGGGCTGCGCCTATATCCACACCCCGTGTCGGCTGTTCTGCAATAAGCAGCTGCGGTTCAGTCGAACACTCTCTAGCTACGACCACCTTCTGCATGTTACCACCTGACAACATTCCAATGGGCTGAGAAGGTCCTGAACAGCGGACTTTAAATTCCTCTACAAGGGATACTGCTAGCTTGGCAATTCGTGAGCCATTCAAAAAAAGACCTTTGTTCATTGCTTTTGTACGATACTGAGTAGATAGTAGATTATCAGCTATGCTTGCCTCACTAGCGATCCCTTGCCGCATCCGATCCTCCGGTATATAGGAAACGCCTAGCTTACGAATATCCAAAATATCCGATTCACGGATATCCTTTCCCTTCACTAGTACAGAGCCCTGACTTGAGACACCTCTCAAGCTACCTGTAAGAGCTTCAATGAGCTGTGTCTGCCCGTTACCTTCTACACCAGCAATCCCAACGATCTGCCCACCACGTACCGCAAAATTGATATCCGACAATAATGCTTTGCCATCTGCATCATTCACACCGAGTCCCTGCACCGTTAGTACTGGCTCACTAACAGCCAGAATCTCTTTGTCATATTTCAGCACGACGTCTCTGCCGACCATTAGTCGCGAGATTTCCTGTTCTGTCACATCCTGTGTTTGAAAAACACCTTCACTACGGCCGCTGCGCATAATCGTAATTCTGTCGCAAATCGCTTTGACTTCCTTTAATTTGTGCGAAATAAAAACTATCGTATGCCCCTGTTCCCTTAATTGCTTAAGCTCGCGGAACAATTCCTCTGTTTCCTGTGGAGTCAACACCGCAGTCGGCTCATCAAGCACCAGAATTTTCGCACCACGCAGCAGCGCCTTAAGAATCTCAACCTTTTGCTTCATCCCAACTGTTAGATCCTCTACTTTTGCCTTTGGATCCACGGCCAGATTGTATTTCCTTGCGGTCTCTTCCGTCATGCGCACAGCCTCGGCATAATTAATGCCAACTCCTCTGCGCGGCTCCATACCCAGCACCATATTCTCTGCCACCGTAAAAGAAGGTACCAACATGAAATGCTGGTGGACCATGCCGATGCCTCTATCAATGGCGTCCTGAGCGGATTGCAGCTTTACTTTTTCACCCTTGATATAGATCTCGCCTTCACTTGGCTCTTCCATGCCAAACATAATCTTCATTAAAGTCGATTTACCAGCACCGTTCTCACCTGCAATCGCATGTATTTCTCCCTCACGTAAAGAAAAATGCACGTCTTTATTTGCAACGACGCCATTGGGATATACCTTGGTAATTCCCCGCATTTCCAGCAGAGCTTTGTACATAGGTCTCAACGCCTTTCAACTTGGAGGTCTGCAAAAATATACAGCTGGAATTCCCCTGACTAGAAGAATCTCCAACTGTAGGTTTATCTCTATAGAGCTGATCTTACGGTTTAAAGCTTAAGGCTTAACTGCGTTACGAATAGCTTCTACCTCTGCGGTTTCCATCCCCATCGCATTATCCACTTTAATTTCTTTATTGATCAGCTTTTGCTTCACTTCTTCAACCTTGGCCTGAAGATCAGCCGGGAATACATTTTTATAAATATCATTCTCAGCAATACCTACACCATCATCTACAAAGCTCAACACATCACGTTTGCCCATTTCTAGCGTACCCTCTTGCAATCTTTTCACTGCACCTAGAATAGCCGTATCAATCTTTTTAATAGAAGAAGTAACAATTAGATTTGCTTTTTCACTATCCGTATCGTTAATCAACATTGCCTGATCGGAGTCTACACCGATTGCATATTTTTTCTTCTCTTTAGCTGCGTCAAAGATCCCAAGACCTGTACCCCCAGCCACGTTAAAAATAACATCCACGCCGGAGTTATATTGAATTAGAGACAGCTCCTTACCTTTTGCCGGGTTAACAAAATCACCAGCGTACGACACAGCCACTTTTACATCAGGATCAACGTACTGAGCACCTTGAATGTAACCGACCAAGAAAGCATTAATCCCCGGAATATCCATACCGCCCACAAACCCAATCACATTCTCAGGGGTAGCATTCGGCATATCCGATTGTGTAGCTAATGCTGCTACGGCACCTGCCAAGAAAGATACTTCATTTGTCGCATAAGACATGTTATACATGTTATCTGGTGCTTCATCGATGTCGGTATCATAATTAATGAATTTTTTGTCTGGATACAAGTCTGCCGTTGCATTAAACATCTCTGTAATTTCAGAACCGCCAGAAATAATTACATCCCAATCCTCGGAAGCGATATCGTTAAATGTTGGCTCCCATTTCGTTTTATCAACGCCCATTTCAACAACCTTTGTTACTGCACCTAGTTCATCCTTAACCTTTTGCAAGCCGTTATTAGCGGAATCAAAAAATGATTTATCCCCAAGTGTCCCCGGAATCAGCAATACAACCTTCAGTTTATCCCCTGAACCTGTTTCTCCACCCTCAGCAGCGTTTGATCCAGTATTCGCAGAAGAACCATTATTGGACGTGTTATTCCCACATGCTGTGACCAGAACCATCACCATTAATAACAACAAAGAAAGAACTTTTTTATTCATTACTCTATTCCACCCCTAATTTTAGTTGGTTAGTAATCCGCAGAATCCCCATCCTCACGCATTGTATAATTCACGGTTCAAATGGAAATTTTCTTTTTTCCAAATAAAGTATCATTAAAAGTAATAAATTTAACGTTTAGGCTCAAAAATAGCAATAAAAATACCATTATTATTAATAATCCGCTTTATTTCCGAACGAGATGGCCAGTCAGGTTGCGAACTTTCGGATTTATTGATACGATCATAACAAATATTATTAAAAATAATTATATGATTTCGGTCATAGTTTTGTACGATTCGGCTAAAACATAAGTATTGGAGGATCATCATGGATCGTGTTCTATATATTGTAAGTGCCACACATGAGCTAAATACTTATATCCCTCCACACCAGCATGAATGCTACGAACTAGTCTATTATTTACAGGGGGTAGGGACAACCAATGTTGGCCCCCGAAGTTACCATTTTCGCTCCTCTTCTTTCGCGCTTGTGCCACCCAATCATAAACATGACGAGCACCACCGTGAGGATGCAAATGTATTATTTGTAGGCTTCCACTCGGAACACCCTAATATGAGTAATCTGCTCGGCGTATATGAAGATGATAAAGATCAGACCGTTCTTCAAATCCTGCTGCGAATGAAAGCAGAGTTTACACGCAAGCAAGACGGATTCTCTGAGCTTCTAAACCTACAAATGAGCGAGATTACCGTCCATCTTATGAGGCTTCTTAGTGCCTCTGGATATCAATCCCCAACAGAAGACCGAGTACAATATGTCCTTAATTATATGAATGAGCATTATCGCCATAAATTGTCCGTCGAAACACTATCAGAAATGTCCGGATATAGTTACGATCGTTTTCGCCATCTGTTTAAAGAACGTTTCGGATCTTCACCTCTGCGGTATTTGCTGTTAAAACGCCTGGATTATGCAAAATCCCTATTACGTCATACTCAGATGCAAATCTCTGAAGTATCCGCTGCTGCAGGTTTTGTGAACGATGCCCAATTCTGCAATATGTTTAAACGAGAGATAGGTCTTACCCCGCGAGCATTCCGCATTAATAATCAATCAGGTTAATCACTAATCAGATTAAAAAAGCCGTTGATATAGAGAAACTCCTCTATTCAACGGCTTAATGCTGTAAACCCAAGAACATAAAGAAAAAAGGTTTGTAAGATTGCTTATAAAAGCATTCTTACAAACCTTTTTAAGATACCGGCGAGAGGACTCGAACCTCCACGGTTTCCCACTCGATTTTGAGTCGAGCGCGTCTGCCATTCCGCCACGCCGGCACATATGAACTAAATGGAGGCGCCACCCAGATTTGAACTGGGGATAAAGCTTTTGCAGAGCTTTGCCTTACCACTTGGCTATGGCGCCATGTAAATTTTGGAGCGGACGACGGGAATCGAACCCGCGACCCTCGCCTTGGCAAGGCGATGCTCTACCGCTGAGCCACGTCCGCATAAAATGGCTGGGGATATAGGATTCGAACCTATGAGTGACGGAGTCAAAGTCCGTTGCCTTACCGCTTGGCTAATCCCCAATAACATTTTAAAGTAAAATGGGGCGACTGATGGGTCTCGAACCCACGAATGCCGGAACCACAATCCGGTGCGTTAACCCCTTCGCCACAGTCGCCATATTAAGTTGAGATTGTTGCCATTATTCATTTTAAAGTAAATGGGGCGGCCGATGGGTCTCGAACCCACGAATGCCGGAACCACAATCCGGTGCGTTAACCCCTTCGCCACGGCCGCCATATTAAACTTTAGAAAGAACTTGGCAGGGGCAGCAGGAATTGAACCCACACCAACGGTTTTGGAGACCGTTGTTCTACCTTTAAACTATGCCCCTAAAAACTGGTGGAGGATGATGGATTCGAACCACCGAACACTCACGTGAGCAGATTTACAGTCTGATGCGTTTGGCCACTTCGCTAATCCTCCAAGGATGGTGCCGGCGAGAGGACTTGAACCCCCAACCTACTGATTACAAGTCAGTTGCTCTACCAATTGAGCTACACCGGCATGGCACTCATTCTTTTGTGATGATAAATGGTGGCTCGGGACGGAATCGAACCGCCGACACGAGGATTTTCAGTCCTCTGCTCTACCGACTGAGCTACCGAGCCATGATGAAAATGGCGGAACCGACGGGATTCGAACCCGCGATCTCCTGCGTGACAGGCAGGCATGTTAGGCCAACTACACCACGGTTCCAAAAGATATAATTGCTTAAGTTAATTGGTTGCGGGGGCAGGATTTGAACCTGCGGCCTTCGGGTTATGAGCCCGACGAGCTACCGGGCTGCTCCACCCCGCGTCAGTAAGAAAATGTTATGGTGGAGGCTGAGGGGATCGAACCCCCGACCCTCTGCTTGTAAGGCAGATGCTCTCCCAGCTGAGCTAAGCCTCCATAAACAACAATTGTTATTGTACCAAAGTCCACTAGGATAAATCAAGTGAAAATTTGGTGACCCGTATGGGATTCGAACCCATGTTACCTCCGTGAAAGGGAGGTGTCTTAACCCCTTGACCAACGGGCCATACTAATTAAAAATTTGTGGCGGAGAGAGAGGGATTCGAACCCTCGAGACGCTTGTGGCGCCTACACGATTTCCAATCGTGCTCCTTCGGCCAAACTCGGACACCTCTCCATATGGCTCCCCGAACAGGACTCGAACCTGTGACAACTCGATTAACAGTCGAGTGCTCTACCAACTGAGCTATCAGGGAATATTCATACCAGGCTTGAT
>NZ_JBBODA010000039.1:0-45792 GCF_038002705.1 Paenibacillus sp. FSL H7-0716
CTTTCTGATTTATTGCAACTTTTTTTTAAAAAGTTATTTGCAATCTAATTCAGATTAACATTCACCAACCGAAAGCTTTATAGTTCCTCTTTGCGACTGGATTTATAATGTAACATATAACCCTATATAAAAACAATACTTAAAAATTTATATTTTATAAATAAGTGCTTTTGACCCACTTTATTTAACATTTTTTATCCCTATTTACCTATAGAAAAACGTGTAGATTCTAAGGATACAGAATCTACACGTAAGTCAAACAACGGCTTAATATATAAATTTATTAGTTTGAAATCCAAGGATTTCTACGTTTTTTAGTACTCGCTGCTGAACCTTGAGATTTCGTAGCAGCTTTGCTTTTCTTGCTGCTAGGTTGACCTGAGGTCTTTGCTTTTTTGCCTGTTGCTGTTTCCTTTGCTACATTCCCCTTATTCTTGAGAGAACCGTTAGAAGTTGACTCATCAGTCTCTGTTCTAGCCGCCTCAGGAGATTCCTGCACGAACGCTTCAGGTTCTTGAATTTCCGGCACCCGATTATGCTGCGAATAATTACCTATCCCTGGATACTGCGGATTGGATGGAATATTAGAGTTATCCGGTCCGCCAAATGCTCCAAGTGTAGAAGTAGGTACCATTCCCTGATTAGGCATTCCTGCTCCATATGCGGAAAAAGCGTTTGGATTCCCATATTCAGGATAGGTGTTGTATACAGGCATGTCATATGAATAAGTTTGCACGGGTTGAATATGCACGCCTCCGCACCCACAAGTTGGCCAAGGAAGATTCGGCGTCTGTCCTCCATTTTGAGGAACAGCATACGGGGAGAAATCCCCGCCTACGTTCATGCCAGCAACATTAGCCTCCATCGGATTCCACTGTCCTGGACTCATGTTAGGGGCAGCATTGGGACTCCATTGTTCTGGGCTTATGTTTGGCGCGGCATTGGGATTCCACTGTTCCGGGCTTATGTTAGGCGCGGCATTTGGATTCCACTGTTCCGGGCTTATATTAGGCGCGGCATTTGGATTCCACTGTTCCGGGCTTATATTAGGCGCGGCATTTGGATTCCACTGTTCTGGGCTCATGTTTGGCGCGGCATTTGGATTCCACTGTTCTGGACTCATATTAGAATACATATTGCCCGAAAAATAACATGGTGAGATACATTCTGGTGCATAAGCCATTGGCTGAACATAACTTGGTGCCCAGTTCATGTTCATATTAGGGCTATTTTGATATGAATCATAGAGATAAGGATTTCCTCCCAGGCCCGGGTATCCGTTGGAATTATCCCATGAGCAATCATTGTCTGCTTTCTTCTCAGCTTTAGGTGCTTCTTGTTGAGCAACCGGCTCTTGATTTGGAACCGTAATCTGAACAAATAAACTCTGCATTTCAATTTCTTGCACTGGAGCAACTTCCATTTGCATATTAGGCGCAGGATTGGGTGCAATATTTTGTGTATTAATTGGGGCGATGTTTAGCGATGGGTGTGGTGCAGAATTGGATTCAGGTGAGATATTTGTCACTGGTTTAGGTGCAGGTTTAGCTTCTGGCTTGGTCTCTGGTTTTACTTCTGGTTTAGTTTCTGGTTTAGGTGCAGGCACTACTTCAGCAGCAGGCTGTTCTTTGGGGCCTGTATATTCCTTGCCACCCACCTGCGTTTTCTCTGAGGCGTTAGAAGGTGTATACCCAGGCTGTGTCGGTGAGGTATTGGATACTTTTTTAGGAATATTAACTACTTCCCCTAGCATAAGTACATTTGGATTCTTTAGTTGGGGATTGGCCTCAACCATATCCTTCAAAGGAATTCCCCAGGCTTTAGATAATTTCCACAAGGTATCTCCTTGTTTAACGGTGTGCTTGTAGTAAACTTCACTGTTCTCCGGTACGGATACAGGAGCCGTAGGTATTTTTACTTTGTCTCCAACCGCTAACACATTCGGATTACTGATCTGCGGGTTAGCTTCAATAAGTTTTTGTAACGGCACTCCGTACTTTTGCGATAAGGCATACAAACTATCGCCTTGTTTAACAATGTGTATTTTCACGTAGCATTAACCTCCTAAAAGTTTTGTGGAGTATTGCTTTCTTTACAGCTACACAGCAAAACTGACTTCGAAAGCAAACACCCTTTTCATGGAACATTGCTCTCTTACAAAGTTATATGCGGTACAGCCGCCTCCTTCGTTACTACATCTTATGCAGCCCATGGGCGAATGACATCCCCGAAATAAAAAAAATCCTTTCATGATCCATGAAAAGATTAACCGGAGACTCCCGTTTTCTTCTGCATGTATGCATAAAAGGACTTCTGATGCGTATTCAATGCTATTTACGTTGTATGATTAGTCTTTATTCCCAAACCTTATAGCCATCTTTATCAACCACATTACGGAACTCTTCGAGCAGCTTCAAAGTGATTGGACCCGCTTGTCCTTCACCAATGATCCGGCCGTCAATTTCACGTGCAGCAATAACTTCAGCAGCTGTGCCAGTGAAGAACACCTCGTCCGCTATATAAACATCATGCATTGTGAACGGTTCTTCTTTCAGTTTAATACCTAATTTCTCGCAGAGCTCAATGATCGCCAGACGGGTAATTCCTTCAAGGGCTCCCAAGTAACATGGAGGAGTGAAAACCACACCATTTTTGATAATGAAAATGTTATCGCCCGATCCCTCAGTAACATAACCTTGAGCGTTCATCATGATGGCTTCGTCGGCTTCTGCCAAGTTGGATTGGATTTTTACTAGGATATTGTTTAGGTAATTAAGCGATTTGATCTTTGGATTGAGTGCATCCGGAATATTACGGCGTTGGGACACAGAAACTGCACGAAGTCCGTTCAAATACGCTTGCTCTGGGTAAATAGCCAGTTGTTCAACGATAATAATTACACTAGCTTTTGGACAACGGCGTGGATCAAGACCTAAGTTCCCTGGTCCCCGGGACACGATCAGTCGAATATAGCCATTCCGCATGTCGTTAAGACGAATCGTTTCAGCCATAGCCTCCAGCATCTCATCATACGTTAGCGGAATGTCCAGCATGATCGATTTTGCCGAATCATACAGTCTGTCCAAATGCTCTTTACATTTAAAAATATTGCCGTTATAGATACGGATACCTTCAAAAATACCGTCTCCATACAAAAAACCGTGATCAAAAACGGATACCTTTGCATTTTCCTTCGTTACGTGTTGTCCATCCAAATAGATCCATTGCTCAGCCATGAATTTACTGCACCTCCGCTTTCTCTTCCTCATAGGTGTATGTGGGATACGAGCCCAGAATCCTTACCTGACAGCCTAAAGCACTAATTTCTTCAATAGCCCCTGGCAGCAGAACAGATTCTATCGGTTCCAGCACATCAATATAAAAATAATAAGTACCCAGCTTCTTCTTCGTTGGTCGTGATTCAATACGCGATAAATTCAGTTTCCGCCAGGAAAAAGCAGCAAGCACCTGATGCAAGGCACCTGGAAAATCCTCTGGCAGCGTTACTAGAACACTCGTCTTTACTCCTGTGCTGCTCCGTGGAAGATCTATCTTCTGTGGACCAACCAGGACAAACCGTGTGTAGTTGTTGTTGTGATCTGTAATTTGCCGATCTACAATCTCCAGCCCATGCGTAGCGGCGCCAAGAGCGGTACCGATAGCAGCCCAGCCCTTGCCGGGATTGTTTTTGACGATTTCCACAGCTTCAGAGGTACTTCCAACCGACTCCAGTTCAGCCCAAGGGGCATGCTTACGAACAAATTGCATGCATTGTGCCATGGCTACGGGATGCGAAAGGATTTTTACCATCTTGGTGAAATCCTTGTTGCCGTCTGTATCTGTGAATTCCCTTGGGTTACCGATAAGATTCTGTATCGATGGAAAAATCCATTCCGTCTGCATTGGCAGATCCACTTCATTGATGAGCCAATCGATGTGAAGACTAACTGAGCCTTCAATGGTATTTTCAATCGGAATCACGCTGTAATCGGTGATACCACCCGCCGTAGAGAGAAATACATCGGAAATTAACTTGTGATGTACAAGCTTTACAGGTTCACCGTTAAACAAATGCAGCAGCGCTTCGTGGGATACCGAGCCCTGCGGCAATACCGCTATTGATTTCATGACCGTACTCCTTTTATCATATCCAAAAATGATACGTTTTGCATCTCGTTTATTTCGAGCAGCTCTGTAGTCACTCCAGAAGCACAAGGTGTTAACCAGCAGGTCCGAGCGGAAATGCCATGTTCCTGCATCGTATTCTTCAAGAAGGCCTCAAGCTCACGCTTGCGGGTCTCTTGGCGATCCACTAAACATAGCAGAGTCGGTCCCGCACCGCTAAGTGCGATTCCTAAAGCACCGTGTTCAGGAGCTTCTGCGAGCAGCTTCTCCATGCCCGGTATAAGCGGTGCACGATACGGCTGATGCAGGCGATCCTGCATCGCTCTGCTAAGCAGGTCAAGCCGGCCTGATGCCAGCGAAGCCGTCAATAGAGAGGTTCTGCTGATGTTGTACACAGCATCACTAACTGAGATTTCTGTTGGAAGCAACCCCCGCGCTTTTGTGGTTTCCAGTTCGAATTCAGGAATAACCACCAGCACCTCAAGATTTTGTGGTGGTTCTAGCCGAACATAATCCGCATGTTCACCATCCCACACGGCAGTAATAATGCCGCCAAACAAGGAGGCACCCACATTATCGGGATGTTTCTCAAGCTGGGTAGCCATATCAAACAGCTTAGCATTATCCAGCGGAGAGCCAATCATTGTGTTCGCTGCGGCCATTCCGCCAATAATAGCTGAGGCACTGCTGCCGAGTCCGCGCGTAAGCGGAATCTCCGAGTACATGGATATCGATAATTCAGGCACCGTAACGCCTGCCTCTGCAAATACCATTTGAGCGACCTTATAGAGTAAATTGCTCTTATCCTGAGCCACTCCATTCATCTCGTCACCATACAGATGAAAAACAGTCTCCTCTGCTTCCTCCATCTCAATCCAGGCATATAGCGGCAAAGCCATACCCAGAGTATCGAAGCCCGGACCAAGATTGGCAGTACTAGCAGGCACTTTAACCCTAGCTCTTCCGTAAATACTCATAACAGGTACAATCTCCTTACTATGTTTTGAAATATGAAAGTATTAGTTCAGTGGCTTGGTTAACCTTCCACACGATAATGGCTCTTAATCCGGCGGATGACTTTCAGCTCCTCGAAATGGCGCAGCACTTTGTTCATGCTTGCTTTACTAGCGTTATGAGTGACAATAATGATCTCCGCATCAGGATTATTGGGATTGGCTTGCTGAACTACTGAATCCAAACTTACATCATATTCGGCAAACACTTGAGTAATCTTAGCCAATACCCCTGCTTTATCATCAACATGCAGAAGTAAAAAGTTTTTATAAAAAATAGCTTCATCACTCTTAAGCTTTTTCTGCTTGTAAGGTACTTTTTGCTTCAATCCATTCACACCTAGTTTAAGGTTCTTAATGACAGCTACCAAATCAGCTACCACTGAGGTTGCAGTTGGCATTGCGCCCGCACCCGCACCGTAGAACATGGTCTCTCCCACTGCTTCCCCGTATACGTAAACTGCGTTGAACACGCCATTGACGGAAGCCAAGGGATGACTAGCCCGAATCAAGGTTGGCTGAACACTGATGCTGAATTCTTCATCCTGACGTTCAGCGATGCCTAACAGCTTAATTTCATATCCGAGACGTTTCGCAAAGGCGATATCCGCCTTACTCACCTGAGAAATCCCACTCACACTTACATCATGCAGCTCCACATTAGTACGGAAACCTAAGGTTCCGAGAATCGCCATTTTGCGGGCAGCATCCAGGCCTTCCACATCCGAGGTTGGATCAGACTCTGCGTATCCCAGATCCTGCGCTTCTTTTAACACATCATTATAGGATGCGCCTTCTTGGCTCATTTTGGTTAGTATGTAATTAGTCGTTCCATTCACGATACCTATAATCTTCATAATCTTATCTGAGGAAAAGCCCTCGATAAGTGTGCGGATAATCGGAATGCCTCCTGCAACGCTAGCCTCATAAAAGACATCACATTGCTTCTCCTGCGCCTTAGCAAGAATCTCCGAGCCGTGCAGCGCCATCAAATCCTTGTTCGCAGTTACGACATGTTTACCGCGTTCCAAAGCTTCAAGAATATATTCTTTGGTTCCCGCGATTCCCCCCATAACTTCAACGATGACATCAATTTCAGGATCACGAATCACATCCCATGGATCTGTCGTTATTTTAGCAGGATCAACCTCGATTTCGCGTGGTTTATTAGAATTATTCACAGCTATACGTTCAATGACAATTGAAGAGCCTACCTGGCTGCTTAAATCCTCTTGATTCCCTTCCACGATACGAACTACACCTGTGCCTACTGTTCCCAGGCCCAGCAACCCCACTTTAACCGGCTTCATCTGTCTCCTCCTAAAAGTTTACGAATATAGTTCCTATCCCTGTCCAACGATTAAAGCACGCTTCACTCCCGGAATCTCTTTCAGACTATCCAGCATCTCTCCGAGTTCCTCATTTAAGTGTGAAATTTCTACGGAGATCACCACATTTGCCCGCCCTTGCAGCGGAATACTCTGGTGAATCGTCAACACATTAGCCCCATGTCCCGCTACAGAGCCTAGTACCTTGGAAAGCATTCCAGATTCGTGCTCCAAATCCATGGAAATCGTAACGATCCGCTCTCGTTCGAGCTGATGGATCAAATGAATTCCATCCTTGTATTTATAAAAAGCGCTTCGGCTTAATCCCACCTGCTCTACACCTTCATTTACGGTCTTCGCATCCCCGGCCTCAAGCAATTGTTTAACCTGCATAGTCTTAAGTACAGCATCAGGCAATATGTCCTCCCGGACCAAATAATAGCGTTCTCTCACGAACGTCCTCACCTCAAAGACTTTTGTGTTTTCTTAGTGGACATTATATCGGAAAAGGCTTGTAAAATGCAATAACTTTATCTGGATGCTCCAAGGCCGGGTAGTTAGGTGTAGTAAAACCCCCGGATTCCCGGGGGCAGAAGGCAATCGTATGTACACTAACTGTATGGAATCGTCGTCCCGCAATAGTCACAGATTTTATCCTGCCCTGGAAGTACTCTACTCTTAGCACCGCAACTCGGACAAACGATGGATTTCGGCAGTTGGACAGGTGGCTTAGGCCTATTCTCCGGCAATGACTGCCGCCCAGATGATGGCTGGTTCTCTGATGCCGCGGAGGGCTGTGCCCGGTCAGGATGTACAAGATTGGGCGGTTGTTTATCTAAGAGCTTAACACGTCCTTCATAATAGACAAGATCAGAAGCAAGTAACCCCCATCTCACCAAATACCGTAGGTCTCTACGTACATCATCTTCACTTTGTTTCGTGATATCAGCTAAATTACCAATATGCCTAACTTCATCCACTACGATCAGCATGAGATACTTCTTGCACAGAAAATCAAAATTTTCTGTTGCGAAGGTAGCCCTCCCTGCAAAGCTGTCCGCCGGAATTATAAAGATCACGTAGAGGACCACCAGAATGATCAATAAAGTGTACCACTTAAAATCCCCTTTGTAGGTCCCCACGGCGAAGAGGACAGCAAGTTCCATAAAAGCTCCCATACATACATGATAGAGCAATTTGTAGTTAAATGATTTCCGCTCATTCTTATAATGAGTGCTTACAAAACGAAGCATCGCAAGTACAAACCCAAGCGGAGCAAACAAATAGGCAATCGCCATGATGATTCGATCAAACACTGTCCGGTCTCGCTTGTTACGGTAGCGAAGGTTATTCTCAGGCGCACGCACCAGTGCTTGTGCCCGTTTGGAATAAATAAGCTTCGGCGGCAATTTTACAAATGGATTGTCTACACGTCCTTCATAATAAACAATATCTGGAGAAAGCACTCCCTGATCTTTTAAATATTCCAAAACCTCGCGGACCTTCTCTTCACTGAATCCGCGAATATCGGATAGGCTGCCGATATGCCTTATGCCGTCCACAAGAACCAATGCGATATAGTCATTGCAAAGATAGGTGAATCCCTCTCTCCATCCTACGGCCCTAACCGACAATTTGATGGCGGGAATCCTAAACAATGCGTAGATAATCACCAGCCTGATCAAGAGTGCGACATAATCGATTTGACCGAGTAGCTTGCTAATAATGAAATAGATCGCCAATTCTACAAAGGCACCCATACACGCATGATAAAACAGGTTAATATTGCTTGCTTTGCGCTGTCTCTTGGAATGTGTAGATAATAACCGGATGGCAGCCAATATAAAGCCAACCGGAGCAAATACATACGCAAACACAATAGTCGTATAATCAAACGCCGTCCGCTCATATTCATGCTTGTACACAGGTTTTCCCGATGTCGGCGGCTGTCTGCGTATATCCAATCCACTCATTTTGTCTTTAATCCCCTTATTTATGTAATCCTATATGCGATGCAGCTAATCTGTTGGTAGACGGCATTAAATGTACGGGATCTTCGTTCCACAGTAATCACAGCTTTTAGATTGGCTTGGGAGCACAGTATTCTGGGCTCCGCACCCCGGACAACGGATAGACTTAGGCAGTTGCGGCGGAGACTGAGGCTGCGCAGGTATCTGCTGCCCCGATGCTTGGGTTCTCCCCGTTCCTCCAAAGCCCGAAGTACTTTCAGGGTAACCTCGATTAGCTGCTGATGGTTCTGGCGCCTGGCGCCCTTCGGATAATGCGATATCAATATCAAGCAGCCCTTTATCCTTCAGATACTGGACATCTCTCCGTACATCACTTTCACTTTGGCCTATTCGTTCAGATATACTGCCAATATGCCGGATATTCTTATTTTGAATCAGCTCTATATAAGAAGTGTTAAGCTTAGAAAGGGTATATTTAGCTTTCGCTGTCACACTGGCCAGTATAAAAGCTGGAGTCAAAAACATGATTGCAATTAAAATAAGCGTTGATACTAATTCAGAAGTTCCAAATTCCCCATTGAGCGCACTAGAAAACATGGCAATAGAAAGTTCAACAAACCCACCAATAAATACATGCATCAGCAGATTGAGGTTAGTCGGTCTGCGGTAATTTTTGTAATGCGTTGTCATCAAACGTAACAAGGCAAGCACAAGTCCAACGGGCATCAGCAGATAAGCCGCCGCGAGAATAACATAATCAAACCCGGTACGTTCGTATTTAAGCCGGGGAACGGCTGCATTTCCTCCCGGGAGCGGTGACGGCTCTTGTAGGTTCAAACTGTTCATGTAGTAAACTCCTCCTATTTAAGTGCCGCTAATTCACGGTTACGCCGCTGAAGTGTAGACTTTATACTCTCTGACATCTCATTTATTTCTACCTGCCAGCCCTCATGTGGCTCTTGGGTCGCCAGCAGTAGCTTCACGTGATCATGTAACAGGGAAATTTGCTGCTGCAGAATATCCTCTGTAGCATATAAAGACGGTTCTGATATCGGATCACTGTACTTAAATTTTTCCTCCAACATATCTAACACGTTCACTAGCTGCTCGGATTCGGAATTCTTCCAGCTACTAGCCAGCTCACTCATTTCAGTTAATTCGTTCTGATACCGCCGAAACTTTTGTAAAGACCTTTTGGCTTGCTGTTCCCCTGCCCCAGCATTCCACCCGTAAAGCCCTATCGCGGCCAAAGTGATCGCTCCTAACACAAGAATCAGCAATTGTTCGGCTGCGTACCATAAGGCGGGTAACTCCAGCAGCCAATCGAAGAGTAAGGCCGATACAAATACGATGGCTGCATAGATTCCCGTAATGATTGCGCCGCTGATAAGAACAGGCGGAGTCTGCTGAATGCTACTTGCAGTCCGGAGCCAAAAAATACAATAACCATAGATTACACTTTCTGCTAGCAGAACCGCGGATAAAGAAATTATGAACCGGAAAAGTGAGTCGGAGAAACCTAATCCAATAAACGAGAACACTGTCAGTACTATAGCTACCGCATAAATGATGGTAATAATGTATATATATCTCCTGCTTTTGTTCATTAGGTCCTCCTTAGCCTGCTTTTGTTCCGCATTCTGCACAGAATTTTTGTCCAGCTTTCAGCTCATGTCCACAGCCGCTGCATTTAATCACCATGCTGTCTCCACAATGAGGACAGAATTTCACCCCTGGCGCTACCATAGTCCCACATTTACCGCAAGCTTTAGGCATCTCTTTTCCACAGGAGACACAAGAAGCCGCTCCCTCAGGATTATCTGCTTTACAGGATGGGCAAGCACGATAAGGATTTCCGCAACCTGGACAGAACTTAGCTCCCGCATTTAGTTCATGCCCACATTCAAAACATTTGATCTTGTTCGCAGATGGAGAACCTAGCGGGTTGCCTCCAAGCGCCTGCCCACAACCGCTGCAGAACCGTCCCTCTACTGGATTCATAACTCCACACTTAGAGCAGGAACGCTGCTCTTGACGTATAACTGTAGTCCCTGAATCCAAATTCATCCCTCTAGTCATACGGTTCACCATATCCATAGCCGGTCCAGCAAATCCCATTCCAAGTCCAAGCCCCATCCCGGTGTTCATCATGCCCACTCCAAGATTGCCGGGATTACCTGCCGCTTCTTCCATCGTGTCAAAACCACGCTCCTGCTGGTAGGTGAAGCCGATGATATCCATTTCTGCTTTTTTAGCCAAAGCTTCCTTCAAACGAATCGTTGCCGGATCATCCTCTGGAATATTGATCGAATCAATATAGAAATTATTCAGCTCAATGCCATTATCCAAAAAAGCCGAGGCTAGTCGGCCCTGAATATGTTTGGAGATCTCTGCAACATAAGCATTAATCTCCAGTATGCTGATTTGTTTGTGCACAAGGTAAGAAGAAATAAGTTCATTTATATTCGACATCAGCAGTCCGCGGAAATAACTGATAAGCGTTTCATGATCAAACTGCGGGAGTGTCCCTACGAGCTTCAGCAAGAATTTTCGCGGATCATCGATTTTTACACCAAACTGCCCAAAAGAGCGAACAGAAATCATAATTTTGTATTTGGGATCTTGAAGCTGTAAAGGTGAGCTTGTTCCCCATTTGACATTCATCGAATTCGTCTTATTCACATACCATACTTCAGCCGTAAATGGTGATTTTCCACCAAAAGGAAGATTAACGATATTGGATAAAATAGGTATATTAGCGGTGCTTAGCGTGTGCCGCCCAGCTGTAAAAGAATCAAGCGCTTGTCCGCCCTTGAATAGAATCGCTTCCTGGGATTCATTAACGATTAGTTGTGTCCATGTCCCCAGCTCCTGATTAGGATATTTCCATGCAAATATACCTGGAGGACCGTCATACTTCACCACTTCTATAATTGCCATCTGCTATTCCTTCTTTCATTATCTTATATATAAATAACGTGTACGCTCCCAAATGGGAATTAGTGTATTTCGATATTTATTGTATACGATATATATCGTGTTTTGGGTTCTTTTATTGAAAAAAATTACTGATCTCCTCACAAAAAAAGCGCCAACTATGCTATCCCTTTACAGGAAAACCATAGTTGGCGCTTCATAGTCAGCTAAATATTAATAGTAGCTGCTGTTCTCAACGAATTCGAATTCGAAATCAGCGATACGGACAATCGTTCCTTCTACAGCACCGCGTTTACGCAGCTCTGCATCTACACCCATATGACGCAAAGTCCGTGCCAGCTTGAGAATCGCATCATGTGTGCTAAGCTGCATGCGCTTCAGCATACGTTCGATACGTGGGCTTGTGACCACAAACGCCTCGTTATCACGTGTAATAGTAAACGAATTATCCTCTTCTGCTTCCAGCTTATACACCTTACGTTCAGTAGTTTCAGCAACTTCCTCAACCACCGGCGCAACCGGAATGCTGTCGAGAATATCCGTTGCACGATATAGGAGCTCCTGAACACCCTGACGGGTAAGGGATGAAATTGGCATGATTTCTAAATCCGGCCGCACCTCAGCTACGCGTTCGCGGAAAGAAATAAGATTCTCTTCTGATTCAGGCATATCCATCTTATTCGCCGCCACAATCTGCGGACGATCGATTAGACTAGCATTGTACTGCTTCAGCTCATCATTAATTAAAACCCAATCCTCGAAGGGATCACGGCCCTCAGAGCCAGACATATCAACTACATGAATGATGATACGCGTGCGTTCAACGTGACGCAGGAATTCGTGACCCAGACCTATGCCTTCACTAGCGCCCTCGATTAATCCAGGCAGATCCGCCATTACAAAGCTTCGGCCATCCCCAACATCCACTACCCCTAAATTCGGTGTAATCGTTGTGAAATGGTATGCTCCGATTTTGGGCTGAGCTGCGGACACAACCGACAGCAACGTAGATTTACCCACACTCGGGAAGCCTACAAGCCCTACATCAGCCATTACCTTAAGTTCCATAACCACATAACGCTCTTGGCCTTCTTCACCGTTCTCCGCAAGCTCTGGTGCAGTATTATTAGCTGTGGCAAAACGGGTGTTACCCCGGCCTCCACGGCCTCCACGTGCAACTACAACCTGTTGTCCATGACGCGTCATGTCGGCAATGATCTCTTGCGTATCATCGTCAATCAGAATGGTTCCTGGCGGAATACGAACGATCATATGATCCGCATTCGCTCCATGTTGGCTTTTGTTCCGTCCTTTAATCCCTTTGTCAGCTTTGAAGTGGCGCTGATAACGGAAATCCATCAACGTGCGCAGTCCCTCATCTACACGGAAAATAACGTCGCCTCCACGGCCTCCGTCACCACCCGCAGGACCACCCTCCGGTACATATTTCTCCCGGCGAAACGCAACGAGACCATCCCCGCCGTCACCGCCTTTAACATAAATCTTAGCTTTATCTACGAACATAAATGTTCACCTTCCTCACATTTCAAGCGGTAATCGCAGCTCTACATAAGCCCTGCTAGGCTTAAACTGCTCTGCTTTCATGATTTTTCCTTGTACTATATTATAAATTTGCCCTTTGAGCAGCTCGGGATTGCCATGCTCCCCCTCGCCTTCGAAGGAGATAAGAATGTCTCCTCCATCCTGAAAAAAGCCAAGGCGCAGCTTGCGCGTCTCCCCCTGAGGAGCCAGCCCGTTGTACTGATAAGCCCGTATGGTCTGCATAATCACTGAAGTCAGCTCATCTCCTGCTTCTGGATTTAGCTTGTCCTCTAGCTGCAACCCTTCCTCCACCTGAACTTCCAATTCCAGACTAGACCTGTTAGTTCGGAAGGATTGGATATAGAAAACCAATGAAGGAATGCCCAACTTAGCGATACGACTATCAAGTGCTATGCGTTCCTTTATTCTTTCCACACACTCCACGGATTTATTAGGCTTTCCAAGCTGAATATATCCGTATAGAATCTGCAAATCGTTCATCCAATCATGTCGATGATGATTCAGTGTCCGAATCGCCGCCTGTTGCAGAGTGTTCTCTTGTATACGCAGCTCCCGTTCATAATGACGCTGGCTCCAGATAAAACTGAAAGCAACGATTGCCACTACCCAGACTCCGAGTAATAGACACGTCAGAAGAGAAGTATGCCAATACAAAAGACCTAAAGGAAGCATTACGGATAACATGACTGCCCAGATTGCACTTTTCCAGGATTTCATTCTTTCTCCCCGTCCCTCAGTTCGCAAAATTCATGACTTCGTTTAGATAATTTGTTTTGTTAGTATCATTTACCATTTCCTAGTATAACACACGCGTTCACTGTAGTTCACCAGAGATAATAACGAGATTTTCACATCTATCTAACCCTTCCAACTTTGCAACACAAATAATTATGAATATTCTACAAAAAAGCCTCCGGCACTCATGCCGGAGGCTTCTACTTGCTCATATGGTCCGTAAGCTTACGCTTCCAGTGCCGCTGCTACCGGAGCGACATCAACTGGGTACACGCTCACTTTTTTGCGATCGCGGCCCCAACGTTCGAACTTCACTACGCCATCCACCATTGCGAACAAAGTATCATCTTTACCGATGCCTACGTTAGTTCCTGGGTGAATTTTTGTTCCGCGTTGACGAACCAAGATGTTACCGCCGGTTACTGCTTGACCGTCAGCACGTTTCACGCCAAGACGTTTGGAATGGGAATCCCGTCCGTTTTTTGTGGAACCTACACCTTTTTTCGATGCGAACAATTGAAGATTCAATTTCAACATGTTGTCAACCTCCTTCTTTAAATATTTACTTGCTGTATTTGAATATACTTCCCGTATGATTCTGCGATATCATTCAGCATCACGACCATGGATTCGAGCAGCAATTGTACCTTCGCGGAAGTATCGAAATCTTCAACAGAACTTAATGTTCCACTTAAGAATCCGTTCTTCATGGACGTGTCCATGGAGATTCCGGTCAAGGTCTCAATCGAATTGACGGTTCCAACTGTTACAGCGGATACCCCGGCACATACGATATCTTCGCCACGCTTCGCATAACCCGCATGCCCCTTAACCTCAAAGCCAACGATAGTTCCTAGATCCGATAATCGTGTAATCCGCACGCTAATCATTAACGCACCTTCTTACGCTTGAATCTTCTCGATAGTTACTTTCGTGTACGGTTGACGATGACCTTGTTTCTTATGGTAGTTCTTCTTAGGTTTGTATTTGTAAACTACAACCTTAGCGCCTTTACCATGTTTCTCGACTTTAGCTGTTACAGACGCACCGCTTACTAGCGGAGTTCCTGCAGTCAAACCACCATCGTTAGAAACAGCCAATACACGGTCAAAAGTTACACTTGCGCCGTCTTCAGCTTCCAACTTTTCAATGAACAAAACGTCGCCCTCTTGGACTTTGTATTGTTTACCACCAGTTTCGATAATTGCATACATTTTACTTGCACCTCCTCATGTCTCAGACTCGCCTAGTCTAGGTGGCAGAATTCCCGTAGGAACTGCGCTTATGTACCCGATCGGAGCGGTTACAGCATGTGCAGGATCAACTGCATCAAACACATACTTGAAGATAGTATCATACTTATGACTTATCGTCAACTCATTCCAGCCATTCTCCAACTTTTCCGGTTCCCCCGCAGCACTGGCAAATCACAGGCGCAAAGCTGGCTGAATCATGCCTTGCCTTCTTTCTGGTCATCTCGAGCAGCCCGAGTCTTGTCCACCCCAAAATATGTGTTTTGGTGCGATCCTTGCAGATCACTTTCTCTAATCGCTCTGTGACCATCTTGCGGTGAAGCTCTTGTTCCATATCAATAAAATCGACAATAATGATTCCACCAGTATCGCGTAACCGGATCAAACGACCGATCTCCTCAGCTGCGAGCAAATTCGTATTGGTAACCGTTTCTTCAAGCGATGCTCCGCCAATGTATTGAGCGGTGTTGACATCAATTACGGTTAACGCCTCTGTCTCATCCCAGATCATTGTTGCTCCGCCCTCCAGCGTGATTTTGCGGCTGAAGCTCTTGAGCAATTGATCCTGAATACCATAAGCAGCGAAAATAGACTCCGCTCCATTATAAAGACAGACTGGCTTGTACCCTTCAGGAGCCATGTCGTCCAGAAAGGCTGTTGCTTCTCTAGCTGCGGCAGATGAATCAATAATCAACTGATCCCGTTGCGGATTAAAGGCATCTCTTATAAAGCGTTGAACAATACTAAGATCACGATGTAGTAAAGCGGGGGCCTCTACCGTCTGTGCTTTACGTGTAATATTCTCCCATTGGGCACGCAGAAAAGAAAGATCGCCCTCCACAGCTTCATGTGGCTCGTCCTGAGAAACTGTCCGCATGATAAGCCCTTCTTCTTTCATTCGCAGACGTTCTCCGATTCCTTTGAGACGGCTGCGCTCTGCTTCCCGGCTTATTTTTTTGGAGACACCGACGTATTCTGCAAAGGGCATGTACACCATCCAGCGCCCGGGCAACGTATAATGAGTCGTTACACGTGCGCCTTTTCCGCCGCTCGGCTCTTTCCGCACTTGAACAACAATATCCTGTCCCGGCTGCAAAAGCGTCTCGATAGAGGGCTTCACATCAGGCTGTTTATCCAAATTAGGATGCAATACATCATCAACATATAAAAAAGCATTCTTCTTCTGTCCGATATCAACAAAAGCAGCCTGCATACCTGGAAGTACGTTAATCACACGGCCTTTGTAATAACTGCCGACCAACCCTTGCTGCTGATCGCGTTCAGCCGCGTACTCCACCAGCCTTCCGTTTTCCAGAAGAGCCATTCGGGTAATGTGCTGCGTGCAGTGAACGATCATCTGTTTCATGGCTTCACCTCTGGTTTCGTTCGTTCATTCCTTCACATTCTCTGCATAAATACACTATATTCCGAAGTAGGTTGATATTAAGCGCTGTTCCGGCACAACAGCAACAACATTTCCTTTACCGTTTAACACATAGATAAAATGATATTGATTACGTTTAAATAGACGCAATATATCATCTAAAGGTTTCGCAGATAATGCAACTATTGGACGAGCTACGCTTCCTGTTCGCAAATGATACTCATAAACAGCCTCCCGATTCATCAAAAAAGCAACAAACCGGTACGGTAAATTACGATGGTCGGTAAAATTCGAATACAGCAAAAAAGCTCCGATCATGACCATATTCAGCCTAAGGCCTCCACCCGCTCCAAGAGGCAGCAGCGCATATATAATCACAAGAACACTTGCGACTACACTCACCCGTCCAGTCCATAACAAAGTGTAGTAATAAGGAAGCACTAAACTAATAGTGGCCTGAAGCACTTTACCTCCGTCAAGCGGCAGCACTGGCACTAGATTAAAAAGTCCAATCATGGCATTGGCATGAATAAAATAGGTCAGAAATTCCTGATTGCCATAACCGGCTTGTTGAAGTCCCAAAGCAATTACGATCATAATTCCATTTTGCAGTGGACCGGCAAGGGCAATTCCGATCTCACGACTGGCTGTAAGCCGCCCATGATCTTCAATAACAGCCACTCCGCCAAACGGAAGAAGCTGAACCGACTTAACTGTAACACCAGCCAAAAGAGCCGCAACGACATGTCCCATTTCATGAATGAAGACAATCGTAAATAAGGTGAGCAGCTCTAGAAATTGTCCCGTGACCACGGAGAATAACATAATGATCACGAACAGTGGATGTAGTGACAGTTCGATACCAAAGATCCTAATCAAACGATACCACTTCTGTAGGATCAATATAAGTCTTGTCTTTCATCACTGCGAAAAATAGTGTTGAAGCTGAGGATACGTCCTTCTCCATCATCCAACCGAGTGAATCCCCGCTCTGCACCCAGTCATCAACCTCCAGCTTGGTGCCGCTCAAATGTCCGTATTCTGCAGTGACACCGCCTGAATGCTGAACAGCAATTCGAATGCCCCCTTCCAGCTCTTTAGAGATGGAGAGAATACGTCCCATGTCTATACTTTTCACCGTCACATTTAAGGTTGAATCGATTTGAGGCATAATTTCCACCCCTTTTAGCGTAGAAGCAAAGGGCTGGACAATGCTCCCAGCTATCGGGGCAGTGAGTTGATGATGAGCGGCCACTTTTTGAGCAGGCTCATCTTTATCCCCAAATATCGGAATGAACGCTGGAGCTCCGTTAAAGTTCTCCTCATACCAGACTCTCACAGCCGTGAAATCCATGTCATTGCTTAACGCATCACTAATAAAAGCTTGCATCTTATACGACCATGGCTGATGTACCGCAAAAATCCCCCACACTGCTCCAAACACAAGAACACTAGCAACAAAGCGCCGAATAAAACCAGCAGTAAAATTTGAGCCTCCACCGCCGTCATCCTCCCAGCCTCCACGACTCTTTTTCCACATCACCTCTGGATCGGGCTCTACAGAGGATTGATCCGCATTCTTAAATCCTGTTCCCCATTCCTTAAAGCTCGTACTCTTATCCGGCATAATAAATAAAGGGGGAGCCTCCGCTATTTCTAGTTCCGGGACTTCCGAAACTCCTGAGACTGCTGAGACTTCCGGGAGTTCCTCCAATAAACTACGAATGCGCTCCTTGCGGCGATTCTTGATATCTGATTTCTGATCCATATTTATCCCTCCGGACGGGCTTGTTTTACTTCCATTTTATGAAGCACGGAAGTCTCTTTAGAACAAGCCCCTGCAAGACAGACCATTTAAATCCCGGAAATGCCATCCATTCATATTTATTCAAAAAAATAAGCCCCACCATAGATTTCTCTACTGGTGGGACCCGTGTATGCTTCTTATAATAGGATTGCTTAGTAAAAATTAAGCCATGCCGAAAAATTTCTTAAGCTTCTTAAATGCTCCCGGTTTGCGGTCAAGCTGCATCAGGGGTACAGCATCACCTAAAATTCGGCGTGCAATATTGCGATAGGCAATAGCAGCTGAAGAATCGGGATTCATAACTGTAGGTTCTCCGTTATTTGCGGCTTTAATGACTAGTTCATCATCCGGAACAATTCCGATAAGATCAATGTTCAGCACCTGTAATATATCCTCAATATCAAGCATATCGCCAGACTTCACAAGACCTGGGCGAATACGGTTTACCACCAATTTCGGCGATTCCACACTCGACTGTTCTAATAGTCCGATTATACGATCGGCATCCCGCACAGCGGCATGCTCTGGTGTGGTAACCACAATCGCTTTATCCGCACCGGCAATCGCATTGCGGAAGCCGTGCTCGATTCCTGCCGGACAATCGATCAGAACATACTCATATTCCTTCTTTAGTTCAAGAATGATATCTCTTACTTGTTCAGGAGAGACAGCCGTTTTATCCTTTGTTTGAGCTGCAGGCAGCATATACAATTCATCAAAGCGCTTGTCTTTAACGAGCGCTTGATTAAGGCGGCAACGTCCTTCTGCTACATCCACAAGATCATAAATAATACGATTCTCAAGCCCCATAACTACATCCAGATTACGCAGTCCAATGTCGGTATCGACGAGACATACTTTTTTGCCCTGCAGTGCAAGTGCGGTTCCAATGTTGGCTGTTGTGGTTGTTTTGCCAACTCCGCCTTTGCCCGAGGTTACGACTATCGCTTCTCCCATGGAGGCTACACCCCTTTAAACACATTTAAATCCTGACGTAATTTGACCAAATTATGAATCTTATCGATCTGCATAGCTCCGTTTGTTAAATATGCAAATTCCATACTGCTTTCTCGGGTTTCCCATTCATCGGGCGGACGACTAATAATATCGGCAATTCGCAGCTGCGTTGGAGACATTAAAGAAGCAGCTATAATCGCTTCCTCATTCCCGTCTACTCCAGCATGCGCCATCCCTCTTAGCGAACCTAGTATATAAATATCGCCTGAACAGGTTATGGTCCCCCCAGGGTTCACATCCCCCAGATATAGAAGATTTCCGTTATGGTGCAGCACCTGGCCGGAACGTAGAATTCCGCTCATCAAAAACAATGCGTCATTATCCTCACTGCCGGGCGCTGGAAGCGCCTCTATAGATCGAATCAACAGATTTCCCTGTCCCTTAAGAATCTCCAGCACAGCTTCCTTGTCTTCCTCAGTTACGGTACGATTGCCCAGCTTTATGTCCACATGTACAATCGGTCCAGTTAAAATATTTTGATGGCTGTGCTCCAGCTTATAGCGAAGCTCGCTCAGAAGATCTTCAAAGGGACATTTGTCGTCTAGCAGGAATATCAGGCCATCCTTGATGCCCTTAATCCTTACATGCTTGGATTTTACTGTCATATGCCTGGCCCCCTATCCTCATTCATTCGTGCCGGGCCCCTTAAATTCCTGCTTTGTATAGAAAGAAAATAGAAGCTCTTTAAGCCGCTTCTTCCTTATTCGTTTCTTTCTTGATTAGCTCAAGCTGGCGCCGAACCGGTATGTAAAAGAGTAGCCCGATGGCAAAATGGAAAAGCATCGTCGGCAGCATGTGATTCAAAATCGCCCAGCTATAAGGTTCTTGATTAAGATTAAATACACTATAGATACCAAATAGTATACTATCCTCAAGTAGACTTCCAAGCAGAACCACAGTCATCATAAGGGGCAGCGGAGCACGCGGAATCTGAAATAAAAGGCCGATTAAATAAGCCGACAATCCCATCGCAAAAGAGTGTGCTCCAAGAATTCTGCCGTAAAAAACGACATCATGCAGCATTCCAAAACATAATCCCAATATAAGTGCTGTATGCCGATGATGATAAATAGTCACGAACAATAACACTACAAAAACCAGATTCGGAATGATTCGCATCTGCCACACATCTGGAATCAGCCAAGGTAAGATGGTTCCCTCTACAATAAATAAGAGGAACAGTAACAGAACAAGAACTGATCTGCGCATATTCACTATTCAGCACGCTCCTCCGTAAACACAACAATCAACTGCTTCCAGTCCTGAAATTCTGCTGAAGGCTTAATCACTGCTGTGGAGGTTAATCCAAATTCACCAACATCGACGCTTTCAACTGTGCCTATTGTCAATCCCCTTGGATATAACCCTCCAATGCCGGAAGACAGAATAGTATCCTTCGCTGCAATAGGATCACCCGGTGGAATCTTAGTCATCAGCAGTCTGTTCGTCTCTGGATTATAACTCTCAATCATCCCAAAGGATTTACCCTCTTTATTTAAGGCAGTTGCCGCAATAGGCGGCTGGGAATTAGGATCATTGGTGTCCATCATTGTCATTAGCTTCACCGTGGAGGTGAAATTGCTCACCTTACTGATAACACCAACTAGACCATCCACTGAAATTACGGACATATTAGGTCTAACCCCATCTTTGGAGCCCAAATCGATAACAATCGTACTATTGCTTGGCTCTGTTGTCTGGCTAATTACCTGTGCAATACGATATTCATATTTATACAATTTCTTCTGTTCTTCAGTGAAATTCCAATTTTTCTCCAACTCGTCATTCCGCGCCTTGACGAAATTATACTGGGCTTTATCACGTGCATACTGGGCAGCCATAATTTTAAGCTGTTCATTTTCTTTAGCAAGATCACTCAGATTTCCAATATCTTCAAACAAGCCCGCTACATATCCAGCGGGCTTGTAGAACATTTTTTGCACGAAACCAGTCGAATCTCTGAGAAAGTTCTCCGGCCAGGACAAGTTTTTCCTTGTTGCCAAGCTGAAGCCCATTACCACAATGAACAGCACCAGTGTAATCAACAGAATAAACAGACGTTTATTGCTTAAGAGTTTAAACAGTTTCAACACCCTCTAACAACAGTATTTCTCCCATAACAGGGGTTGACTTACACAAGTGGTAGAACATCATCTTATCTCTTCGAACGAAGACTGGATCCGCTGCGGCTCTTGAACAAATGAATGTTCTCAAGTGCCTTACCGGTTCCAATAGCTACACAGTCCAGTGGATTCTCAGCAACAATAACCGGCATTCCCGTCTCACGTGCAAGCAGCTTATCCAAGTTGCGAAGCAAGGCTCCCCCACCTGTCAAAACAATTCCACGATCCATAATATCTGCTGCAAGCTCTGGCGGACATTTTTCCAATGTTACTTTAACAGCTTCAATAATAGCATTCACTGTGTCAGACAAAGCTTCACAGATTTCATCAGAAGTAATTGTAAGTGTTTTTGGCAGACCTGTTACGAGATCACGGCCGCGAATTTCCATGGTTTCAGCCTTTTCAAGAGGAAGGGCAGAGCCAACATCCATTTTGAGCTGCTCCGAAGTACGTTCACCGATCATCAGATTGTATTGACGTTTGATGTATTGAATGATGGACTCATCCGCTTCATCACCTGCAACACGCACTGAACGGCTAGTAACAATACCGCCGAGCGAGATTACGGCAACTTCAGTTGTACCTCCACCGATATCTACAACCATACTACCTGTAGGCTCCCATACTGGCAGATCCGCACCGATAGCAGCAGCAAAAGGCTCTTCGATAATGTAAGCTTCTCGAGCGCCAGCTTGTTTGGTAGCATCTTCTACCGCACGTTGCTCTACAGCAGTAATACCAGATGGCACGCAGACCATTACATTAGGGTGACGCTGGAACATAGAACGCTGTTTCTGTGCTTGACGAATAAAATATTTAATCATCGTAGCCGTTGTATCAAAATCAGCGATAACGCCATCTTTCATCGGGCGGATCGCACGGATATTTCCAGGAGTACGACCGATCATTTTTTTGGCGGATTCACCCACGGCTTCAATCGTCTTAGTATCAGTGTTAATGGCTACAACGGAAGGCTCTCTTACAACAACGCCCTTACCGCGTACGTAGACAAGCGTATTCGCTGTCCCCAAGTCAATTCCTAAATCTTTTGTGAAACCACCCAACATGCTAATTTCTCCTTTTCCTAAGTAAATCTACATTTATATTACATATGTCCTTTTTCTTTCAAGCTTACGAAACTGCTATCTCCGATAATTAGATGGTCCAGCACATCTATTCCGATAATCTCACCTGCCTGAAGCAATCTAGCGGTTAGGGAAATATCTTCTGGACTAGGTGTTGGATCACCACTAGGATGATTGTGCGCGCATATAATAGAGGCGCTACTGCATTTTATAGCTGCTCTGAATACCTCACGAGGATGAACGATCGAAGCATTCAGGCTGCCCATGGACAATGTTTCTTGTCCAATCACATGATTCTTCGTGTTCAGAAACAGACAGACAAAATGCTCCTTTTGCAAATAACGCAATTGCTCAGTCAGAATCTCTGCAGCGTCCCCAGGACAGCGGATAATGACCGGCATATTGAACCTGGAATTCGCAAGGCGCCTTCCCAGTTCGATGCCTGCTTTTAGTTGTACGGCCTTGGCAGGACCGATACCGTTGATTTTGGTCAGTTCTTCGATGCTAAGGTCAACTAGCCCACGCAGGCCACCGATCTTCCCCAGCATCTGCTGTGCAATATGAATAGCCGACTCGCGGCGTGTTCCCGTACGCAGCAGAATGGCTAACAACTCCGCTTGACTTAATGATTCCGCCCCATAATGCATCATGCGCTCTCTAGGTCGTTCTTCATGGGGGAGGTCCCGCAGCATAATTGGTTGCGACTCCATCCCTATCCCTCTTTCCCCAGGCTTCCTACCGGCTCAATACCGTTATGCCGAACTCGGATAGCATTTCGCCAAGAAGCGACAAAGGCAATCCGACTACATTGAAATAACAGCCTTCAATTCGTTCCACTAAAATGGACCCAAGCCCTTGTATCGCATATGAGCCAGCCTTATCAGCAGGCTCTCCCGTAGCAATATAAGCAGCAATTTCCTCTTCAGTCATTGCCCTCATCGTTACGGAAGTAACACGGTGCTCCACTATAGTCTTCCCATTCGGGAGTCCGAGGCAGGCTACACCCGTGTATACCTTATGAGTTCGGCCCTGAAGTCTGGTAAGCATCGCTTTGCTGTCCAGCTTGTCCACCGGTTTGCCTAGCACAGTATTATCTAATACAACAATTGTGTCGCTTCCTATAATGACTGCGTTACGCTCTCCGGCTGCAGCTACTACGGCTTCTGCTTTTCGCAAAGCTAGACTGCGCACGATTCTCTCCGGCGTCCAATCCGGCGGTGTGCTCTCATCAGCTTCGCTGGTAATGACCTCAAAGGGCAAACCCAGTAAGGATAACAGCTCACGTCGACGCGGTGAACCTGAGGCTAGAATAATGAGTGGTGAGTTGTCCACGTTGTAAACGTCCCTTCTTGCTCAGTAACGAGAGTTACAGTCTGCGGTACAGCCATACAGCTGTAATAATACCGGCGAGACTAAGCATGCACAATTTCAAATGAATAGTGATGTCATAGGTTATGATGTCTAAATCGGCTCGCGGAGACCATTTGAGCACAGTCGATGTTGTTAGAAAAGACAGAGCCTTTACGGGCTGCAGCAGCTTGGCGATCCAGGCTCCAGCCAGCCAGCCTAGAATTAGAAATAACAGCAGTGTTCCTACATTTTTCTTCTTCATCTCAGTCTTCCCTCGCCATTTTTTGACACCCTAATTATTATACGGTGAAACGGTGATCAATACAAACGTAAAATCCCCTACGGTAATGTTTACCACCTTTTGCCCTAAAAGTTGCGGAACGATACCCCTCTCCGAAAAAAACAACAAGCCCCCAATTTCCCGGAGACTTGCTGTTATTTTGAACCCGCAATCCAAGCATTCAATTCATAGCAGACAGTAGCTGTTTTTGGCTGGTCAAGAAGCTCAGCATGGACTCCTGCACTTCCCAAAGCAGGGCTTGCGCCTTGTTCTTGTTATATTCACTCAGTGCTGAAATTCCTTGGCTCATAGATTTCTCTAGCGCTGCGCAAATGCTTTTGGCTTCAGGCGTTATGCCTTGCTCCAGAGCTTTAACAGCTTCACTCCATTGGAGATGAAGATCACTCACAGCTGAGGTATTAGCTGCCGCATCCGTTTGCCCGTCACTGAGTAACGAAGCAGATTGACTGCTTAGTTCACTGAGCAACTGTCCACTCACCGCAAAATAACTATTCACAGCCTCCGCATTTCCGGCAAATCCTAATCGTTCCACTCCGGGAAGCTCCACCTCTCTCACATAAAGCTCAATCCCTTGATTCTTCAGACCACTGCTGAGCAGCTTAGCTTGTTCACGGTCAGAGGACATTCCGGCATATACACGATTTCCGTCAGCTGGGTCTAAGCCCGCAGCCAAGCCAGCGTCCAACAGCTCTTGTCTAGCTTGTTCCGCGCCTGCCGGCGTACTGAATACGCCATACTGCAGCAGGTAGTAGCTTTGCGCAGCCACTTGAACAGGAATACTGTTTTTGCCGGCATCATCTGTGCCCGTAACCGGCAATCCCGAGGTTCCTACACCTGCTGGATCATTAGCTCCGGAAGTCTGCCCTGAAGTAGCCAACGTATCTGTTATCCCGGTTACTGAACTACTGTCCATGTTTCCTCCATAAAAAAAGGAAAGCGCCGCATATCCAAGCAGTAGACCTGTGCCGATCGCTCCCACCACAGACAGGGATAATTTCCACCAATACGATGGGCGACGAGTATGGTATGAGCCTCCATAACTTCCCGTGTAAACCTCTGCTGATTTATCTCTTTCATCCAGTACCAAATCTGAGAGCAGATATGATTGCTGCGTATTTCTGAAATCTCTATCCTGTTCGTCCCATTCTTGCTGGCGTGGATCTACAGTTCCTGAGTAGTAGTCGTAAGCATCCTCCGGTGGTGCCTCACGCATAGAGCGTAAATCAGGTTCATGCACCCAAGTATGCTGCTGTGCTGGACCGACCTCCTTGCGCAACTCCTCTGCATATTCTTCAGCTGTGCCCAGTCCGCCACTGGACCAGCGCTCCACTACCTGCGGTTTTGGCTTAGGCTCGTCCTTATTCACGTCAAATCGGAATGTCATTCTTCCGTTATTCAACAGTAACACCTCACCTCATCTAATCTATATGGAAATATATGATAGACAATAGAGAGATATGCTATTTTTATAGTCAAATGAATAATAAATTATAGTCAAATGAATAATGAAAGTTATACGGATTCAGTTTACATTACATGTAACTTTTATATACTATATAAAAAGAGCTAAAAGTGTGCACTATACTAGTTAAGCTAGAAATAGGATTTTAGTTCATTACAGTTTAGGAGGGCTTTTTCTGAAACAAAAAATTCAAGCAGCAATTGTGGGCTACGGTAATTTAGGAAAAGGTGTACGTAAGGCTATTAACCAAAGTGAAGATATCGAGCTGGTTGCGATCTTTACGCGCAGAGAGCCTGGACAACTGGAAGCCGGTGAAACCGGTGTGAAATTCGAGCATATCTCTGCCGTCGAACAATATAAGGGAAAAGTGGATGTTATGATTCTGTGCGGAGGATCGGCTACCGACCTGCCAGAACAGACACCAGCCATTGCCCGGATGTTTAATACCGTGGACAGCTTTGACACTCATGCCAAAATCCCTGAGTTCTTTGCGACCGTTGATGCCGCAGCTAAACAAGGCGGAACACTCAGCGTAATTTCTACGGGCTGGGATCCAGGCCTATTCTCCATGAACCGTCTGCTAGCTGAAGCTATTCTGCCACAAGGTAAAGAATATACTTTCTGGGGTAAAGGCGTCAGCCAAGGTCACTCCGATGCCATTCGCAGAGTAGAAGGCGTTAAAGGTGGCGTACAATATACGGTTCCAGTACAAGAGGTTATCGAGGCCATCCGTGCGGGTGAAACACCAGAACTTACTACTCGTGAAAAACATCTTAGAGAGTGTTTTGTAGTAGCTGAGGCAGGTGCAGATCAAGAGCGTATTCGCGAAGAAATCGTGAATATGCCGAACTACTTTGCAGATTATGATACTACGGTTACTTTCATCACTGAAGAAGAACTGGCAGCTCAGCACAGCGGTATTCCGCACGGCGGGTTCGTTATTCGCAGTGGTGTAACAGGAGAAGGCACGAAACAAATTGTTGAATTCGGCCTGAAGCTGGAAAGCAATCCTGAATTTACAGCTAGTGTGCTTGTGGCTTATGCCAGAGCTGCTCAGCGTATGAGTCAAGAAGGTCAAAGCGGAGCGCGTACTGTTTTCGATATTCCACTTGGGATGTTGTCTCCGAAATCACCAGAAGAACTGCGCCGCAACTTGCTCTAAAATCCTGTCAACAAATAACCCGCGTAGGACTTTAATGGTCCTCGCGGGTTATTTGTTGTCCAGAGCGGCAAGCATCATGTCTGACAACCCTCTATACAAGACTAAGAATCTTACTCTTAACATGATTCATTTCGTAATTTTTCAACAAAGTCTCATGCGCACGATCCGCAATAATGGCGCCAAGCTCAGGATTTTTCAGTAAATTCAATACACTTCCAACCACCTCAACCGAGGTATTAGCCAGCAAAATATTTCGGTTATGCTCACAATTCAGCTTCTCACACATGATAGAGCTAGTAACCACCGGCGTTTTAAGCGCCCAGGATTCCAGTATATTTCTAGAAACTTCGCAGCCTTCAAGGATAGGCACCAGAACAGCTTTAGACCGTCGTATGTATTCAGTAGAGGAATTTACGGGTCCAGTGACTATGACCGATTCATCTTCCTTAATCAAAGTCATGACCTCCGGGTGAACCTCTGAGCTGATAATATAACTTTTGATATCGGGCACTTGCTCCTTAATCATGGGATAGGTTTTTTTAAAGAATACTCGGGCTGCATCTATTCCCAGTCTCATATTCATATTCCAGTGCAGCACAATTGAATTTTCTTTAGTCACAGGCTCTGCAAAAGTCTCGTACTCATTCATCTTGATGAAATGAGGGACAACATGAACCTTACGGGCATCGGCAAATGATAGAGATTTGAACGCTAGTGCATCCCATTCCGAGGTTGCTAAAAGTAGACCCGTTTTATTCATTAATCGCCGTTTATTCCTACGATCCCATGCGGCATTGAGTTTATTATAGGGATTCTTCCTGCTTAACTTCCCTGTCTCTCCGGCAGATCCTCCGCTTCCGTTTGCAAAACTATAGGTATCTGTGATCACACTGGCTTCTGGAAGCAAGCTCCGCACCATATCAATACATTTTCCCAGTAGGACATGCGATATAAATACATGCTTATAATTATTGGAACGGCAAAGCTCCAAAATAGTGTTCTTCATATCTTTATCTATATGACTTAAATTCGAGAAATTCCGCAGTTTATGTAAGGGGCGCAGCATTGGCCTCCAGGTCGTATAATCTTCGTTAATGTTATGAACCGTAAGTGCCGTCCGCTCATTTATAGACACGGTTTGGTTGGCACTGCCGTACGTCAGCAAATCTATATCAAATTTCCCAAGCAAAATCTCGAGAATACTCCCTGTTCTCATTTCTCCTTCTAGATCCTCTGCGCTTTGATTCTGGGCTGATAGGAACAGCATTCTTTCTCGCATGACTCTGGCTCCTTGTATTTTGTAATAAAAACCCCCATCTACTAACTGAAACTTTAGATGCAGTTCAATAGTAACTCATTTCACATAAAAGTTTTGTCGATTTATAGGAGAAGTCTAAAATTTTTTAAGTTTTTTTCTGAGTTTCCAAAATTCTATCACGATTTCCCCTTATAAAACGCCACATTTTCTAAAAAATAGATTAAAACCCCCTTTTTCACGCCATACATAATCATGAATTGCTCTATGGATAGAAATTGTAATCGTTAGGTAATATGTACTACGCCTCTTTGCATACAAAAAAAGCGTCTCCCTCGCTTATTGTCGAAAGGAAGACACTTTAGTTGTCATAACTTCTAACTACACAGTTCCGGCCCTTCTTCTTAGCCTGATACAATGCAGTGTCACTAAGTTTGTAAAGAGTGTTCAATGAGTATCGTTCACCTGAATCCACTGTGATGACGCCAATACTTATCGTGTAATGCAAGGGTACACCATGAATGACCGCCCCTGTAACCGCTGTGCGCATCCGCTCTGCAATCATATCACTGTTTTGTTCATCGGCTCTATGCAGCAGAACAGTGAACTCCTCACCACCGAATCTTCCGAACAGATCGCCATTGCCAAGCTGCTGTTTTATTTTATGAGCCAGATCCTTCAGAACGTGGTCGCCGGTATTGTGGCCGTAGGTATCGTTTATGCGTTTAAAGTGATCCACATCCAGCAGTAAAAAAGAATATGGCAACTTCTTCATTGCTAAGGCAGCTATTAAAGGCCGGGCGCGCTGTACAAAGGATCTGCGATTCAAAATACCTGTCAACACATCATAAGTGGCCACCCGCTCCAATTCCGTGAAGGAATCCTCCCTATATAGCAGCATGATGCCTGCAGTTCCTAAGAACATAAGCAAATAAATCCCCAGATAAAAAAATATCTGCAGCCAGTGAGAGGTCTGTGCATTCCATCCTAACATCGAATAAAACGGTTCAAGTCCCTTGCTAACCAGCGCTAAAATTACAACAAAGTACAACAGTCCTATGGTTCGCTGGAGAGAGGTCTCTCTAATCTTCACAGCTAATATGTAAGCAGGCAAAGCTATGATCATAATCCCAAATAGACAAGTTGCAGCCATAACGAACCGCTCATCCGGCATAATTAAATGCAGCAGCACTACGATGACAATGGATACTCCGAATAGGATCGTATAATATCGTTCAACCCTACTCCCAAAAACTCTGAGAAGCATCAGAAGCGCTAAGCTTTCCAGCGTACCTCCAGCTAAAGCAAGCAGCATACTGATAGGAATGGGAAGTCGTGAGTCTGTGAAATCATTCAGCAAAAGGAGAATTAAAGCTGCCAGCTGCAAATATTTTGCCGTGACAAACAGAGTAGAAGTCCGTTCCTGCGCGTAACGCAAACGATAGACAACAATAAGCAATACCGTAAAGGATTGCCACATAAAGAGGCAGACCAGCAGTGTCTTGAGATCCAGATGCATGTTAGTGAATTTCACCCCCTGTATTCTCCAAGCTCAATAAATATAATTGTATCTGATCACTCGGTTTCTTCCTTCTTGTTTGGCTTGGTATAACGCTTTATCGCTCAGCTTGTACAGCTTATTTATCCAGATCTCCTGATCCGGCATGATTGTAATTACACCTATACTAACTGTATAGCCTTGTAAGAGTTTTTGTGTAGGCGTCTTCATTACTGCCTTTCGTAACACTTCAGCTTTCCGGTCACAGCCAGCTTCATCCAGCCCGCAAAGTATAACTGCAAATTCCTCGCCGCCAAGCCTGCCAAATAAATCGCTGTTTTCGAGGTTGTCCTTAATCGTCAATGCGAATTCTTCCAGAACAACATCGCCGGTATCATGGCCGTATGTATCATTGATTTCTTTGAAATGATCCAAATCCAGCAACATAAACGAAAAGTACTCTTGCTCAGCAACTGCCTTCTCAAGCCGTACTTCAGCTTCCTCAAGAAATGCTCCACGGTTAAGGATTCCAGTCAAATCATCGTAGCTAGCGATTCGTTTCAGTTTTACAAAGGAATGCTCGTTAGAAAGTAGAATAAAGCCTGCGGCTCCCACAATCAACAATAAATACATCCCCAGATAATATAAATACTGCGAAAGATTAGTTGTGAACACGTTCATCTCTGGCTCCCAAATCAATGCAACAATCGCGCGGAGCAGCATAATCCCTGCAAAAGCGTAAAACAATATTCCGAGTATCTTCTGAAGAGGCGTGCCTTTGGGGTTCACCGTGAGGTGGTAAGCTGGATAGACAATAAACAGTATCGACCATAGTGAGGTACAGGCTATGCGCCAGCTGGAATGATGAAAGAAGATCGCAACAATACTAAAAGTAATCGAACTAAGTATGGAAAGCGTTATGTAATACAACTTTATCCGCTGCCCAAGGATTCCCATCATCAGCAGTAAAGCAATAATCTCCAGACAGCAGCCTAAAAGAATCAAAGCGTTGCTAAGTGGAATGGATAAAGCGCGGGGGATATGACCCCATAATAATAATGAACACCAGAAGAGCAGCTGCACCGCCTTGGAGCGTATGAATAAGGTGGATGCCCTGTCTTTAGGAGCGCTCCTCCGGTAATTGGTTATCAGCAGCAATATAAATAGATTTCCAAAAATAAATAAATACACTAACGTTTTGATATCAAGCTGGGAGTCCATGAGTCACCACCTACACGGAAAAATTGATCCTCTACTGACAGCACTATAGCACTCAATGGCTGGTTCAGCAAATACCCTATTTATTTCATTTTTTAGATTGTACATACACTGCTTAAGTATACAAAAAAGCACTTCCCCCTGCACGGAGCTCGGGGGGAAGTGCTATGGTCAAGAGAATATGAATATTCTCGTGTAGGCCTGTGTTTGTATTAACGCTTCTTCAAGCCGTCCGCCAATGCGTATCCAACCTTCCAGATATCGCCTGCGCCCATCGTAATCACCAGATCACCTGGGGCAATACGAGGTTTCAGATCAGCAAGCACATCTTCTTTGGTTGGCAGATGTCTTGCACCGGCGTTACTGTTCTGCACAATAAGCTCAACCAGCTTCGCAGATGTAACCCCTTCAATCTGCTTCTCACCCGCCGGAGAGTAGATGTCGGTGATGATCACCTCATCTGCTTCGCTAAAGGCACGGCTGAAGGCATCTAGCAGGAAGAACGTACGTGTATACCGCTGAGGCTGGAATACGGCAATAATCCGTTTCCCCGTTGCCTTAGCAGCACTGATTGTCGCCTGAATTTCAGTTGGGTGATGCGCATAATCATCGATGACCAGAATGTCATCGACTTCTCCGAGCACTTGAAAACGGCGCTTCGCACCATGGAATTTCACGATCGCTTCAGCGATTTTTTCAAAAGAGATTCCTGACTTCAAACAAGCGATAACCGCAGCCATTGAATTATACAGATTGTACTGGCCTGGCACGGATAGTTCAATTTGTCCCAATACTACGCCATTATGGTTCATCGTATACGAAACCTGACGGTCCCCAAGAACGATGTCTGTGGCAATATAATCTGCAGTCTTGGACTTGATGCCGTAAGTAATCACCTTACCTGACACTTCAGGCAATAAAGAAATCACATTCTCGTCATCTGCACACACAATCGCAGTGCCGTCTTCACGGGTCTGGTTCATAAACTGTACGTAAGCAGCCTTGAGGCGGTTAAAATCTCCGCCGTAATTCTCCAAGTGATCTGCTTCAACATTCGTGACAATTCCAAGCCAAGGATGATAGTGCAAGAAAGAGCCATCGCTCTCATCCGCTTCCGCCACTACATAATCGCCTTGTCCTGCCTTTGCATTCGTACCGACGTTCATAATCTCTCCGCCGATAATATACGTAGGATCAACTTCACACTCTTCCATTACAAGTGCGATCATAGAGGATGTAGTTGTTTTACCATGCGCTCCGGCAACAGCTACCCCTTTACGTTCGTTCAATAAACGGGCTAACATTTGTGAGCGGTGCAGAATTGGAATCTTAAGACGCTCTGCTTCCACCCATTCCACATTATCGCTGGACAAAGCCGTAGAGTACACGACCAGATCCGCACCTTTTACTTGTTCTGCTGTATGCCCAATATAAATCTTGGCACCTTTAGCAATCAATTTATCCGTCAATTCTTGGGCAGCCACATCGGAGCCCGTAACCGTATATCCCATTTCTAGCATTACTCGGGCAATCGCGCTCATACCGTAGCCGCCGATCCCTATAAAATGCACACGTTCAGTAGTATCCAACAGTCGTCACCAGCCTTTTTCAGTATCGGGTTGCTGCAAAAGTGTACCGCGCACGTCAGAAATCAAATACAGCGTACCAGATACGACGGCAAGGTCATCCTCCGCTGTAATCGACTTCAGTTGTTGCAGCGCTTTTCCCCAATTATGTTCTACTATGATTACCAAGTTTTCCTTGGCATATTTATCCCGCAGACTTTCTGCGATAACCTGCAGATGCTCCGCGTCCATTTTGTTCTGGAAATCCGGTTCGGTCAGGATGAGCGTATCCACTATAGGCAGTATATGCTTAAAGTAGGATTCATGATGCTTATTTGCCATCATTCCCATAAGTAAATTTAATTTACCGTATTTATAGAGCTGTGGCAGGCTTTTGGCAAGGCTCTCCGCGCCTTCCGGATTATGTGCTCCATCCAGTACGATCCTCGGAGATTTACTTACCTCTTCCAGCCTTCCAGCCCAAAATGCATGACGCAATCCTTCCAGAACATCTTCATCCTCTAACATGAACGCCATATACTGGCGCAAAACTTCAAGAACCATCATGGCTCCTGCCGCATTGCTAATCTGGTGTTCGCCTTTCATCACAATCCCAAGTTCAAGCGAACGGAAGGGACCCTTAAAGTTAAAGGTCTGCACATCCGCATGGATTCCAGTAGCTTCATAGCTAAAATCTTCTCCGGCAAGATAAAGAGTAGAGCGGCAAGCCGCCGCTTTCTCCTTGAGTACAGCCACGACTTCCGGTTGATTTACGCAGCTAACAACAGGTACACCGGGTTTGATAATTCCGGCTTTCTCCATTGCAACCTTCTCAAGCGTATCTCCCAAAATATCCATATGGTCATGGCCGACATTTGTAATCACCGACACGATCGGAGTAACGATGTTCGTTACATCCAGCCTTCCCCCAAGCCCAGTCTCCCATACGACAACATCCGGACAAGAAACACCCGCAAAAAATAGAATGGCCACAGCTGTAGTTACCTCAAACATCGTTGGTGAGCCAAATTCCGTTTCTGCAATCTCATCTACCAAAGGACGAAGGGTATTCACTAGCTCAAGAAGAGTTTCTTCAGGAATGTCCATATTATTATATTGGAACCTGTTCGTGAACTTCGTAATATACGGAGACGTGAAGGTGCCTACAGAATAGCCGCTTTGCAAAAGTGCGCTTGTCAAAAAAGCACAGGTGGAGCCTTTGCCGTTGGTACCCGCCACATGAATAAATTTCAGCCGACGGTGCGGGTTTCCCAGCTTGTCCATCAACATCTCAATTCTGTCTAAACCTGGCCGGATTCCAAAAGGAATCAGGCCCTTGATCCAGTTAACCGCTTCGGTATATGTCGCAAGAGGGGCGGTGCTCCCGCCCCGATTTAGGTCATCCATGTCTCTTATCCTCTCAGCTCTGCTATGCGGGCAAGTACTTTCTCACGTTTGGCAGAATAATCTGCCTGCTTCGCCTGCTCCTCTTCGATAACTTTTGCGGGAGCTTTGGCCACGAAGCCCTGATTGCTCAATTTTTTCTCTACGCGTTCTACTTCGCTGTTCAGCGTCTGCACTTCTTTTTCCAGACGAGCGATTTCTTGTTCAATATCAATCAGCCCCGACAAAGGCAGAAGCAGTTCCGCTCCCGTTACTACAGCGGACATTACCTTGTCTGGCGTTTCCGGATTCAGGCCAGCTTCGAAAGAAGAGGTATTGCAGAAACGTCCGATGTAGTTGTCGTTACGAGTAATGATGCTCAGCGTTTCCTCATTGCTCGCTTTAATAATCAAATCAACCTTTTTGCTCATCGGTACATTTACTTCAGCACGGATATTACGAACGGCCCGGATTACATCCATCAGCAGGTTCATTTCCGCTACCGCTTGCGGGTTCTCCAGAGCAGCATCATACTCAGGCCAAGCAGCCAAAGTAATTGTCTCTCCTTCATGCGGCAGATGCTGCCAGATTTCCTCCGAAATAAACGGCATAAACGGATGGATCAAGCGCATCGTGCGGTCGAGTACATAAGCAAGTACGGACTGTGTCTTCGCTTTGGCTGCGGCATCTGTTCCGTAAAGCGACAGCTTCGCGAACTCAATATACCAGTCACACAAATCGTCCCAAATGAAGTTGTACAGCTGGCGGCCAGTCTCGCCGAACTCGTACGAGTCAATTAGACGCGTAATTTCACGAGAAGTTTCGTTCAGGCGGTGTAAAATCCAACGGTCAGCCGTAGTTAGCTCACCAGTAATGTCAATATTCTCGAAGCTAACCCCTTCAAGATTCATGAGGGCGAAGCGTGACGCATTCCAGATCTTATTAGCGAAATTACGCGCCTGCTCTACCTTTTCCCAGCGGAAGCGTAAATCCTGACCCGCTGTGCTACCGGTAGAAATCATATAACGCATAGCATCTGCACCGTACTTCTCGATAACCTCAAGCGGATCTACACCGTTGCCGAGTGATTTGGACATTTTTTGTCCCTCAGCATCCCGTACCAAACCATGCATCAATACGTCGGAGAATGGTTTCTCTCCGGTGAATTCCAGCGCTGAGAAGATCATCCGCGCTACCCAGAAATAAATAATATCGTAGCCCGTTACGAGCACATCGTTCGGATAGTAACGTTTGAAATCTGCGCTGTCTTCATTCGGCCAGCCTAGGGTTGCAAACGGCCAGAGGTTGGAGCTAAACCAAGTATCCAGAACATCCTCGTCCTGTTTCAAGTCGGTTAGGCCGCTGATCCGGCGCGCTTCTTCCTCATCATTCGCCACAACCAGCTCACCGGTAGATTCAGAATACCAAGCCGGAATACGATGTCCCCACCAAAGCTGACGGGAAATACACCAGTCGCGTACGTTTTCAATCCAGTTCAGGTAGGTTCTTTCGAACCGTTCAGGTACAAAGTTAACCCCATTACCATCCTTCTGTGCATTGATGGCAGCTTCGGCGAGCGGCTGCATCTTCACGAACCATTGTGTGGACAGGTACGGCTCAACAACAGCTCCTGAGCGTTCACTATGTCCAACTTGATGCACATGATCTTCAATAGAGATCAGAACGCCTTGCTCCTTCAGATCCGCCGTGATGGCCTTACGGCATTCACTCCGGTCTTGACCTTGGTAAGGTCCTGCTTCTTCGTTCATCGTACCGCTCTCATCCATTACGTTGATCTGCGGCAGATTGTGCCGTTGACCTACCTCGAAGTCATTTGGATCATGAGCTGGCGTGATCTTAACCGCACCGCTGCCAAACTCTTTATCTACATACTCGTCAGCAATAATTGGAATCTCCCGGCCGATAATCGGCAGGATCAGCGTTTTTCCAATCAGATCTTTATAACGATCATCCTCAGGATGAACAGCAACTGCTGTATCACCCAACATCGTCTCCGGACGTGTGGTCGCTACAGTGATATGTCCGCTGCCATCTTTAAGGGGGTAACGCAGGTGGTACAGATGACCGTTAACTTCCTTATACTCAACCTCGATATCCGACAACGCCGTACGAGCCGCCGGGTCCCAGTTGATGATACGTTTACCGCGATAGATCAAGCCTTTATTATAAAGCTTAACAAATACCTCGCGAACTCCCTTCGACAAACCCTCATCGAGGGTAAAACGCTCGCGGGAGTAGTCAAGGGAAAGTCCCATTTTTGCCCACTGCTCATGAATGGTGTTCGCGTATTTGTCTTTCCAATCCCACACCTGCTCCAGGAACTTCTCACGTCCGAGGTCATGTCTGGAAATCCCCTGCTCGCGCAGCTTCTGCTCTACCTTCGTTTGTGTTGCAATACCTGCGTGGTCCGTACCTGGCAACCAAAGCGTATCGAAGCCCTGCATCCGTTTAGTACGAATCAGGATATCCTGTAATGTGAAATCGAGCGCATGCCCGATGTGCAGCATTCCTGTTACGTTTGGCGGCGGGATCACAATACTATAGGCTTTAGCATCCGGACGCTGGCCTGCACGGAAATATCCGCCCTCTGTCCAGTAGGAATACCATTTCTGTTCTGCTGCCTTCGGATCATACGTTGTTGGCATCTCGTTTTTAGATTCATTCGTAGCAGCAGCATCTGCCGCTGTTAGATGGTTTTGGTCAGCCATTCTCTGATACCTCCACTAGTTTACTTGTAGTTGCTTATAGTTGTTAATAAAGTTGCTGTATAGAGCACACAGGTCTCTGAAAAAAACAAAAAGACCCCTCGTCTCAAAGGACGAAAGGTCATTCTTTCGCGGTACCACCTTTGTTTCGCGCCAATGAAAAATAAAACTACACTTCTTATCCTACGGATTCAGAAGCTTAGCGCGACACTCGTACAGATAACGGCTGCTACCGGCCACAACCTAACTTATCCTTCACAGGTATGAAGATAAGCTCAGAAGGGCGACTCCGGGGCGACTTCGGGGGCTGTTTCCTACGGAATGTCACAGCACTTGCAATTCCGCTCTCTGAAGGGCTGACCGCCTACTCTTCCCGTTCCCAGTCTTTACTTAGATATTGCTTACTCCATAATACATTTTGAGCCCCCCCTAGTCAACCTGGATACGCCTTTGCAGCGGGACTTTAGGCTGAATTTCGACTTATTTCTTCTGAAGCATCCCTTCCAACAAAGAAACAGCAAAAATCCCGATCCTAATACCTGATCGGGATTCACCTATTCATGTGTGTACGCATCACGATTCGATTACGGGATGTACAACACTTGGCCTTCCTCTACACTCTGCCCGGATAAGCGATTATACATTACCAGCTCCCGCGCACTTAGCTGATACTTCTCTGCTATGGTATCCAGTGTTTCTTCACGCTGCACAATACACAGCCGAACTTTGCGGAACATGTTAGCTCCATCCGCGCTGGCAATGAATCTGCTCTTCCATTCCGTATTATTGCCAACCTCTGGAACGTCCACTGCTGCAGATGTATTTCCTTCCGACTGCAGAGCTTCCTGCTCTTTACGGACACGACTGGAGCTTAGTAAAGAGGAGAAGGTGAGATGTTCTTTTTCCGGAATTTCCGCTTCCTTTTTACTGCCCAAGGCGATCTTAAGATCTTGTTTCTCCTCATGAGAAGCCACACTCTCTTGTGAAACAAAAACTTCGTTCGCATTCTCATTAATCGGCGCAGTATTCTCTTCTTGCTTAGGAAGCTCGTTATTAGCCTCATTTTCAGAAGCGAATACAGGGATATCCTGAATTGCATCTGCACTAACGGCTAGGACAGCAGTCTCTCTAGGAGTAAAATATTCCTCTGCCGACTGTTGGTTCTCTTCGCTCACATAGCTTGCTTGATTCAGCTGAGACACCTCAACCTCTTTGTTCTGGGCCTCGGCTTTAAACCAGTAATCGGATAAACCCGCTTTAGCATCATCAACTTGGGATTCCAGACTATGTGTCCGTGCTTTAGCTCCCTTGTCCTTCTCCTGACCGGATGAGAAATTGACTACAGGGGACGTATGGGCGGCTCCACTTGAGACTAGTGATTCTTCTGCTTCCTGTTCATTCGCTTCGGCATGCTCATGTTCTTCTACAGCAACCTGTGAGGCATCCTCACCGAAGGTCCACTGAGAATTTTCATAAAGTGCATCATTTTCCTGTTCTTGTAGCTCCGCAGTAGCTTCTACCCTGTCATCATTCACAGGAGAATAGGCGACTGTATACTCCTCTTGCTGCCAGGCTGGTTGAGGTTGAGGGTCCGCACCACCGATCCCCCGCAGCGATAACACACCTGTTATATTCACAGTGCGCATCGTGAGCAGATCGATATCAAAATTCTCAATCTCTACCCCAATATCTTCAATTGAGCTGACGCGTGTAAGCGGAACAGTGATTTCCACGGGAATGGCATGCTCCAGACGTTGTGTTCGGTCATCTTCACTCCGGTAAAGCCCGGTAAGCAACAGCTGACCATATAACTCGGCCCGATCCTCCCGCTGAATCACCTGTATTTCCGGAAGTAGTTCAACCTCCTCCAGCTCAGCTATTCCCGGAAGCTCTTCCGAAAGGTGAATGCGTTCGTAAATATCAAACCGCAAGCCGTGGGACTGATCAAACACGGGATATGTCCTCCTTCTTGGCATAATCTAACCCTGAGACAGGCCCAGAGCATAAGCCCAAAATGTTACTCCCCACATGTATATGCTTCAAACAGAGAGGCATGACAACTTTGGTAGTACTAACCGGACAGGATGCTAATAAATTTCATGAATTTAAGAGCTCACCGAACCTTCAGCCTGCTGATAGATGCACTACTTCGTAAGAACAAAGTATTATATGCTGCTTTTATTAATAAGACATGGATAGATGTTTTTTTTCTGAAAAAAATAGAAAAAGAACAGCAGAACCAGCTTTTGCTGATTCTACTGTTCTTTAGCTACTTACGTATCTGTCAGGGTGCTTCAGACAGCAAATCTCGCAGCTGCAGCATATCCTCCGGCCACGGATCGCTGACTTCCAGCTGTTCTCCGCTCCAAGGATGGCGGAAGGACAGCGCCTCGCCATGCAGGGCATGGCGGCCGGCAGCGCTGGAAGCCCAAACCGGACCGCCATATAGGTCATCCCCATACAAGGGATAACCCATATGGCTGAGATGAACGCGAATCTGATGCGTCCGTCCAGTCTCCAGCTGCACATGCACCAGGCTTCCGCCATGCAGTGCCTCGCGCTCGATAATTCGCGTCACGGCAGATTGTCCGCCGGGCGAGACACGTCTGCGAGCAGCGTGATGCCGATCGCGCCCAATCGGGGCATCGATCACCTTAAGCGCAGGCGGCACAATGCCTTCAACGATCGCGGCATAGTGCCGCGAGATGCTTTTTTCACGCATATTCTCGTCCAGAACTAACTGTGCAAACTCATTTTTCGCATACATCACCGGACCCGTTGTATCTTTGTCCAAGCGGTGAATATGGCGCACAGCCACATTTTCCCCGGAAGTGATGTAATGCGCAGCTACGAGGTGATCCAGAGTTACACCTGTTCCACTGCCATCTGGATGTACCGCCAGCCCAGCTGGTTTATGAGCTACCAGGCAAAAATCATCCTCGTACAGCACCTCAAGCTCTTCCCATATCGGTTCAAGCCCCGCTTCACGATCGGGAAAAAGCGCCAGCCGAAGCCGGTCACCCTTCCACTGAATGCCTCCCTCGCGGCGTAACCGCAGATGAAGTTTCTCGGGCATGCCTACAGTTTCTAGCAGCCACTTATCAATCATCGCCTGCGGATCCTCGGCTCCAGTAATGATTTTGCCGGGTGTTACCTCCAGCCACTCTCCACGCCGGGTCCAAGCGCCACCACCGGTTCTTTCTCCGGCTCCGATGCTCAAAGGGCCTTCAGGGCATTATAATGGCCCTCAATGGTATCATCAATATCTCGCTCACTATGTGCAGCCGATATGAACATCCCCTCAAACTGTGAAGGTGGCACACTGATGCCTTGGTTTACCATATGACCAAAATAACGACGGAAAAGATCCGTGTCACTGGACTTAGCCGTTTCAAAATTGATTACAGGTCCTTCAGTGAAGAACGGACAAACCATCGATCCCACCCGGTTAATCGTGAGCGGAATGCCAGTCTCAATTGAATTCTTTTTCAAACCCGCTTCCAGACGTGCACCCAATTGTTCCAGACGATCATATACTTCCGGTGTCAACAGCTTGAGTGTAGTATATCCGGCTGCCATCGCCAATGGATTACCACTAAGTGTGCCCGCCTGATAAATCGGTCCAGTAGGAGCGATTTGCTCCATGATCTCTCTTTTGCCGCCATAAGCACCCACTGGAAGTCCGCCGCCGATAACTTTGCCAAAACAAGTAATATCCGGAGTAATCCCGAACAAGCCTTGAGCACAGCCACGATTAACACGGAAGCCTGTCATTACCTCATCAAAAATAAGCAGCGAACCATTGTCAGAAGTTAATTTACGCAGCCCTTCCAGGAAGCCTGGAAGCGGTGGAACAACGCCCATGTTGCCGGCAATCGGTTCTACGATCACTGCGGCAATCTCATTGCCAAAACGTTCGAAAGCAATCTGAGTGGACTCCAAATCATTGTAAGGAACCGTAATGGTATTCATTGCAACGCCTTCTGGGACACCCGGGCTATCCGGCAAGCCCAATGTAGCTACACCAGAGCCAGCCTTAATAAGCAGACTATCGGCGTGACCGTGGTAGGAGCCTTCGAACTTCAAGATTTTGCTGCGCCCCGTGTAACCACGTGCCAAACGAATCGCGCTCATCGTAGCTTCCGTTCCAGAGTTAACCATGCGTACGATATCTACAGATGCCACTCGTTCAACCACGGTTTTTGCCATTTCCGTTTCGAGCAGCGTTGGGGCGCCAAAGCTTGTCCCTTTTACCGCCGTCTCCTGCAATGCCTTCACAACCTCAGGATGCGCATGACCCATAATCAGCGGACCCCATGAGAGCACATAGTCGATAAAGCTGTTGCCGTCGATATCAAAAATACGCGAACCCATCCCATGATCTACATAAATCGGAGTCAGACCTACGGATTTAAACGCCCGTACAGGGCTGTTCACCCCACCGGGAATATATTGTTTTGCTTCATCAAAAGCCTTCCGGGACGCTTCCTCTTTACGCGCCATTGGCACATTACTCATGTATCTTCACTCCTATTCTCTTCTTGGTTACACAAGCTTGTACAAATATATATTAACTGCCGCGATGTCGGTATGATGAAGATTAGCCGCGCAGCCAGCGGGCTGCATCTTTTGCAAAATAAGTAATAATAATGTCCGCACCAGCACGTTTCATGCCCGTCAGCATTTCCAGCACAATGGCTTGCTCGTCGATCCAGCCTTGCAGTGCCGCTGCTTTTACCATGGAATATTCTCCACTCACATTATAAGCCACCAAAGGAAGATCAAACTGATCACGAATCGTACGAATCACATCTAGGTAAGCCAGTGCCGGCTTCACCATTAACATATCCGCGCCTTCCAGCACATCGGATTCTGCTTCACGGAGTGCTTCGCGCAGATTGGCAGGGTCCATTTGATACGTTTTGCGATTCCCGAACTGTGGCGCTGAATCCGCTGCTTCGCGGAAAGGGCCATAAAATGCCGAAGCATATTTGACCGAATACGACATAATCGGCACATGCTCAAAGCCATTCTCATCAAGTCCCGCACGAATTGCGTGAACGAATCCATCCATCATGTTGGAAGGGGCGATAATATCTGCTCCAGCTTTTGCTTGGGATACCGCCGTACGAGTCAAAAGCTCCAGCGAGGCATCGTTGATAACATCGCCATGGACCACACCATTCACCGTATGCGTATGCACCATTCCACAATGTCCGTGATCCGTAAATTCACAAAGGCAGGTATCTGCAACGACCAACAGCTCTGGGTACCACTGCTTGATCAAGCGAGTAGCCTCTTGCACAATTCCATCCTCTGCAAAACCGGAAGAACCGATAGCATCCTTCGTCTCAGGAATCCCGAACAACAATACAGCCGGGATGCCTAGTGCGGCAATCTCGTCCACTTCTGCTTTTAACGTATCCAGCGAAAAATGATACACGCCCGGCATCGAGCTAATCTCATTCTTCACACCTGTTCCATAAGTCACAAAAATAGGCTGTACCATATCCAGCACATTCAGTATCGTCTCCCGCACCATGCCACGAATTCCAGCAGAACCGCGCAAACGGCGGTGACGTGTAATTGGAAAGCTCATTTATTCATCCTCCTGAAAAATAAAATATAAAACCAAACTATGTGTCTGCCAACAAACTACAACTAACCGCAACCAAGTCCAAATTAGCCGCATTCAAACTGCCGACCACTGGCTAACTGCGTATAGTTGTAGTTTGTGCAACTATCTCGATGTTTTGTCCTAATTGTAAGCTTTAGTTGCATTCTCTACAGTTATTTATTACAAAAGAGCGAAGATTCCTCATTTAGCGGATATTTAATTGCACATACTGCAACTAAACTCGACTTTAACTGATATATAGGAAATTTAATTGTATAAAGTACAACTAAACCTAAACTTTAAGCAGATCTGCTGACATTAATCTACTGCATATTCTCTACATACCAGTTAGTTTACAACCAAATATTATACTCCGAACTCCATAAGTCACTACGTTCGGAGTTCAATTTATATGTTACTTGAAGGTAGCGATGTGGCACTTTTGAGCGTAGATATAACGGCGAGCAAACCAACAAATGTTAGTTAGTAAAAGTAACCGCGAACTCATTAATAACTACCAATTCACATGTAACCACGAACTATTTAGTAACTACGAACTCACATGTAACTACGAACTATTTAATAACTACGAACTCACATGTAACTACGAACTATTTAGTAACCACGAACTCACATGTAACCACGAACTATTTAGTAACTACGAACTATTTAGTAACTACGAACAAAACTCTAGCCTGTAATGTAACAAATTATAAGCTGAATGCTATATTTCTAAGCAGGCACTGCCTTTCTCCGTTGAACAGCTCTTACTCACCCCGCATAGTAATCAGCTTCTACCTTTCCACCAGAAAGTAAGCTACTTAAGCTGAGCTCACCAGTAAACTATTGCTTCGTTCTATCCTCGCTCCGAGCGCTACTGCAGCTGAGTCTCCGCATTCCAGCGGCAGAGCTCCTGCACCAAACCATCTATGGTTGCCTCTTCAGGCAAGAGTCCCGGTGTCAGTCCCGCGTCTACCGCAGTCTGCTCCGTTAACGGGCCGATGCAGGCGATTTTCACGTGTGTAAGCAGCGGGAGCGGATCTTCAAGCCCCATCCGTTTCAGGACGTGTAAGAAATTACGCACGGTTGACGAGCTGGTGAAGGTTACCGCGTGTACGCGACCTTCCTCTAGCAGCTTCAGCAGCTCGTCGTCATCCTCACCAGTGACAACCGTTTCATAAGTATCCACATCTGTCACCTGAAGGCCAAGCTCTCTCAGCTTGCCCGGCAGCCATTCCCGCGCCAGATCGCCGCGCGGCAATAGCACGTTCTGTCCCGGCAGCAGCTGGGGACCGAACGTCTCAATCAGACCTTCCGCCTGAAACTTCGCCGGAAGTTCTTCAGCAATCACCCCGCGCTGCGCCAGCGCGGCGGCTGTGCCTGGCCCCACCGCTGCAATACGCGCGCGGTGTAGCCCGCGAATGTCCGCCCCCAGCTCCGCCAAGTGGCGCCAAAAAAACTCCACGCCGTTCGGGCTAGTGAAGAATACCCAGTCGTACGATTCCAGCGCGCCAAACGCCGCTGCAATCTTCGCCTTCTTCTCTGCCCCTTCCGGCATGATCGTCTCGATCACCGGGAACTCGTAGGGTTCCCCGCCGAGTTCTTCAATTCTATCCACCAGCTCGCTTGCTTGACTGCGAGCCCGTGTCACCACGATGCGTTTGCCGAACAACGGCATCGCCTCGACCCACTTCAGCTGCTCACGCTGCAGCACCACGTCGCCAACGACGATGACTGCCGGCGGCTGAAAATCCGCCGCCTTCACCTTCGCCTCAATATCGGCGAGGGTTCCCGTCAGCGTCTCCTGATCCGCGCGGGTGCCCCAGCGCACAAGTGCCACTGGTGTTTCTGGCGGCCGTCCGTGCTTGATCAGCTGAGCGCTGATATAACCTATTTTAGCTACGCCCATCAGAAACACTAACGTTCCCGTGGCGTTCGTTACTTTATCCCAATGAATGGAATGATCCAGTTTATCCGGACTCTCATGCCCGGTGATAATCGACAGGGAAGAGGCATGATCGCGGTGCGTAACAGGTATACCGGCATAGGCAGGTACACTGATCGCTGACGTGATGCCCGGTACGATTTCGTAATAGATCCCATTTTTGCGCAGCAGCTCCGCTTCTTCACCCACCCGGCCAAAAATCGTAGGGTCCCCACCCTTAAGCCGCACCACTGTTTTCCCCTGTAAAGCCAAATCAACTAACAATTGATTAATCTCTTCCTGCTTCATCGTGTGGCGATCCGGCAGCTTACCTACATAAATCTTCTCCCCGCCGGGTTTCATGCATTTCAGCAATCTAGGACTTGCCAAGCGATCATACACCAGCACGTCGCTTTTTTGGATACACTCGAGGCCTTTCACAGTAATCAGCTTTGCGTCCCCAGGACCTGCACCTACCAAATAAACCTTCCCCGTCAATCCACTCATCCCCTAACGTCTGACAGAATCTTCTCCGCTCCTCTTGCAATCAGCTTTTTAGCGACTTCTTCGCCGAGCTGTACCGGGTCAACCCCCGTGCAAGTTTCTTTCAAAATCGTTGAACCGTCCGGTGTTCCCACCATCCCCGTTAACGAGATTACTTTGTGCTCAGCGGTAGCAGCTTTGGCGGCTGTGTCAAGCACCGCATGAGCACCAATCGGCACTTGGCAGCCGCCGTTTAGCACGCCAAGGAACGTACGCTCCGCCGCTACCGTCAATGCCGTATCGGCATCGTTGTATAATGCCAGCAGCTTCCGCAGGTCAGCGTCATCTGCACGGCACTCGATGCCGAGTGCGCCCTGCCCTACAGCGGGCAGGCAAACCTCCGGCGGCAGGTAGGCGCTCACGCGATCCTGCCAGCCCATACGCGACAGCCCCGCCGCTGCCAGCAGGATTGCGTCGTATTCGCCGCTCTCCAGCTTGCGCAGCCGCGAGTCAATGTTGCCGCGCACGGGCTCAATGACCAGATCAGGCCGCAGCGCAGCGAGCTGGCTGGATCGGCGTAGGCTGCTTGTGCCTACGCGTGCACCCGGAGGCAGCTCGTCTAGCGAGATGCCTCCGTTAGAGATCAAAACATCACGCGGATCGACACGCTTCGGCACAGCACCATTGATCAACCCATCCGGTAGCTCGGATGGCATATCCTTCATGCTGTGCACCGCCATGTCGATTTCTTTTTCCAGCATCGCTTGCTCGATTTCTTTCACGAACAACCCTTTGCCGCCTACCTTGGATAAAGTAACGTCAAGAATACGGTCACCTTTGGTGACGATCTTTTTCACTTCAAAGGTAAATCCAAAACCATGCTCCTCGCTAAGTCGCTCCAGATCAGCAATCACATGTCCCGTTTGCGTCAACGCAAGCGCGCTCTGTCTACTCCCCACTATAACCTTACGCATTTGTCCATTCCTCCTGGTAACGTTCGCCTCTTACTCTTCACCGCAGAACCTTGCACTAGAAATCCAAAGCCAAACCCAAACTAACCAATTAACTACTCTCACTCTAAAAAAGGCATTATTGCCTTTGAATTCGCTACTTCGGATGACTCCCACCAAGCCTGAGGCATTCTTGCCTTTCATTTGGCTCCTTCGGCGACTGTGGCTCGTTTAGAGGGCATTTGTGCCTCTCTTTTTGCTAAATTGGCTGTTGTTGCTCAATTTAAAGGCATTTTTGCCCTTCTTTTAGCTCCTTCGGCGACTGTTGCTCGTTTAGAGGGCTTTGTTGCCGTACATTCCACCATCTCAGCTACTTCAATCCAGTTACTTCAACCCAATTCAACAGCATTTATACCGTACATTTCACCATTCCAGTTACTTCAACCCAATTCAACGGGATTTATACCGCACATTCCGCCATTCCTGCCACTTCGAGCCAATTCAACAGCATTTATACCGTACATCCCGCCATCTCAGCTACTCCATCCCAATTCAACG
>NZ_JBBODA010000040.1:0-44498 GCF_038002705.1 Paenibacillus sp. FSL H7-0716
GGCGTTGCTGGCCAAGGCGGCTCTGTGCAGCGGCGTTGGCACGCTGCAAGTGCCTGTGCCGTGGCAGGAGCGCAGCCTGCTCGCGCTTCTGCGGGACGCCGGCGCCTCCTTAAGCGCCGGCGCGAACAGCGGGACGGTCTGCATCGCAGACCGGGAAACGCTTTTGCGGCAAACGGAAGTATGCCGCAAGCGTAGCCTCGACTTGTCGTCCGTGGACGACAAGGAGCTGATCTCGCTGCTGTTTGATCCAGCGAGCCCGCTTCGCACCTCTGATTCCTTGGAGGAATCAGAGGTAATTCCTTTACCTTATATGTCAGGCCTCCATTTTATTTAAAGCACAAAAATAACCTCAGCGGGAGAATGATCCCGCTGAGGTTATTTAGTATGCTCTATTAACAGTTATATAAATTCAAATAATTGCTTATTCTCTGGAGTACACCTGTAGCTCTTGAATAGACCAATAATTCCCGCCGGCTCCGTTCTGTACAATTTTGACATACCTCGTCTTCACTTTAGAAAAGGATATCTTAGTAAGCTCTTTCGTACCTTTACCAGACGTGAGTTTTTTCCAGTTTTGAGCATCGTCAGAAATATAAACTACATAGTCTCTTGGATAATCAAACGGTGATAACGTGCTATCCAAATCTATTCTTTCAATTTCATGTGCTTCACCCAGATCAATCTGAAAATACTCTCCGGAAACCTGATGTTTCCCCGTATCCCAGCGCGTGCGCCGATCCCCATCGATAGCCAGACTAGGAGCTGATGCTGCCGTATTCACATTTGAGGATACCTTCCATTTAGTACGATCCAGGGGAACCAGTCCGGTGGCTGTAATCTGAACTTTATCGGACAGTAAATTAGAGCCGGATACCCGTACCGCGTAGGTATATAACGTCCCTTCACGTAAATTATGGTCCGTATATTCTGTAAGCTTCACATCGGTGGCCACCACCTTCATTTCCCCCCCGCTACCTTCAGCACGAAGAAGCTCATAGCTTGCTCCCGGTGCCTCCAACCAATTTAATTTTACAGCTAAACCTTTTGTTGCTGCGGCTTTGAATCCTTTCGGTGCCGACGGCTTTACTTCAGAGGAAGGCTGCAAAATATACTGCACAGCCTCTCCTGGAGCAAGTGTCTCCGTAAAGGTTAACGTAGGAGTAGCCTTTTTACCTGTTACATAACTTCTTGCTTTTTCATACGTATTCCCGTTTCCAAAACGCTCCCCTTCATACACCCCGTTTTTCGGCATAGTCACATTTACACTCACCGTTTGTGGAGTAGACTCAAAGTTAACGAAATTAACCAACACCTTATTTGAGGTCGCTCCACTTCCCGCAAGAGGCTTCAACGTAGAAGTATCCACGGCCCGAACATATACCAGCTTGTCGGCTAACACATCTTTGTTAGCTATTTGATAAGTTAGCGGAGCTCCATGTGTAGCATAGGCAAGACTAAGCCTTCTCATGATGCTGACACGTGAATCCTCATTTTCTTTTGTATAATAAATCTCTGTGGTCGCCGGATCATGCTCTTCTAAATTAAACCCATATTTGAATAAACTGAAATCCTTAAAAAAAGCAGCATGCTGCACAAACATATCCGCATAACCAATATGTGCACGCATGATCCGGTCAAATACAGCCGCTGTCCGCTCCGTTGCCCCGTATTGATAGGCATCCACATGACTGTCCGAGGTACCAAATTCAGTGGTCAGCATTTTTTTGCCGAGTCCATTATCTGCGCCAGTGAAGGTCTTCAAATTCTCAGTAAAGCTTCCTCCATTACTAAAAATATAAGAGTCGCCGTAGGAATGTCCATTGGTCAAATCCGTAACCTTCTCCAGCTCCATACGTTGCTCTGGATCACGTTCCCAGCCATCCGGATCTCCACATTCCTTCCCAGTTCCCTTCTGATTACCGCAGGAATCCTCACTGTAGCTCGGCCAATACGCCCAACCCGGAGCAACAGTTTGTAAATGGGGCGCAATTTGCTTGCCCTTTTTATTCAGCCAGTCCGCAATTGCCAGGTTCACTGCCTTAGATCGATTGAATAATCCTGGCTCATTATCTACCTCATAATATTGAAAATAGGGGCTATATTGCTCAAAATAATCCGTCAGCTTTTTCTCTGCATCAGCGGGCAACGATCCATCAGCCTTAAGCTTAATATCACCAGTATGCAAATACAAAGCTACCGCCTGCATGTTGTAATCCTGCAATACCTTGTAATATTCCATCATATCCGAGCAGGATCTCCCGACATCACTGGCACAGCTAGTACGCATCACATTGCCGCTATAAGCCATACCTAGCCATTTGATAACATAAGGCAAGTGCGTAACTGCACCTTCATCGAAATAAAATTGCTTATTATTCACTACTGTTCCGGTCAATGTGTAGCTGCCATGGATAGGCTCAGAAATTGGAGCGTTAAGAGACTCTAAACGGAGATTATCCCAAGTCCACCAGGAATATTCGTCTTCTTTGTCACTGCAATATAAACAGCGAACCGTTTGCAGCTTCAATTCGTTCGTTCCTATCTTCAATTGCTCCTTGGGAATATATAATTCATAGGTCTTTTGAAAGCTATATTCACTTTCTGTGCCAGCAACCCCCGCAATTTGAATGATCCCCGACAATTGATGATTGGAGAACACACTCATTTGCGGCACGGATTTATAAGCATCCAGAATACCTACGCTAAATAAGACCCCATTCTCCGGGATCTTATTTAGCTGATATGTGATCGTTAATTCCGGCTGGGTCTTTCCATTCAAGCCTGCAGGCAAGCTCTGCAGAGCCGATGATTTGAGCACCGAAGAAGGAACATTAAATTCCTTCTTGCTGCCGGAAGTGCCACTCGCAGCGAATTCAGCTGCTGAGCCATCATGTTGTCCCAGATTCCAGATCACAGTACCATCCGGTATTTCTGCTGCAGCATCAGTTCCTGCAGATAGTCTCGGTATATTGGCACCTACCTTATAATCGTTTGTCCTATTCGTTCCGAAGACAGAGACAGACAACAGAAACAAGACGGTTAATGCGGCGAATTTTAGTAATAACAGTAATGGTTTGTTTGCAGATATCTTATTTTTTCTATTAGATATTCTCCTCGTTATTCCCATCCATAGGTCCTCTCTTTCTTCCGGAATGTCTTATCCTATCATTTCATTAGATTAAGGAAGAAACAATGCCCCTTGTGGTATTACCTGCTGCTTCTGGCTGGAACTCTCCCATAGCAAACGAAGATTGGCATCTCCTTCATTCTCATAATATTCAATTTGGATATCATAAAGCGTTCCAGCTGTGAGCGGGATACTGCCTTTATGAAGGGTTGCACTTTGATTTTTCCAATTGTCGATGATCAGCTTTCCGTCAATCCAGACACGGACTCCATCATCAGAGGATGCCGAAATCGTATATTTTCCACTGAATTTGGGTTTGAGTTTCCCTTTCCAGCGTACAGAAAAGTGATCTTCATTTATCTCTGAGGCAGGGGACCCACCATGCCAGTTAAAATCAATCTTACGGTCATTGCGGATAAGTACCGCTTCTCCCTCTAAATCAGTATTGTTATAGTATTCTCCAGTTAAACCCGTTAGGGTTACCGGAGTTACGGGTGCTATCGAAGGATCTCCTGTTGTGAGAACATAGTCCTCTCTCGATACTATAAACGAGTCTTTCATAAAGCTTTTAATTGACTGTAGCGTATTATTTTCTGTCAGTAATTTTCCCCAGGTCATCATATAGACCCATTTATTTTGTTTCTCAGTTAATACATCCGGGTTCGGCAGTTGCCCACTCTCCCCGATTCCGATAGGTTTACCCTCGGCCAATGCGAGCAGATCCTCATAGTAGGACTGTTTATAATCGTTATTGTAGATATCCGCAGCCAGAACATCGAGTTTATCCCCACCGGGATAATATGCAGCATATGGATCTGCCCATTCATTCGGCGCATTCGGATTCCACACCCACAGTAGATTATTTAGCTTGTGTGTGTTTACAAAACGATCATAGACAATACTCCACAGCTCTGAAAAATTGTCCTTTTTCCCCCACCAAAACCAACCGCCATTCATTTCATGGTAAGGTCGCCATAAGACCGGAACTCCGGCATCACGCAACTGACCCAAATACCCCGCAACCTCGTCTAGATCTGAGATTAGCCTCTTATACTGAGCCGTCCCAGGTGTAACATAAGCATTAAATTTCTCTTGACTGAGACTTCTATTTACATTGGACCATTCTGGAGAGGTTCCAGGTAAACTCTGATGGAATGTCATGGCTACAATGCCACCCTCTTGATGCCATTCAATTGCACTGTCTATAACAGCTTGCCGCTGTTCTGCGATTGTCCCTGCGGATTGATTATTAATCGCCCCTAATTCATAACCATGTAGAACAGCATTTTGTCCCGAAGTATTCTTCAGCTTATGAACCAGTTCATCTGGACTTTCTAGATAATCATGTTGGCCGGACAAGATCCCTTTGCCACGTAGATTCACCAAATTACTCAGCAGTTGCTTGGCTTCTTCAGAAGCCGAAGGATTACTTGGTATAGCCGGAGGTAGGGAGGAAGAAACACTCATAGCCTTCGGAAGACTTTTAACCTCTCCCCAAGGCAGCAAGGAAAAAATAATAAACACCGGTAACATAGTAAACAACAATCTGTTTTTCTTATAATATTTAAGCAAATAAATCCTCCTTTCGGTAGCTGTACTGCCTCCACAGGTGTTAAAAACATACCTGTTATCGGACAATCGTCTTCTGACCTAATGAGGACTATAGCTTAGTAGCTCTGCAATAACGCAGAGCCACTAAGGATCGACCTTTAATTTTCATCAATCAGGAGACATCCGGAAGAAAAAGTGCACTTGCTGGTACTGTCTCTTTAGCTTGACTAGCACTTTCCCACATCAAGCGGACTCTCGCATCGCCTTCATTCTCGTAATACTCCACCTTGATATCATATAGCTGGCCAGCCTTCAGCGTTATAGTGCCCTTACGCTCAGTACCACTTTGCTTAGTCCAACTATCAATAAGGGATTCCCCATTCACCCAGACACGGATGCCATCATCTGAGGTAGTGTAAAATGTATATTGCTCATTATATAATGGCTTAATTTTACCGCTCCAACGTATGGAGAACCGATCAATCCCGAGGGCGGCATCCGGCGAGCCTTGCCGCCAATTGAAATCGATTATTGCATCAGTTCTGTTAAGAGCTGCTGCTCCCGACAATTGCATGTTGTTGTAATACTCTCCTGCAAGCCCCTTCGCGAGAGGAATTGCTGCCTCCCCCTCTTCTTCGGAAGGTGCCGGCGCTGGGGCGGCGCTAGGTGTCGGTGCCAGACCCGTATTTAATTTATCTCTGGTCAGGGTATAGTTGCTATTCATAAATGTTTTGATTGTGTCTGAACTGTTATTCTCGTAAAGCATTTTTCCCCAGCTCATCATGTACGTCCATTTACTTTGCGATTGCTGAAGCTTCTCCAGATTAGGCATTTCACCATTCTCCCCGATCGCAATCGGTTTGCCTGCGGCTAGACTCAATAAGCTGTCATAGTATTTTTGCTGGTAATCATTTTCATATATATCTGCTGCCAGAATATCTACTCTATCAGCACCTGGATAAGTTAGCGCATAAGGATCTGACCAAACATTGGGAGCATTCGGACTCCATACCCATAACAAATTATTTAATTTATGAACGTTAACAAAACGGTCATACATAATATTCCATAGTTTAGAAAAGTTATTTTTCTTCCCCCACCAGAACCAGTTCCCGTTCATTTCATGATAGGGTCTCCAAAGCACCGGAACATTGGCATCGCGCAAGCTTTTTAAAGAGACTGCCACCTTATCAAGCTCAGCGATCAGATTGTTATATTGCTTGGTACCCGGTGTAACGTAACTATCGAACTCACTCTGGCTAAGTGTTTTTTTTACATTATCCCAGTCATAAGAGGTGCCCGGCAGGTTAGCATGAAAAGTCATAGCTACGATCCCGCCCGCTTTATTCCAGTTGATGGCGCTGTTCACCACATTTTGACGTTGCCAAGCCATCGTTGCTTCGGACTGACCACTGATCGCACCCATTTCATAACCGTGAAGAGCCGCATATTGTCCGCTGGTTCCCTTCAGCATATTGTTAATTTCATCTGGACTTTCTAAATAGTCATGTTGACCGGCAATAATACCTTTTCCTGAGATCGAGTAAAAATAGTTAAGCAGCTTTACGGCTTCAGGTGAGGCACCTGGGGTAACTGGCGTTCCAGAATTTGAAGCAGCTATGACAACAGACGGCGAAATTCCAACAGCAAGCGGAAGTGCAGTCAGAAACAGGACGAGTGACAGAAATGCACCAAACAATCGATACGTACGGTAAGCTTTCAAAATAATCTCCCTTTCGGTAGCCAGGCTGCCACTCTTTCGAAGGCCCTATAGCTTTGCGTCCCTACCTTTCGATAGGTTTGCCTTTTCAATTTAAGAGAAATATTCTCTCTTACCGTAAGTATCGACGACAATTAATGATATATTTAGTGTTTTTATGACTTTTTTTGATAATTGAGTCATTTTACCTGTTTCAAGAAATTTTCAATTGGTTAAATAGATAGGTTAGACCTATGAAATGAATTGTTGTAGTTCTATATCATTCCAGTCTAAAGTAATACGTATGTTATCTTCTTCAACTAATTCAGAACCTGTCTGTACTTCTATAAACTCAACATCCGTCAAAGCAAGGATCGCGTGCTTCGTTCCTTCAGGTATACGTACCACGTCCCCAGCCTTCACATTATGTTTTTTCTCATTCAGCACAATACTTGCTTCGCCGCTAACGATTGTCCAAATTTCACTACGCTTGCGATGTAATTGATAGCTGATATTATTCCCCTCGGATATAAAAATCCGTTTGGTCAGCACTTCATTGCCTTCATCATATTTCACATAATCGATAACTTTGTAATGGCCCCAACGGCGTTCCTCGTACATCGGTCTCTGTTCAAAGGTTTTCAGCACTTCTTTAATCCGTGGGCTCTCAGCTTTATGAGTAACTAGAATCCCATCCGGGCTAGCCGCAATGATCAGATCCTTCGCACCAATTACCGTAATCGGAATATCCAGCTCATTAATCAAGCAAGTCCCCTCAGAATCCGCCGTCACAAAACCTTTTCCTACATGCTTGCTGCTCATTTCCTCTGTCAGCGTATTCCACGTTCCAAGATCCTTCCAGAATCCATCATACGGCTGCACTACAATATGTTCTTCTTTCTCCACCACTTCATAATCAAAGCTGATGGAAGACAATAGCTTATACTGCTTCTGCAATTCTTCATATCCTAAAGGCAACCCTTTACGCTGCAAAATATCTAACAAGTACCCTAAGCGGAAAGCAAACACTCCGCAATTCCACAAGGCATTTTGCTCGATGAGCTGTTCTGCTTGTATGCGGTCTGGTTTCTCTTGAAAGTGACTTACCTTCATAAAACCATTTTTCCCCGCCTCTTCGGTGGTAGGAATAATATATCCGTATTTCTCTGAGGCATGTTCAGGAACAACACCCATTAGTGCCAGATTTGCTCCACTTTCCAGCATGGTCCCCTCAAGCATAGCTATGGTATCGAAAAAGGATGCTTCTACATAAGGGTCAACAGGCAATATTGCTACCGTCTCCGCTGGAGAAACACCTGCCACTGAATAAAGATAGGTAGCTGTTAAGGCGATAGCCGGAAAAGTATCCCGACGCTCCGGTTCGACGATAATCGGCACATGACTTCCCAATTGGCTTTGTATCATTTCTACTTGGCCGCGGCCGGTGGCCAGATAAGATGATTCTGCCATCCCTGCTTCCTCCAGCTGTCTCCAGACACGTTGTACCATAGATTCCGGTTCACCTTGAGGGCTTTCAAGTACCTTTAGAAATTGCTTTGAACGTGAGTCGTTGGACAACGGCCATAACCGTTTACCTGAACCGCCTGATAGAAGTACCATTTTCATAGAATGAACCCTCCTTGAATTATGGAAATCGAGCATAATGGAATTGTTATCAAAACGTATAGCTTCCGCTTAGCCTTAGTTCGAGCGGATGCATTTTTTAAAAAATTTATTAGGTATGAACCACTCCAAGGGATTTTGGACTTCCGATCGCTGTTATCCTCAGATTTCCTGATTGGACCGCTTCTCGCGGTAGAAATCCGAGGATAAAGGCGAACACTCCGTTTCTACAGTTCCAAATTCCCTTTCCGTTCTTAACCTAACCAACTACTTTTTAACAATGATCCATGCGCACCGGGCTGTACCAGCCGGAAGCGAGCACGTTTTTCTAAAGATTTGCTTCTGCTCCGGGGGAGGCAGCTGCAACTGCAAGAGCAACTGCAAGAACAACTGCAACTAAAAGAGCAAGACTAGTTGCCACCACAGAGACAGAGACAATGACAACTACAAATGTTACTGCTACTGCGGTATATAATCAGAGTACCTAACTTTATAAATTGCTTAGAAACTTAAGATTAAGGGAATGGAGTGGCGGAAGAGAATTTTGGAACTGGAGGAGCGATAGGTCCACCTTTGTCTGGGGATTTCTACCGCTATTAGCGGTTAAAATCAGGAAATCTGCAGACAACAGCGGCTGGAAGTCCAAACATTCTCTGGAGTCACGGCTCATCCCTAAATAGAAAAATCACAAGTTCAATCAATATAACTTAGATTAAACCGCTCCAGCCACACTAGCAGAATAACCGCTCAATCCACCCATCTGCGGGCGGCCGACAGAATGATAAACGAGGCCGGTACCCTCGATTTGCTCCTTGGAATACACATTGCGTCCATCGATCAGCACCCCATTACGCATGCTTTTCGCCAGCTGATGCAGATCAATCTCCTTGAGTAGGCTCCAATCGGTCAGCAGGCAGACGGCATCGCTGCCCTCAGCCGCTTCCTCTGGCAGATTGCACCAGCGAAGCTGCGGATGATCATATTGCTGCCTGAAATTTGTAGCTGCGATTGGATCATATAGTTTGACTGTTGCCCCTTCAGCCACCAGTGCCTCAACAATCTCTCTGGCGGGAGCTTCGCGGACATCATCAGTGTTAGGCTTAAAAGCAAGTCCCCATATCCCAATCGTCGAACCGCGTAGGCTGCCAAGTGATTCATGCAGCTTGGAGATGATCATAAACCGTTGTCCCTTGTTCACTTCGACTACAGATTTCAATAATTTGAATTCGTAATCGACGTTGCCCGCAATTTGAATGAGCGCATTAGTGTCTTTCGGGAAACAGGAGCCTCCATAACCGATACCAGCCTGGAGGAAGGATGACCCGATTCTTTGGTCCATACCCATTCCTTGTGCTACCTCGGTTACATCAGCTCCCACTTTTTCACAAATATTGGCGATCTCATTAATAAAGGAAATCTTCGTGGCCAAAAATGCATTCGAAGCATATTTGATCATTTCAGCACTGCGTATATCTGTTACAAATACATTTTCTGTGAAACCCTTATGAAGCTCGCGCATAGTTGGTTCCAGCTCTGGATTATCAAGGCCAATGATAATTCTATCAGGATGGAGGGTATCGCGAATCGCAGACCCTTCACGTAAAAACTCAGGTGCAGACACGATATCAAAAGAATGTTGGGTATACTTAGAGATCATTTGAGAGATTTTTTCATTTGTTCCTACTGGAACTGTAGATTTAGTCATTATAATTTTGTGCCCTTCCATCGCTTTGGCGATTTCAGCGGCTGCACCCTCAATGTAGGTTAGGTCTGCTTCACCGTTAGGCAATGATGGCGTACCTACAGCAAGAATGATAATATCTGAACGGCGCACCGACGCTTGAAGATCTGCAGAAAAAGATAACCGTTCCTCACGAAGATTCAGTTCAATCAGTTCCTCGATTCCCGGCTCGTAGATGGGCGATTCCATCTGTTTCAGCTTCTCAATCTTTTCCTCGTCCTTATCCACACAGATGACATGATGTCCGCCCAATGCAAAGCACACGCCAGATACAAGACCCACATACCCAGTACCGATTACTGTCAGCTTCATATAATCATCCTCCTTTTAGAAAATTGACGTACGCCTGCTCAACATACTGCTTGAACTTAACCATAAACGCCTGCTCATCGAATTTTCGTGCATGCTCCATAATTTGATCGATGTCCCAAGCGTAGGACTCTACCTCATAAATGGCCTTAAGTAGATCCTCCACTTCTTGATGCTGAAAGAACACACCATTTACATAAGGAATAATAGTGTCCAGTGCCCCACCTGCTTGATAAGCAATTACCGGTCTTCCAGCAGCGTTCGCTTCCAGCGGTGTAATTCCAAAGTCCTCTTCTCCTGGAAAAATAAATGCTCTACACTGTGCCATCATTCCAGTCACTTGTTCATCTTCTAGCCGGCCCAGAAACGATACATTATCCTTAGCCATGCCTTCGAGACGCTTGCGATCCGGTCCATCCCCTACGATATAAAGCTTAAGACCGTTACGATTGAAAGCCTCTACGGCCAGATCAATCCGCTTGTAGGAAACAAGCCGGGAGACAATTAGATAATAGTCACCAATGGTAGAAGAGCTTGTAAACCGGGCTGTATTAATCGGTGGAAATATGACATCTGCATCCCGGTGATAATAATTCTGAATCCTCGTCTTCACTACTGAAGAATTGGCTACGAACTGATTCACATTTTTGGAAGTCCGTTGGTCCCACGTTTTGAGCTGCTGCATGTATACCTTAAGCATTTTTTTGAACAGCCCGGAGTTCGACTGACGTTCCATGTAGGTGTCATAATCCCATGCGAAGCGCATAGGCGTATGGCAGTAACAAAGATGAAACGTATGTTTAGGAACTTGAATACTTTTCATAAAAGCACTGCTGGAACTCAGGACGATATCGAAACCGCGAAAGTCCAAATCACGGATGGCCATTGGATAAAGTGGCAGCACCCCTTTAAAATTGGTCTTTACCCCCGGAATCTTTTGCAACCAGGAGGCACGGATATCCGCATCTTTGAGATTGTCAGTAAGGCGGCTTCCGTTAAAAACCGTTGTGTAGATTGGAGCCTCGGGATACATGTGATGAAAGACTTCCACCACTCTTTCCGCGCCGCCCATTTGGATTAAGTAATCGTGCGCTATCGCAATTTTCATGTGAATCATCCTCAAAGTTTTATGGAGCATCATCTTCAGAATTACCGCGTCATCTCATCTGTCAGGTGCCCGCCAACAAACCTTTATAGTAGTCAACGATGTCCTTGACCGTATTCTCGATAACAAAATGCTCTTTCACTCGTTTCATCCCATTGTCCGCCATCCGCCGTCTTTCCTCTGGGTGATCCAGCATCCATTTAATGGAGTCTGCCAGTATCGCCGCGTCACCAGGCTCTATCAGTAGCCCGGTCTCACCTTGAACTACAATTTCTACCGGCCCGCCTTCATTGGAGGCGATCACCGGCAATCCCGCTGCCATTCCTTCAACGATAACTTGGCCAAAAGGCTCAGGAGTTACCGAAGTGTGAATCAGTAAATCAGCAGTATTCATAAGGCCTTGAATATCATCCACATGCCCTAGCATGCTTACATTAGTAAGCTCGTCGTTTTTTATCTTTTGCAGCAATTCCTGCTTATAAGCCTCTTCTCCAAACAGAGCGTCTCCGGCCAGCCAGAATTTCACACGAGGTTCGTTCTTAAAGCTTTTTGCGGCTTCCAGCACAATATGCTGACCTTTCCAATGCGCCAATCGACCAACTAGCAGTACGTTAAAATCCTTCTGGTCCCGCATGCCGATCCCATTACCAATCGCTTTAGCAAAAGCGGAGTATACGACCAGCGTTTTTTTCGAACGCGGCAACTCCAAAGCATTCAGCGTAGAATGTGAATTTGCGATGACTCCATTTGGGAGCAGACGCGACAGCAAACGAATGCCTTTGGCAACGATTGGCTTTAAATAAGGAGCTCCAATATGATCCCGGATGTGCCAGATCAATGGAACGCCCGCTATTTTGGCAGCGATGGCTCCGTATAATGCAGATTTCAGGGAATTGGTGTGCACGCAATCTACCTTCTCCGCTTTTAAAAGCGGCGCAAGCTTGCGGCCATAAGCCAACAGCTTGAAGGCTGCAGCAGGTGCTCCCAAGTTGACTGCATTTCTACCACGACTTCTGATGCTCTCATCCAGCGGAATAATACGGACATCCATCCCTTTTTCACGTAGCCGTTCAGCCAGCGCACCATCCTCAGCCAGAATTACCAGTGGATCGATCTGTTCTCCAATATGGGTAAGGATGTTAAACAGGGCAACTTCTCCACCACTCCATTTAGCAGTGTGATCTATATAGGCCACTCTAAGCATTACGTGGTCACCTCCTCTCCTAAAGCTTGCAGGAACACGGATTCTACTTGATCCGTAACATGCTCCCAGGTATATCTCTCCAGTACATGCTCTCTACATTCATCCCGGCTCGGAAGCAGCTTTCGATTGCTGAGCATATGGATCATACCTTCAGCCATGTGGTCGCTACTTGAACTCTTAAATAGCAACTCCGGCCGGAAGCCTTGCAAAATTTCCTTATTGCCGCCAATCGGTGTAGCCATCACTGGCAATCCCGAAGATAAGGCTTCAACGGTAATCAAACCAAAGCCCTCCAATGCCTGTGAGGGAACCACGAACATATCCGCTGCCTGATAATAAGAGGCTAGTTCATGATCAGGAATGTAGCCTAGCAGTCTTACCTTGTTGCTCAAGCCATAGTCGGCGATCTTTTCTTCCAGTTCCCCCCGCAACGGCCCTTTACCACCAATCAGCAGAATTGCATTCGGGAAGCGCTCCGCAACTTGCTTCCAGGCTTCAAGCAGCTGGAGTAGTCCCATCCGATTGACCAACCGCCGGACAGTCAGCACGGTTGTTGCTCCCTCAGGTAAATTCAAGGTTCGGCGAATCGCCAATCGGTTTGTAGCGGGGATAAAACGTTCCACATTAGCTGCGCCTGGAATCACAATAATTTTGTGTAGTGGCACTCCGTGCAGCTTATGGAGAATATCGCGGAACGTTTCACTAAGCACGATGAACTTATCCGCAAGCTTATAGGCTCTATGTTCAATGGATTTGGCGATGGTTGTTTTGACCCGGTGCTTAATGCCTTGGCCTTCGATTTTCATTTCTTCATTCCATGGACCATGAAAAGTCATCACTACAGGAATCCCACGTTTCTTTGCTTCCAAGGCTGGACCAATACCATAAGGAGCAAAGTGAGTGTATAAAATATCTATACGGCCACTGCCCTCTCCCATCAGATCGGCCGCCTTACGCTGGAAAGCATCCTTACGTTTCCAGATCCCATCTTTTGGATCTCCGGCATTGTGAATAATCAATTCCTCAGGGGTGGCAGGCGTCTCTTGACTGCAAATCAGTGCATGCACCCGATTACGTGAGGAGAGTTGCTCGCAAACGGATTTGAAATACGTGTTAAGCCCACCCGGCTGTAGCGACGGCCAGCTAAGGCCTGTCGTCATAATGTTCAATCCGTCACTGTACGGCATAGCTTCTCTCTCCTTTATTCTCCTTCTCGGTCTGACTCGTCTTCGCATTGTGCTGAGTCAGCTTTCCCGATCTAATTAATTCGTAATGCTTGAAGCCGACCATGAATTCATACATGACCCAGAATACGGATACACCGAAACCTGACATTCCCTTCTTGAACAACCCGTGTAAGAAATACTTTTGCAGGAAACGGGCTGGTGGTCTTAACAGCAGATGACTGACCCGAAATCGTTTGCCCTTGGCATACGCACTTTCAGCTTCCAAGTCAGTGTACTTATTGAAACGGGCCACATGATCGTTAATACTGCGGTAACCATAATGCCAGAGGGTTCCTGTCAAACGTATGGTTCGCTCTTCAGAGACCTCAGGCATCTCGTGCACCAAGCTATTTCGAATTCCATACGCTTTGCGGTTGTAAAGGCGCACTAGATATTCGCCACGATCCAGCCATCTACCCATGAAATCACCAATCCGGTAGATAGAATAGGCAACCGATTGATCCATAAGCCCCGGTTTCAGTTCAAGAATACTTGCGGCCAACTCGTCGCTGACCACTTCGTCAGTATCAATAAGGAAGACCCAATCATGAACCGCGCGTTCTACTCCGAACTCTCTCTGTTTCGCATATCCGGGCCAAGGGTTGACGTATACACGACAATTCAAGCTTTCAGAAAGCTGTACTGTCCCGTCTTTGCTGCCTCCGTCAATCACAACCACCTCGTCGGCGAATAACCTGCAGGATTGTATGGCCTTAGATATTCGAACTTCGTCATCCTGAGCGATGATGACAGCCGATATTGGATAATTGCCTTGGCCGCCTACCACGCTTTTTACTGAATCCATGAAGGTTTCCTCCTTTATCTTTCGCATTATCCATTCATATCCATAGGTTTCTTGCGAATGTAAGAATTCATCGTCGTCTTCATCCACTGAATGTCCTCCCGGGTAATGAGCAGCCGCGGAAGTTTAACTTTTAAGGTGTACTTTATATTGAGAACAATGAAGAAAAATCGCAGGATTGCTGATGACAACATCGCTATCCCTGCTCCGAGTAAACCAAATTTAGGGATGAGCAGGAACAACATTGGGATAACCAAAAGTAAGCCGAAACCTTGAAGCATCGAAACCACTTTTGGCTTGCCTAACGCCATAAAGGCCTGCGCCAGAATGATCGTCCCTCCGCTAATGGTCACTTCAAGGAGCAATAAGCGAAACACGGTTAATGCCGCATTGAAGTCTTTGCCGTACATCAACGGAATTACTAAAGGGGCTAAGAGCATCAGGAATACTCCGCCAAGCATGGTGAAGGTCGTACTTATTCGGAAGGCTTTAAATGTTAACTCAACTGCCTGTTCTTTGGACAGCTCAGAAGCCTTAGGAAACAACACGATCGTAATCGAGCTTGAGAAAAAATTAACCATTCGTGATAGACTCACAGCCACTACATACAGCCCCAAATCAGCAGGTCTTAACAAACCGGCAATTACGATCTGATCGATATAGGTAGAGAAATTGCCAAGCAAGTCATTACCGTAGGAACCAAGTCCGTAAGTAAACAATCTTTTTAAATTCTGATAGGCCCCTCTCATCTTCACCTTATAGGTACGAAGCAAGGAAATCGTCATTCCGATAAACAGCGGCGCTCCAGGAAGAAGATAGGCAACTGCAGTTGTAAATGGATTCATCTGATCCAGCGCGATCAATATCCCGATCATCGTCAGTGTAAGCAACGGCACTAGATAGCGAATCCAATTAAACCTCTTGTATTCACCTCTGAATTGAAAAGCTGCATTGTTAATTTGAGAGATCACTATAATCGGACACAGAATCATAGACCACTGAGCAAAGGTCACGACCTCCGGACTGAAGGATTTCAGCCAATAAGGCAAGACTACGATACCTATAATCATCGCTATGACCCCAAAAATGGTACCGAGCAGCAATGCCATACGATAAAGCACTCCGGCATCCTCCGGGTTTTTCTTAGCGTTATAGATGAGAGCTGAAGGAATGCCAAAGCTCATGCTAAACGCCAGAAACTGTGACCAGTTAATCATTGCCGTCTGTTCCCCACGACCTGTCGGTCCAAGATAACGGGCGGTCAATACACCCGTTAACATGTTAATCAATAGGATCATGACACTGACAAACATAGTTTTTACGGCTGCCGAGCTGTTGTCCTTGCTCTTGGCGAACAATCTAAAAGATGACCAGATTGTTCTAGCGGGGAGAGATTTTGCATTCAACTGCTGCATACGGTGTTCCCTTCCTTCTACTTTGAGTAATCTCCCTTGCGCTGAGGCCAAGACCGATCAGCATCCAGATTAAGTATCCCTTGAGTCCGGGAAACCCATTATCTGAAACTAGACTGACAATCGCACCGGTCCAAGTAGCTAACGCAAGTCGGGCGTAGGGCTCCAATTGGTCCCTGCTGATTACTCTAGCGAATATCTGTTTGACAACTGCGCCTAAAGCTCCGAAGAAGAAAACAGCACCCAGAACACCAAAGGTAAGCAGTAAAGCGATAACTCCGTTATCCATAATTCCGTACTCACCAAGCTCGCCGTCATTACCAAGCTTAGTCCCTTGACCTACACTACCAATTCCCTGACCTACTGGATTGGCGGCGACCATCGGCAGCATGTTTTGCCATAAGCTTAGCCGTTCATTATAAGAGTGATCTTCTTGAACAGAAGAAAGTGTCTCTACCCGAGCAACCAGTCCTTCGGCACCAGGCAATTTCGGCACAACCCAGAACAACGCAGCAGCCACAAAAACTAATTGGATCAAGGTTTTCCACTTTCCCTTAGAAGGAGAGGTTCCAATGTACATAAGCAGCATCACCAGAAGTATCAGCCATGCCGCACGTACTAAAGTAGTCAGCAGGCAGATGACAACTAGCAGAACGCCGATCCAGCGCAATGTTCCCCGCCATTTTTTCTCCAGTATCATCGGAACTAAAGCAAATGCTAAGAAGGTTGCAGCCGGTCCGGGCGAATTCAGTGTAGAGAACACTCGGATTTCCAATGGATATGGATTTCCGATGGACATCATATCCGCATGTTTCATCCAGAACACATCCCAAGGTGGCACCGTCAAATACTGAACAATCCCGTAAATGGCAACTAGGACTGCAATATTGGCAAAAGCGGTAAGCAGTCGATCGATATCCTTCGGCTTGAACTTCGTGACGGCAAAGTACGGCAATAACAGCAGTGGCACAATATAATTCGCTAAGTCATAAACTGAGCCCATGCCATTCTTAGCCAAACCGATTAAAGCACCATAACCCAGCGCAACTGCGAACATTAACATGATCCGCGTGGAGGCTTTTTGAATATTATGAATCTCCTTCAGCAGCGGAATGATCAAGGTTACACCGGTTAACAAGGGAGCTAAGCTCAGCAAAGATACAGAGTGATACACTCCTTCTGACCAGTCAGCAATGCGGCGCAGCTCTGGAGCTACGGCCCAGATTAGCAAGGTATAAGCAACCAGCATTTTCGGTCTAAGTACGGCTAACAAGAAAGCTGGGAATAGGATGGCTGAGAGAATGGCTCCCTGCAGACTGTTCGATGAACTCAGCATCGCACTGGAGAAGCCGATGATCAGCGGAAGAGAGACACCTATAGCAGCAGTCCCCCCTATTAATCCAACTGTCTTGATGAACCTAAGTGATGGGGGCGTAAATACACTCATTCCAAGCCTCCTTCCTTCACCTTATCCCGCTTACGCAGTTCCTTAAGTAATAAAAGTAGAAATTGTGCATCATCCACAAGATATCTTTTCCAGAGCCTACCCGGCTCCTGGCTAAGCCGCCAGAACCATTCGAACCCTGTTTTTTGCATAAAGCTAGGTGCTCGTTTCACTGAGCCTGACAGAAAATCAAAGGTCGCTCCCACTCCGATCGATATCGGAGCTTGATAAGAGGTATAGTGGCGATAAATCCACTTTTCCTGCTTAGGCGCTCCTACACCAACAAACACGATATCTGGCTGGCACTCTGTCAGCATTTCTATAATGCGTTCATTCTCCTCCTCATTGTGCTCGAATCCATAGGATGGAGAATAACAGCCAACCACATTTATTCCGGGATGCGCTGTTTTCAAATTCATCGCTGCCCGTTCCGCCACGCCTTCAGCTGAGCCTAAGAAGAACAGCCGGTACTTCCTTTGCTCAAAGGCGTTGCCCAATCGATTAAATAGATCCGCGCCGGATACCTTCTGCTTAAGCGGCTTGCCTAGCATTTTGGATGCCCAGATCAGTGGCATTCCGTCAGCAACAACTGCACCTGCCTTCGAATATACCGTTTGAAATTCTTTATCCTTTCGAAGCTTGATCACATGATCTACATTGCAAGTGAGGATATAAGACTGATTCCTCTCCTGAATGGTTTTATCAATGTAATCAAGCAAATCCATGAAATCATAGTTATCAAAATTGACATCGAACATATTCACTTGACTCATCGTATCACTTCTTTTTGTGGGGAATCGGTTGGCTGTGAAGATCGATACAGGCAGTTCAGGTACCAACAGAACGGAATAATAAATTGGACCGTCGACAGCGTGTTATCGGAGAATGAGTAGATTAAAAACGCTGCAATAAATAACAGATAATAAGGTTTGATCGGCGGAGCCAATGCTCTGTACACCAGAATAAATACAGCCAATAAAGAGAACATCAACAGAATAGCGCCAATATATCCCCCATCGAAGTAAAAGCGGATATACTCGTTGTGTGGAACTACAAAACCCTTATACAATGTTCCATCATTTGCTACCGTCACTGCTCCAAGTCCTCTACCAGACCAAGGAGAGTCCGCAGCCTTATTTAAAAAATACTCCCATGCCTCTGACCTTCCTGATAAATCAACAGCCGTGTCTGTCTGTCTCTCAAAGGAACGTTTCTCAAAATTATCGAGCTGCCAGAAGACGGCGACCATAATCAGGAAAAATGCACCCATTAACGGAATTAGCAGATAGGTTCTGCCCTTCAAATATTGGCGAAGAATATCATAGAAGTAATAGAGAACGGTAAGTCCAAGTGCCAATATAGGCCCTCTTGTTCCTGTTCCAATCAAGATAAAGAAATTTAGAACTAACATGATATAGAAAAAGCGTGCTTGCTGCGGATTCCGCTTCACCTCTATAAATGGAATCGCTACTCCCATAAAGGCCAGCATCGCTAGATGCGCAGGAATATTAGCCCCCTGAATCCGTACAGCGCCTGTATACTCGATGTTGAGAAAATTATGAACATGCGCAAGCTGCAGCAACAAACCAACCACTACACTAACAAGGGGAAGCATACAGATAATTTTGATTTGCAGCTCGGCTACATTCTTTTTCCAGTTGATTAATAAAAATACGAATGGAATGGATAGACCGATAAAAGCTTTAACTGCAATGGATGAGGTCATTTCCGGCAGCCAGATCGAAGATCCAAAGGTAATCACCAGCAGGGCTACCATTGCCCACAAGGGGTGACTCAGACGAAACCGCAAGCCATTGACCAGAATACAAGGAACAAGCAGCATCACGATAACCAATTTATAAAGGGACAGTATCTCCATTCCAAACATGCTGCCATCATATAAAAAGTTAATCGATATTGCTGTCGTGATTAGAACGAAATAACTGATCAGTTCAGGCCGTGAAATCGAGATTCCCAGCAAAATAATCAGAAGCACGGCAGCTATCGCAATCATCGGCTGGTAGATGACCGCCGTTCCAAAGAACAGGGCCGACATGAGATAGAGCATCCCGTATGGCAAAACATTTAATTTGGAGCCCCACTCAAAATTTGTCATGTTAATCCCTCACCCCGCTGCGGAATGCCTCTCCCGATTGAGAATCATATGAAGCGTTCCACGAATACTCTCCAGCCTGCATTTGTTCAAAAGCCTTCTTCCTTTACTTCTTGAGAGGATAGAATCAGCCAGGATATACACGAGCTTAGCGGCTGTCTTTCCCACTAGAAGCAGCTTGCCTTTTAGTCCTTCGCTTTTCATAGCGTTAGAGATACCTTGGCTATAATAGCGCCTCATAATCCAGTCTTCCGTCAAACGGGCCGCCGGAACGAAATGGTCAACCGCCATTTCCGGATGGTAGAGGATGGAATGCCCTTCTTTTTGAATCTGTCCGAATAACCAGGTCTCTTCACCGGAGAGCAGAGAATCACCCTTTCTTCCGAGATCTAGGGGAAAAAGACTGATGTCGAATACGAGCTTCCGCATCGCCATATTGGCCCCACAAGGATGAAGTTGCTTGGGATATTCCTTAATCCGGCTACCTAAATCAACAATCGTGTACGGAAGCTCAAAGGGTTTAATCAACCAGTCCGGACGTTTGCTTTCAAATATCGGAGCGATTTTGCCTCCCATAGCCATGACCTCCGGTTTACTCTCGAAAGTACTGACAATCGTTGTTATCCAACGCTGGCAAGGTATCGCATCATCATCGAGAAAGGCAATCAGCGGCGATTTGGAAGCCAGAATTCCTGTATTTCTAGCCGCTGAAAGCCCCTGCATCGGCTCCATCATGTAGCGGATATCCACATCAGCTCCATGCTTTCCTATAAACTTTTTGACGCAAGCTTCAGTATCATCCTTGGAACAGTTATCCACAACAATGATCTCCGCCTGCTCTAAGTGATCCAGCTTTAAAAGTGACTGAAGCGTCTTGATCAATAAAGGTGCTCTGTTGTAGGTACAGATGATAATGGAAAGCTTAGGAACGTCTCCGTATTCACGCATCGGCATTCACCTAATTTCCACATTATTAATAAGCATCTTTTGAACCGAGTAACATCAGTCCGGTTTTAGCAATGATTTTTAGATCCAGCATGGTGCTCCGAATATGGATGTAGGTTAAGTCCAGCTGTACCATTTCGTCGAAGCCGACACTGTTTCGAGCATTTACTTGCCAATATCCGGTACAGCCTGGTGTAACCGTCAAACGCTGTTTGTCATATTCCGTATACTGAGCTACCTCTTCTGGCAGCGGAGGACGAGGACCGACCAGACTCATTTGACCTATCAGCACATTCCACAGCTGAGGTAGCTCATCGATGCTCGTCTTACGCAGGAATCTCCCTATTTGTGTGATCCGCGGATCGTTCTTAATCTTGAACATGGCACCGCTCACTTCGTTATAGGCCATCAGGTTTTCTTTTAACTCCTCAGCGTTACTGACCATGGATCTGAACTTATACATTGGGAATTGCTTTTCATTCTTCCCAACCCGGTTTTGCCGAAAGAACACCTTTCCTTTCGGATCCTCCAGCTTGATCAGAATCGCCACGACAACAAATAATGGCATTAACACGAGAAGACCAAGAGCGGAAAAAAAGATATCGATTATCCGTTTCATTATCAAATAGGACTCTGCTTCTTTCCTTCTCTCATCGGTATGCAGCATGTAAAGTTTCGGCAGGACCGCCTCGTAGTCTTCCGGCAGTTTTTGCATGCTCATCCTCCTCATCTAAAATTTTGCGAACTCAACTTAACTACTCAAGCTGGTTTGTCCCATTTTATTCAGCCATTCCGCCATTGCATCCATCACCGGATAGCGCAAATCTTCGCTTTGCAGTGCAAATTCAAGTGTTGTCAAAATATATCCAAGCCGCTCGCCGACATCATATCTTGTTCCGTCAAAATTATAGGCATATACCCGTTCGCTCTGATTCAGCTTCTGAATGGCATCTGTCAACTGGATCTCTCCGCCAGCGCCTTCTTCCATCAAATCGAGATACTTAAAGATCTTCGGAGTAAACACATACCGGCCCATGATCGCAAGATTGGAAGGTGCCGTACCTAGTGGCGGCTTCTCTACAAAATTGTTAACCCGATACAATTTACCGTCCTGCAAATCCGGTTCAATAATACCGTAACGATTCGTGAATTCATCAGGAATCTCTTGAACTCCGATAACCGAGTTTTGTGTTTCTTCATATTGATCAATCAGCTGCTTAAGGCAAGGTACGGCTCCTGTGACGATATCATCACCTAACATGACACCGAATGGCTCATCTCCGATAAACCGTCTTGCACACCAAACGGCATGCCCCAGACCCTTCGGTTCTTTCTGGCGGATATAGTGAATTTCAACCTTGGCTGAACGCTGAACCTCTTTAAGCAGATCCAGCTTTCCATCTTCCAGAAGCCTAGACTCCAGCTCAAACGCATTGTCAAAATGATCCTCAATGGCTCTTTTACCTTTACCAGTAACAATGATGATATCTTCAATACCGGAAGCAATAGCTTCCTCAACAATGTATTGAATGGTTGGTTTATTGATAATCGGAAGCATTTCTTTAGGCATGGCTTTCGTTGCGGGAAGAAAGCGCGTACCTAGTCCTGCCGCGGGTATGATTACTTTTTTTACCTTTTTCATCGCACTTTACCTCCTAAAAGTTTTGTGAGCATTAGCTTCAATGATTTGACTTCGTACAAAACTCACTTCGAAAGCATAAACTTAAGTTTTGTGAGCATTAGCTTCAATAATTTGACTTCAAGCAAAACTTACTTCGAAAGCATAAACAATTACTTCGCCTGGTTCATGGCAATTCCGATTAGATTAGAGCCGGTCTGTTCAAGCAGCGTCTTCGCTTTGCGAATCGATTCCCGTTTGGACTTTCCGTATCTGGCCACCAGGATCACGCCGTCCGCTTGAGGTGCCAATATACGAGCATCACTGAAATCGACTGCCGAAGGAGAATCCAACAGGATCAGATCGTAGTTTTCTTTTAGTTCCTCAAGCAAAGCGGTCATTTTGGGGTTCCCCAGCAAATCCGGCGGACTAACATGAGTTTTTCCTGCCGGGATGACTGAAAGATTGGCTAAGTTTCCGAGGACAGCGATGTTATCTGCTTCCTCTTGCCCACTTAAATAAGCCGCAAGCCCGTCACTCCCCTCTACTTCAAACACGGTATGAAGACCGGGATGTCTCAGATTGCAGTCAACCACCGCTACCTTCTTGCCATCCTGGACGAAAGAAACCGCGAGATTCGACAAGATTGTCGTCTTGCCTGCTCCAGCTTCTGCTGACGTAAAGAGCAGCACTTTTCCTCCGCCGCCCTGCGCTAGTCCAAGCTGACGTATATATGTGCGCAGTGATCGGAACGATTCGGAGATATGCGAGGACGGATTAACGTCTGTAACCAGACTCTTATTTAGCCGCAACATAAGCACCCTCCTTCACTCTGGTGTCGCCTGCCGCCTTACCCAAGTCACGTTTGCGAATAGTTGCGATCGAAGCAATTACCGGTAGACCAAGGTCATATTCCGCTTCCTTTTCAGACCTTAATGTGCCGTTAAGTGTTTCCATCAGCAAAATAATTCCTAGGGCAGCCATAAGTGATACAACAAAGCTGATGATGAGATTCATCGCAAACCCGCCGTTCGAGGGCCCTGGAACATCAGTCGGATCGGCCGGTGTCAGCAAGGTAACATTGTCTACCCTCATCAGCGATGGCAATTCACGAATGAATGTCTGCGATACCGCATTTACGATCCCGGCAGCTTTGGTGTAGCTTTCATCCTGAACATTGAGGTTGATCACCTGACTTTTCTCTGAAGTTTTAATCTCAAGCTTCTGACTTAGTTCATCGGCCGTGAGACCAAACTCCGGGTGATTTTCTATTACGCTTTTCATGATGGTTGGTGATTTCATAATTTCCTTGTAACTCTCAATTAAATTCAGGCTAAAGCTCAAATCGTTAAGATTGTTGCTCTCGGGAGCTTTGGCAATGTTGTTGACAAGCAGCTGTCCGGAAGCGGAATAGACGGGTTCAACGAAGTTTTTGCTAACATAGTAAGTCGTAGCACAGGAGATCAAAACGAACACCATGATGAGCCAAAACCTTTTTTTAATCAGGTTAATGTAATCCAGAATCGTCTTTTCCACAGTAACCCTCCTTCCGCTAAAATTACATTCTGAAAGCATTCATGAAAGTTTCAGTTGTTGCTTTAATTCTATCAATCCACACCATTCGCCACATGGCTCATACCATCACTTTCCTCTTCACTTTGGAGTAAGACGTTATACCTCTTAAGAGGGGGATTAGGTATACTTTAGTGCCATATATAGGGCTGATTTAAGTTTTAACGCACAAAAAAACACGGACAACCTGTCCGTGTTCATGTACAATGCTTACGAATTATTTCAATTTTCACTCGTATGACATTTCATATTTGGTTAATCCGACAGCATTTGCATAAAGCGCTGCCTGTGTACGATCAGCCACCTGTAATTTAGCTAAAATCTGACTGACATGCTTTTTCACCGTAAATTCGCTAATGAAAAGACGTGAAGCAATTTCTCTGTTGCATGCGCCCTGCCCCAGCTCGATCAGGACTTCCTTTTCTTTGGGTGTCAATTCATCCGTTGGGCTGCTTCCACTCATGCGCATTTTATCTTCCATCAGACCAGGATCGTAATACTTTCTTCCCTTATGCACCAATTGGATAGCAAACAGTAACTCTTCAGGCAACGCCTCTTTCAGTACATATCCATCTACTAGTACTTCTTCAGCCTTCAGGAAATCCTCTCTGCTCGCAGATGAGGTCAACAAAATGAACTTACTAACGATACCACGAGCACGTGCTGTCTTAATGACATCCAATCCCGATTCATCTGCTAGCTTTAGATCAATCAATACGAGATCAGGCTGCGTCTCCTCAATCACAAGAAGCGCTTCTTGGCCATTCGTTGCCTCACCTGCAAACTGCACATTCGGCTGCATTGAAATGACAGATGCCAGTCCTCTTCTAACTAAAGGATGATCATCTACAATGACGATTTTCACAGAAACGACCTCCCGCCTAAAGTTTATGCATTCTTTAATTCAGCTACACCGACAGGAATCGAAATCATAATTCTTGTTCCTGTGCTCTCATTACTGGACAACTGAAAGTCGCCGCCGAGCGACTGGGTCAAATATTGCATATTCTTCATGCCAAGTCCGCTTACACTATCTTCAGATTCAATCCATAACAAATCAGTATCAAAACCAACACCATTATCACAAATCAATAATCGAATCCAAGTCGGCTTCAGAGACAATTCTACATCCACTCGACTGGCAGCACCATGTCTGATGGCATTACCAGTGGCTTCGGAGATAATCCGAAAAAGCGCTTTGTGATAAGGATAAGGGAGACTGAAATCATCGCCCGTTATTTTTAAATCAATATCAACATCATTTAACCTGGATAAGCTCTTCAAATGTGATCTTACCATGCCCAACCAAGTAGGCCCGCCACTCTTCTTGGAGCTAAGACTGTAGATCGTGATCCGCAGTTCTTTAGCAACCTTTGTAGCAGAATCATGAATAAGCTCAATTTGTTCTTCTAGCTCATGATCTGACATTCTCTTCCACGATTCCTTCAGCGAATGCGTCGCATACACAATACCAAAAAGGCTCTGTGATACACTGTCGTGCATTTCATCCGCAATCCGGTTCTGTTCGTTCGTGATGATCAACCGGTTCTCGATCACACCAAGCTCATGTCTTTCAAGAATATTCGCACTTAGCTCAGATAAGAATATCAATTGTTGAATATACCATCTGCGGCCTTCCAGCCCCTCTGTAGACTCCAGCTTGAGTCCAATCATCCCTACAAAACGGGTGCTCATCCGTACAGGCATCAGCAGGAAATCTCCTAATCCCGGCAGATTTCTAAAAATAGGCTCTCGCTGCAATCTCCATTCATGCTCATGTTTTCCCAGTTCTGAGAATAGGAACTGTTCCTCTTCCTGCTGCCAGCCGGTCTGCCTGCTCTGCGGAGCTGGTTCTCCGCTTTTCTTGGCGAACCAAAACAAAGCCTTATCCAGCTTCGTTAGCTTAACAACATAATCGGTGATCACTTGACCGATATTCATGAAATCATGTTGGCTTGAGGTTTCCACGATATGGTACAGGGATTTGATATGCTCCATCGTCTCTTTCGTGCGGGCATTCGATTCTTCACGTTGCCGCTTCATCCGATTAACGATCTGCATTATTATAACCGTAAGTACCAGTGTTAGAAACAGATTCCCATTTATAAATACAATTTCTAGAAAATTTCTGTTCGCAGAATTGATAAAAAAATAACAGAGCACCGCAAAAATACTGATATAGCTTAAGAGCAACGACCATCCAAAATAAATGGACAACGAGCCTGCAGCAATCAATACAGGATTTAGCACATAAAGCCTAAAAGAGCTTTCGTACCCACCCGTAAACAAGGTTAATGCGATAATTCCCACCATCTCTATACTAACAGCCAGGACGAGAGTCTTCGGCCTGCTGCGTAGCCTTCGATAACAAAATGAGAACGTTTGTGCAAACATAACAAGTATAGCAATAATAAGTGATTTATAAATTATGGAAGGTCCCGTCTGATCTAGAAGATACATGAGTGATGTGAGGGACAATGAAAAATACCTGTAATACGCAATCAGTTTGTCTTCTGCAGTTGGTTTGATTTTCATCCCACCACCCTATTCTCCAGTTTTTTGGAAAATGCGAGATTGTACTGTGCTCGATAAAAGCATCATACATGAGAAAAATCACAATAACAAGTTGACATTTCCCATGTTTGCGCTTCCATTTGAAAAATAGTTACAAAAAATTTATTATTTTTTCAGTAGGTTTTATCACTAAAATTTGGAATTTTATCCACTATAGTTAATAAGAACTAACGTATTTATGTAATATTAATCCATAATTTTCAACATATCTTATAAAACGACAACAATTATACAAATTATAACAATTGCCGTTGGGACTCTAGTAGGATGATGTCGATTTAAATGTTATTCCGGCAAAGCTGGGGTGCGATCCCCATATATTTTTTAAATAAACGAGAAAAATAGAACGGATCATTATAATGAAGCATACTAGAAATTTCCTTGATTTGTAATGACGTGTTGAAAAGCAACTTTTTGGCTTCCGCCATTTTTAGACGGTGAATATATTCATGAAGCGGGTATCCACTGCTGCGCCGAACAAGACGACGAAGTGTAGACATCGAAACATGATGTTTTGCCGCTATTTGTTCTAGGTCCATTTCACCATAAATGCATAAGTTCAGGTCTTCCCGAATCTGGCGCATATAATCAGCCTGAGAATTCCAACTTTTTTCTTCTATTATAAAAGAACACTCCAGCAGCATTCTTTCGAGCAATAATGCTGCCCGATCCGCATCTACAGGTTCTCCGCTCTCCATCCGTTCCAGCACTTCTTCAAATAAGGTAGTAAGACCTACTATAGATTGGGCTTGAAAAACATTTCCCCCGGCTATGAGGCCCGATTCCAGCCATTCGGATACACGCGTGCCATTAAAGTTAATATAATACTCATCCCAGCTGCCTCCCGGTGGTGGACCAAAGTTATAACTGTAACCTGGGCGAAAAAAGTATAAGCTGCCTTCACGCACCTGCTGCTCTTTTCCCCCAATCTCCATGTAGGAGCCACTACCTGACACTATGTAAACAATGGCCCAGTGCTCAAAAACTACACCTGAACGGAATAACGTTCTTCCTGGCAGATGACCTGCCTGTCCCACCCTTATATTCTTGAGCTTCAGCTTGGAGGATTCAACCTTCGGATCAATAATTCTTATTGGATATGGACTGATCATATAATCCATGTGCTTGGACATTATAGGCATTCCTCCCCTTGTTTAGTAGTGATAAGGTTATTGTGAAGATGATCATATTCTACATGAATAAGAGGTGTCCACGCTATGCTTAATCATTCTGCACTACTGCTTTTCCCTAATCCGCGTGAAATCACATTGTCACAAGACTCCTTCCATTTCCCAACAAGCGGAAGCATCGTGCTTCCTAATATGGAAGAACAATCTGCCATGCCAGCTGCACGAAAACTACAGGAAGTGATTGCACAAGCATTGAATCTGCAGCTGACTTTATCCATTGGCTTACGTCCAACCGTTGTATCTGTCTGTAACTTTAACTATGTGCCATTATTGTCTGCACAGGCATATGAGATTGTTGTCGATCAGAAGGGTATCGTTGTCTCCTATAGCTCTCCTGTAGGTGCCTTCTACGCAGCAGCAACCCTGAAACAAATCATAGAACAAAGTGGCAAATCTATACCTCAGCTGCATATTCGCGATGAACCAGATTTTGGAGCCAGAGGCCTGCTCATAGATATCAGCCGCAATAAAATTCCGAAGCAAGAAACCTTGTACCGGATCATTGACCTTATGGCTGATTTGAAGATGAATGAACTTCAGCTATATATAGAAGGTGCTCCCTTCGCTTATGAATCCTTCCCTCAAGTCTGGGAGCTTGAAACCCCAATTACCGGAGAGGAAATCCTGCTTCTGGATGCCTATTGCAAAGCACGTTATATAGAGCTTGTTCCCAATCAGAACAGCTTTGGGCATATGGAGGGCTGGCTTTCTCGTCCAGAATTCAACGCTTTAGCTGAAATTCCCGAAGGCTTTATGCTTCCGAAGAATTTGTATGCACAGGACGTTTATCCAGAAGGCTTATTTATGCATCCTGGTACTTTTGATACCGAAGATCCTGCTGTACTACCTCTGCTAGACAAAATGTTTGACGATCTGCTGCCCTACTTTAGCTCCAATCAGTTTAATGTAGGCTGCGATGAGACCTATGAACTCGGTCTTGGTAAAAATAAAGCTCTGGCAGAAACTCAAGGCAAAGGTCAACTCTATTTATCATTCCTGCAAAAGATTTATGAGTTGGTTACAAAACGTGGCAAAACGATGCAATTCTGGGGCGATATCATTATCCAGCATCCCGAACTGATTCCTCAGCTTCCTAAGGATATTATTGCTATGGAATGGGGTTATAGCGCGGAGCATCCCTTCGAGTCCGATACGCTCAAATTCCGTGAAGCTGGTATTCCTTTTTATGTCTGCCCAGGCACCAGCTCATGGAACTCCATTACAGGACGCACGGACAATATGTTAGCCAATCTGCGCAGTGCAGCTATTCATGGCAAAAACAACGGTGCTATCGGTTATCTCATTACGGATTGGGGAGATTTTGGACACTGGCAGCATCTGCCGGTCAGCTATGCCGGCTTCGCCTACGGCGCAGCCCTATCCTGGAGTGTAGATCATAATCTGGAAGCAGATACTGCACAGTATTTAAATAGATTTATTTTTGCAGATCGTTCTGAGGGAATTGGCCAGCTGCTCTTGGATCTCGGCAATTACTATCAGCTTGAATCCAGTATCAACCGTTCAAATGATGCAGAAATGTCCCTGCTGCTGCGTACCCATCTGGACAATTTCCTAATCATAGAGAAGCTTACTGAGGAACACTTCAATCATCTCGAAGAATATCTGCTCTCCATTGAGGCGCGGCTATCGGGGCTAGATCTTCAATGCGAGGATGCTGCTCTTGTGCTGAAAGAACTGAGTAATGGCATCCATTTTGTGAAGCATGCTGTGCAGTTGGGCAGAATCAAGCTAAAGTTGACATCAGCACCAGATTCGCTTGATCCTGCGCTGATTACGAAGCAAATCAATGATCTTGATATACTCCTTCACCAATATCGTCTCTTGTGGACGGAACGCAACCGGCTCGGCGGCTTGGAGCAAAGTATCTCGAAACTTCAACGCCTGCGGGGTCAATATGAAGCATTAAAATCAGAGCTCTCCGCATCCGTAAGTTCCTAATCCCTCTTATTAATATTCACTATATAGCTGCTGTTGGGTAATCGAACGTTGAACTAACGTTTTCGGTTCGCCCAACGCAGCTCTTCATATTGATTCTCAAGCATCTCCCGCTCACGTTGCTCGTGTTGTTCCCTGCCAATTCCCTCCTGCTGGCTTTCCTCATCCTCATAGATTCGCCATAGGTCAGAGAACAGATAGTCTTTAATTTCTACCACTTTTCCCTGCAGGATTCCGTTTATCCAAAAAAGTCCTGTGGAGGTACGCATAACCATGCGGCCATCCGGTGTTTCCGCCTTTTGGCCCATTCGAATAGCCATAAGCATTTGGCCGAAAGTATACCATTCCATATTTGCTAATACCTCCTAAATTTTAGTTGTAATGGAATAAAGAGAAAGCTATAATCAGGGCAAAAGAACCATTTTCGTAAAAATTTTATAGGAGGATTGTTATGGATTGGCTAAATGACTACGAAGATGAACTGCGCTTGGTATTCCAAGAAAGCAGACGGATTATTTCCGAATTTCCAGAACCTCTAAATCAACAAGGCATGTCCTATCTTGAGCATTTTAACGTATTTAACGCTGAAAGCCACAAAAACTACATATGTTATCTTTTACCCTTTTGGCTGCAGAAGGGATGCGGAATCTCTGCCGAGGTTACTCGCCAGATGTCGATGGGCAACGTCTTTTTTATGTTGTATTTCTTCATACAGGATGACCTGATGGACAGCCAAGAATCCTCCGCATACGAAAAATTGCCCTTGGCGAATTTGCTTTATGTCGAATTTTTAAATATCTACCGGATACTATTTCCGGAGCCATCTGCTTTCTGGATCTTATTTAATCGTTATATCATGGAGTGGGCAGATAGTGTTAGCAACGAAAATACCAGTGACTATTTTCTTAATGATCGGGTCAAAATTTCCTATAAAGCCAGTCCGCTCAAGCTATCCAGCACCGCTGCCCTTCTGATGTCTGGAAAGAGTGATTTAGTGCCGCAAGCTGAAGAACTTATCCATTCGGTTTTGCTTACACTGCAAATGCTGGATGACTATGAGGACTGGAAAGAAGATTTATCCGCGGGCAACTATAATTGTCTTCTCTCCCTAACTCGCAAACATCTGCCAAACAGCAGTGCAGCTAAACTAACTTCACAAGAGGTCGAATTTTATCTATTCACTGCAAATGGTCTACATACCTATACGGAATTAGCACACGACACACATAACAAAGTTACAGCTTCCGACCTTAATGTCCCTCATCTTATCGCGTTCCATTCCATGCTAGTAAGTAACTTACAGCAGATCTCTGATTCCATCGAAGCGGACAAGCAGCTCTTGCTAAACGGAGGATTATATCATTGGTTGTCAAAAAATGTACATTAATTCTATTATTTTGTAATAAAAAGAATAGTATTAGTAGTTTTGCTATGTTATATTATTAAAGGTAAATATATACAATTTGGGAAGGGTGATTATTATGTCAGAAGCAATTCTTAGAAATCAAGTCATTCAAAAGGCATGGGAAGATCCAAGTTTCAAGAAAAGACTACTCTCAGACCCAAAAGCGGCTCTCCAAGAAGCATTAGGCGTAATCATTCCCGACAGCGTTACCTTGAAAGCCGTTGAAGAAGGCTCCAACGAATTCTATCTTGTAATTCCACCAAGTCCTACATCCGATGTATTGAAGGCAACCGCAGCACCACGCGGTTCGTGGTAAGACAACAAGATTAACCCCCTAAGGAGTGAGAATCATCCGGAGCTTCTGCCAATGGCAGTATGGTGATGGATTCGGTTCCCACTCCTTTTTTGCTTGTGAATTTCACTTTACCTTGCATAGCTTCGATGATGCGGAAAGTGACCATTAATCCAAGACCTGTCCCTTTATTCTTTTTAGTGAAATAAGGCTCTCCCAATCGGTGCAGGACATCCGCGTCCATCCCTTCCCCGTTGTCTTTGATATGAATAATTACGTTCTCCTCCTCCGCATACACCGACATATAGATAAATCCTTCTTCACGGAAAGATTCAATGCTATTTTTGATAATGTTGATGAAGGCTTGCTTAAACTTCGAGGAATTCCCCTTCACCCATAATTCGCCCGATACATCGAGAATCATTTTCCCTCCATTTAAATGACAAAGCGGCTGCATAATACTCTCAATATGCTTAAATTCATTATACAAATTCAGACTGGAAATCGTCTCAAATTCCGGTTTTGCGAAGGTTAAGAAATCCGTAATGATCCCGGAAGCACGATCCAGCTCACTAAGGGCCATCGACATAAATATTTCCTCTTCACCAACGGATTTCTCGCTAAGCAGCTGAAGGAAACCCCGAGTTACCTGGAGTGGATTCCGCACTTCATGAGCAACAGATGCAGCAAGCTCGCTAATAATCTCCATTTTTTCCGAACGCTGCAATTCGTTGTTAAAACGCTCTAATTCTTTAGAATAGTTAACAACCTGTTGATGGCTATAGGCTAGTCTTCGCTCCAGAATTACGATTAAGGAGATTATGAAGGCAACAATGCCCCACTTCCACAAGAATAAATCATAGTTCCCCTTATGAATGTAATACCACAGTAACTCTGACACTACAGTAAATGCAGCCGTTCCAAAGCCAATGGCAAAAATGATAGCGTCCCTATTCCCTTTAAGCGAAAATATAATCACACATACGATCAGCAAGATGAACTGAAGGATAAGAATGAACCCGATAATAGTGGTGGATACAAAATAATAAAACTCAATATAGCTATTATTCGATAGAAAATTGATCAAAAGACATAGCAAACAAAATGAGGAGTAAATGACTTGAAATTGACGAAAACGACGGACGATCGCATATTTTCCACTGCCAAATATTTTTTCAAATAAAAGAGTAAGCGCTGGTAAAAGTGAGAATAAAGCCAAATCAAGAAACACATTACTAATCGCGCCCAAATTGCTGTAAAAGGTATAAATAAAAGGAGAATAGGTTATCGAGAGAATTCCGGTTGAACCTATTACAACGGCTAGTGAAGCCACACTGGAAAAATAGTCCCTATTAATGTAGAGAGAGCTTATAAATAGGACGATAGCCACAAGAAAAAAAGCACAGCCCAAAATCACATCGCTGAGTCCATTTTTAATATAATCATTGATTAACAGGTTGTGTTCACCGATCACTACTTCATTTTTAATTCCGATTCTATCCTGCAGCGTTTCAGTCCAAATGTATAATGTTTTCCCACTATCGCTTTGACTCAAAGGCAACAACAAAGAATAGTTATCCTTAATATAATTACGATCTTCCTCGAAGATTAAACGGTCGTTCACATACACCTTCACATGAAGAGCATATAAAGTATCAATGTAGATTGAAGGGGAGATATAACTAAAGTTAGGTATGGAAATACGAGTCCAAGAAGTGGATACGCCTGATGGCAGATGTGGGATTTCCTTCGTAGCATTCACATTTATCCAATACTGCTGGTCATTATTCTGAGGAACCACTACGCCGCTGTTTTCGGTTCCATCGCCCCATCTCATCTGCCAACTGGTAATTTCTTGGGATGGATATGGGGTCGCTGCTGATACAACAATTGAACTATATCCTATCAGAAGGAGAGTAAGGGCTATTGCTATATGTAGGACTTTAATCATCAAGCGCATATATGCACCTCAGAAGTAAGTATCAGAAACAATATTCTGTCTGTACTACTTCGCTCAGCCCCTCACTCTTTCCTTCTAAAAAACGGAATTATCATAAATTACTTCTAAATTCTTCTAAGTTCTGGTATTTTTACTATAATTTCAGTCCCTTCCCCTTTCTCACTGCGAAACTCAGTACATCCCTCCATCGCCTCAATAATCCGAAAGGTTACCATCAGTCCAAGCCCCGTTCCTTTGGTCTTATTGGAGTAATAAGGTTCCCCTAACCGAGCCAGCTCATTCCGGTTCATCCCTTCCCCATTATCATGAACACTGATTATTATATGTTTTCCAGACTTCCAGGCTGTGACTTTAATCAGCCCATTGTCCTTTAAAGCTTCAATACTATTTTTGAGTATGTTGATAAACGCTTGCTTGAACTTGGCAGATGATCCAGTAACGTAAAGTCCTGGCTGCAGATTAAGTTCAATGACGCCCCCTTGCAGATTCGCTAACGGAGAAAGAATACCCGTCACATGCCTCAACTCTTCGGACACATCAAGCTGCTCTACGGTTTCAAGTCCTGGTTTAGCGAAGGTTAGGAAGTCTGTAATAATGAGCGTAGCTCGATCCAGTTCTGTCACTGCCATTTGCAGATATTCCCGCTCCTTTTGATCTGAACGCTCCCCAAGAATCTGCAGAAACCCCCGGGTAACCTGCAATGGATTCCGTACTTCATGGGCAACCGAAGCTGCCAGCTCACTAATAATCTCCATCTTCTCCGAGCGCTGCAAATCATTATTGAACTTCTCAAGCTGATGGGAATATTCAATAAGCTGTTCATGGTTTCGAGTAAACCTTCTTCCCAGAATGACGATTAAGGCAATTACGAAAATCACCATTCCCCATTTCCACCAATATAATTGATAGGATTGCCCCGATGCATAGAACATGATCAGTTCACTAAGAGACATGAAAGCAAATATTGAGAACCCTGAAGTAAAAATAACAGCATCTACATTGCCACGGTTCGCGTGTATAAACGCTAAGCTGATCAAAAGTATAATTTGCACAATCATAAGGATACCTAGCACACTCGTAGTCATCAATCTATAAAAGTCATCCAACTGATAGGATAGAAGAATATTAATAACCATTAGGGAAAAACAAAATACAGAATAGACAATTTGGAACTTACGGAATCGTGTAACGATTCTCTTTTTCCCTGGACCAAATATTTTCTCGAAATAAAATGTAAAGGCTGGCAAAAGCGTATATAAAGCTACATCAAAGAAAACAAGTACGATCTCTCCATAATCGCCGAGGATTGTCGGCAGGAACGATGAATACGTTACCACTAAGATGCCAATGGATAAAATAATCAACACCAATAGAAATCCGCCTGAAAAATAGCCTTTTCTCATGAATAGCGAGCAGATCAGCAGTACAATCGCAATAAAAATAAGCGTCGTTCCAATGATCAGATCCATTAAGCCCTGCTTTACATAAACAGATAACAGCTCATCGTATTGGCCTACTCTTATTTCGCCGTGGATCCCTAAGTCTTTGCTGCCACCATGGGTCCATAAATATAGCTGTTGTCCTCCAACACTTTTGGACAGAGGAATGAAAACCTTACTGCCATTGAAATTAAAATCTTTTCCGGAATCATATATTAATTCGTTATTTAAATAAGCCTTAACATTATTTCCATATACTTTATCTATGAATAACGCAGATTTATCACTAATTTGTGGTAAAGTAAACCGCAGCCAGGCTGAGGTTGCCCCACTTGGAGTCTCTGGGCTTTTCCCATGAGGCATAACACGAGTCCATTCTTCATCAAGAGCTGCCACAGCTTCTTCAATATGATCTACTTCTATACGTTCAAATTTAATCTCCCAATTGGGCAGCGTAGAGTCTGATGATTTAGCACTCACTATCGCCGTACCAAAAGGAACCATAGCGGTCAGCAGTAGAATTAATAAAAAAGCAGCCGCTATATTAGGCTTTGGCAACTTCATCGTAGCACCTCAGTAATTCATTAGTTGTTTAAACGTTCATATATGCTTCTTAATTTCGACAAGCTTCGCACTATCCCTGCCTAATCTTGTAAATTTTCTCGAAAAAGAACGTTTTTCATCGACTTTTGCTTTCACCCATTTTTTACTAATCCAATATAGACATACCCATTTATTGGATCAGCGATTCGAACATGGTCAAACGGGTAAAGATAAACATAGGAAGTTCAAATTTCATCATAAAAAAGGAGTGAACGGCTATGGATAGTTCACCAAATAAAACTGAAGCTGACTTTGAATATGAACGTTATATACAAGCTGATATGGATGAAGAGGATATTGTTGATGATGACGCAGATCCTGTCTTGGTTGGCGATAAATACTTGGCAGCAGATATTGGTTTAAACTCACCTAAGGATGTAATCGAAAGAGATGAGTTGGTGGAATCCGATGCATATCTAGCCGCTGAAACCGCAGGATTAACCCTAGATGATACGGATCATACTAAAGATGAGGAATTCTTGGAGATGGAAGAAGAAGATCAGCCGCTGGAGGATGTTCCAGATGCAGACGATGTATATCCAAATTCCATTATTGACCCTGCCTCCCCGCCAGTGGATGTTATGCCGGGAACAGACGTTTTGAACGGTTCGCAGGGAGAATAGCAGCTTAATATGAATAAAGCCGCCGGGCTATGAGCCAGGCGGCTTTATGTTGTTTCCAAATAACGACATGCTCATTGAGTTAGCAGTTAACCCTGCATCGTTGTTGGCTGTTCTGCGGGACGAGCAGCGGCGATTTGTGCTTCCAGCTTGCGGGTCTTAACCAATATCGCTGCTACGAGCAGCATCACTCCATTGATTACAAACACCCAGCGAATTGGAATCACCGCGCCTAATAAGCCGCCGATAATCGGTCCAGCCATCGTCGCAAGCTGAGATGCCGCCTGATTCAGGCCAAAGGCCCGTCCACGGAATCCCGGCTCAATTACTTGTACAATCATGGCATTCACTGACGGCAGCACACCTGCATAGAACAGGCCGTAAGCAAAGCGAAGGATAGCGAACTCTACATAGCCCGAAACAAAAAACTGCAAAATATTACCGATGCCGCCCCCGATCAGTCCAATAAATAAGATCATCCCAAAGCCTTTTCGGCTGCCGAGTCTGCCCCACTGCGGAGCCATCAGTACCGTAGCAATCCCCACGGCGGAGAATACTATCCCCGAGCTTAGCGAGGCACTATTTTTGGAGATCCCCATGTCCAGTAGATAAATTGGGATTAACGGCTCCAGAATCATAACGGAGAAGGTACTGATTCCCGCCAGCGAGAGCAAAGTAATAAAAGCTCGGTTACTTCTCGCTTCCCTGATATCATCACTTACATGTGACCTTGGAGCGGAACGGTCGAAGTTCTCCTCTTTTGCAAAAAAAGTCGCAATGAGCGCTGAGATCAGTACAATACCCGCCGAGAATAAAAAAGCAATCCGGTTACTGGTATAATAGCTCACTACACCGCCGATTAATGGCCCAATAATACTACCTGTAGCTCCGGCTGTAGACATAATACTTAAAGCGTACCCCGTCTTATGCTCAGGGGTATTGGTGGCTACCATTGCAATAGCTGCTGGAACAAAACCGGCAAGCAGACCTTGCAGCACACGCACAATCAAAAAAACATAAGGATCATGTACAAAATAATTAATGAGATATAAAGCTGCCAGACTAAAACCCGAGCGAATGAGCATCGGTTTCCGACCATACTTGTCGGCTAGCGAACCCCAATAGGGAGAAATTAAAGCACTGGCAAGAAAGGTTATTCCAAAACTAACCCCTGACCAAATCTCCAAATGATTTGAAACCCCGAGTTCGTCGCTCAAAAAAATGGAAAGGAAGGGAATCGAGATCGAATAAGCTGTACTACAAAAGAAAACCCCTATCCAAAGCACGATCAAATTCCGCTTCCACGAAAAGAGCATCCTACGCACATCCTTTCTCGATGTTCTCTTTGGAAACATCCTACCATTGTAAACTTCTTTTTAAGATGTGCCAATCCCAGAAGTCATAACTGACCTTTGCATGTAATAGGACAAAGGAGGTATTATGGGAAGTACCTACGAGATTATTCAATAAAAAGGAGAGATTATTTAGTGAAGTCTACACGAACAAAATCCGCTATTCTTCTGATCATGTTATGCCTGGTCATGGTTATTGCGGCAGGTTGCGGTAACAAGCCAAACAATAACAATGCAAGCAGTAATAATGGAAGCAGCGGATCAGCACCTGGGGAAGGTGCAGCCCCAACTGAAGGCGTTCCTTCAGCTACGGCAAGTCATCCCTTAGTAACCATTGAAATGGAAGACGGGGATATCATCCAAGCTGAGCTATATCCTGAGGTTGCCCCTAACACCGTAAACAATTTCATCTCACTTATTCAAAAAGGATTTTATGATAACACTATATTCCATAGAGTAATTCCTGACTTCATGATTCAAGGCGGCGACCCTGATGGCACAGGTATGGGAGGCCCGGGTTACAGTATCGCCGGAGAATTCTCTGGCAACGGGTTCACCAATAACCTTCTGCATACAGAAGGTGTTCTATCCATGGCAAGATCACAGGCTCCCGACTCTGCCGGTTCCCAGTTCTTTATTATGGATGCAGCTTACCCTAGTCTAGATGGAAGCTATGCCGCTTTTGGTAAAGTAACCGAAGGTATCGAAGCTGTAAAAAGAATTGTGAGCTTGCCTCGTGACGGTTCTGATCGTCCAGATGAGCCACCAGTAATGAAAAAGGTGACGGTCGACACCTTCGGCGTCACTTACCCAGAACCGCAAAAGGTTCAGTAATTAGGAATAAACAGAAACGACGTTACCGTCCTCGAAAGAGAATAAACGTTTCTTGTAGAAATAAAAGAACATAAAAAAACTCGGCAGTCCCTCCGAAGTTATAATCGGATGGAGCTTGCCGAGTTTTTTTACAGCTTATCCCCGCAGCGATCTTCTGCTCAGTGCATGTTGACCATTACGCAGAAAGGTGCTGCGGCTATTTCTTAATAGCGCTATCCGGTCCTCTGCAAGCTGGTTCGCAGCGGCATAAGTAGGTATTCCGTTCAAACGGGAAATTTCCATTACGCGGGTAATATTGTCGTAAATCTTCGCCACCTGCTTAAAGGCACGTTCCTTATTATAGCCGTTCAGCTCGTCCGCAATATTAATGACACCACCTGCATTAATCACGTAATCTGGAGCATATACAATCCCCATCTCATGAAGTGCATCACCATGCGAGGAATCCTTCAGCTGATTATTAGCAGCTCCTGCAATCACTTTCGCCTTGATTACCCGTAAGGATTCATCGTTAATTGTCGCTCCAAGAGCGCAAGGAGCATAAATATCACAATCTACACTGATGATATCGCCTGGATCTACAGCCTTGGCGCCGTAGGCCTCTACTGCACGTTGAACGGCTGGTTTATGGATGTCCGTTACGATAAGCTGTGCTCCTTCTTCATGAAGATGTTTGCACAGTGTAAAGGCCACGTTCCCCACACCTTGAACAGCTACCGTCTTCCCTTCGAGTGAATCGCTGCCAAAGGCGGCTTTAGCGGCTGCCTTCATTCCTTGGTAAACACCGTAAGCCGTTGCTGGTGACGGATTGCCCGAAGAACCGTACGTAGGTGAGGTGCCAGTAACATAATCTGTCTCTTGATAAATAATGTTCATGTCCTCTTCCGTAGTCCCTACATCTTCAGCAGTTATGTACCGTCCATTTAAACCTTGTATGTATCTTCCGAAAGCACGGAACATGGCTTCATTTTTATCCTTCTTGGGATCTCCAATGATTACTGTTTTCCCACCACCCAAATTCAGGCCGGATACTGCATTTTTATAGGTCATCCCTTTTGCTAATCGAAGCGCATCAACAATAGCTTCCTCTTCCGTAGCGTAGGTCCACATCCGTGTTCCACCCAGTGCTGGTCCCAGTGTCGTGTCATGAATCGCGATGATCGCCTTTAATCCCGACGCCTTATCCTGACAAAATAATAGTTCCTCATAGTCGTCCCGTTCCAATGCTGCAAACAATTCCATTTCCAATATCCCCTATCCCTTTGTCATATTCCTCATGCTGGTTCAAAGTTCATGCAATTTGGAAGAGAATCAGTTGGATCCCCTCCCAAAATATTGTAGCAGAATACGCCGTAAAACAAAAAGAACTCATGTCACCATCTTAACTACTGATGGGGCATGAGCTCTTTTTATCCAATCTACTCTCATAGACAACTGTCAAAATGCTTTACAGTTTAGCAATCGTCTCTGTAAGTACCGGTACGATTTGCGATTTACGGGATACTACACCTTTAAGAAGGGCCTTATTGTCATCAAGCTTCACGTTGTACGCCTGTTCTACTGCACCTGCAACACGGCCCAGAGCCAGCCCCACCGAATCGTTGTTTAGAATATCTGTAACTACGAACAGGAACAGATCCAATTCTTTTTCAGCAATAATGGAAGTCAGTGCAGTTTCCAGTTCAGCCTGCTTGGAGAGTACATCATTAACGTCAACCGCGTTCACTTGGGCGATTTCTACTTTGTATTCACCCATTTTGAATTCCTTAGCATCCAAGGAGATCAGTTGAGCGATACTCTTGTCGCTAAGATCAGCACCAGCCTTCAGCATATCGAGACCGTAGCTTTCTGCATTTACACCAGCGATTTCAGCCAATTCACGTGCTGCAGCTACATCTTCAGCGGTGCAGGTTGGAGATTTAAACAGCAAGGAATCAGAAATGATTGCAGACAACATCAATCCGGCGATGTTTTTAGGGATAGCTACACCGTTTTCTTTATACATTTTGTTAAGAATAGTAGCAGTACAGCCTACTGGCTCAGCACGGTAGTATAACGGATGTGCAGTCTCAAAATTAGCGATCCGGTGATGGTCGATAACTTCAACTACACGCACTTGATCAATGTCATTCGCACTTTGTTGGCGTTCATTATGGTCAACAAGAATAACCTGATTAGCTTCTCCAGCTACGTTCTCTACCAGACGAGGAGCCTCTACTCCGAAATGATCAAGCGCAAATTGCGTTTCACCACTAACGTCTCCCAGACGAACTGGCTCAGCATCCCTGCCTAATTCTTTTTTGAGTGCTGCATAAGCAATTGCGGAACAAATAGTATCCGTATCCGGATTTTTGTGTCCAAAGACCAATGTTTTTTCCATTTCCAATCTCCTTACTATGTTTTAGTGAGATTAATATACCATACATTGATAGCGGCTTCCAGATTGTGCGTGCTGAAAAAATGGTTTAGCCTCTCCCACCTACGGTTGTTCACGTCTGGTCTTTGGAAGCGGATCTGGTTTGGACTCACCATGCAGCGGCTCATTATCGGAAAAAAGATCAGGATTCTCTTTTAGCATCAGGCTTAAAATATCCGTCGTTTCTACTGTTCCACACACTCTAACTAGCGCATCCCCGAAATTCCCCTTACGCATGGCACCGCCATCCTCAAGCTCGCGTTCCACTTTCCAAAAATGCTCCGACCAAGAGAGACCACAATGTCTGCGAGAAGGCACCATGATTTCATCGCCACCCGGCGTCACCGTATATAATTCCTCATGACTATCCGTCATTCTGCCCGGAATATCCACCCACTCTTCAATACCGTGAATGAACGTATTCCGCCGCAGATCGACGCCCAGCAGTACTATTTCCGCCTTCCGATCAAGCAGCTTGCCCCACACTGAACCACGGGCGCATGGCGTATCCCAACGTTCATCCCCTGCAGTAAACGCCTCAGCATCAACACCCAAAGCCGCTACAGAATGAGTCGGATGCCAAGAGCGAACAACGCCCGGACGTTTTCTGAACAGCTCCGGTAATATCCCAACACAAGATGGTGAATCTTGAACAGAGAAGCGTGGATTATCCGCATTAATATAAGCCCATGTATGCGTTGGCAAAACAAGCAGCCCGTCCTTCATATATTCACTGAGTGCATCCAGCACCGTGTTCGCGCCTCCTTCTACTTCGCCAACACTTTTTAAAGAGGAATGAACTAGAATGGTCCCCCGCGGATCAATCTCTAACTCCTGTAATTGTTTCATCAAGCTTGTTGTTGTGTGCACTATACTCTCTCCTTATGTATGAATTAAATTTCATGAAACATTAATATCCACTTGCAAAAGTTACTTATTACTATTAAAATTATAGTAACTTAATAATATTCACTTGAAATTCTATCGATATATTAACAATAAATTAAAATAATCCACAAACCCAAAGCATTGTCACGGAGGTAACTATCATGAGTTTAACGTTAAAAGGACTTCACCATGTCTCAGCTATTACAGGCAAAGCACAAGAGAACTTTAAGTTCTATACAGAGGTACTTGGACTGCGTCTCATTAAAAAAACAGTAAATCAGGATGATATTTCAGTGTACCATTTATTCTATGGAGATGAGAAGGGTAATCCCGGAACCGAATTAACCTTTTTCGAGCTTCCGATGGCAGGCCGCAACCGTGAGGGAAATAACAGCATCTCCGCGCTCTCCCTTCGAGTGCCAAGCGATGCCGCACTTACCTACTGGGAGCAACGCTTCACCGAGCTTAACGTGGAGCATGGGACGATACAGGTACTTGGTGGACGCCAGACTTTATCCTTCCGCGATCACGAGAGCCAACGTTTCATTCTCGTATCCGACGAAAATGATACCGGTGTTGCCGGCGGTACTCCTTGGGCTAAAAGCCCAGTACCTGCCCAATATGGCATTATAGGCTTAGGACCCGCACATCTCACAGTAGAAAGCGCAGAACATACTGCGGTAGTGCTAGAGCAGCTGCTTGGCTTCCGCCGTATAGGAACCTACTCTTCAACAGTTGCCGGTCAGCCAGATGTGCTCGTATTCCAGACTGGTGAAGGAGGTTCAGGTGCTGAGGTTCATCTGGAGGAACGCAATGATCTGGAGCAAGAGCATTTGGGACGTGGCGGGGTACATCACATCGCATTCCGCGTTGATAATGAAGACGAATTGAAGCAATGGATTGAACACATCCGCCAGGCGCAGCTTCCTAATTCCGGTTTTGTCGACCGCTTCTACTTCCGTTCCCTCTATTTCCGCGAGCCTAACGGCATCCTTTTTGAGTTAGCAACAGACGGACCAGGCTTTGCTACAGATGAGCCTATGGAAAGTTTAGGTGAATCGCTTGCGCTGCCGCCATTTCTGGAATCGAAACGCCAGCAAATCGAGGCGTATCTGAAGCCGCTGGATACTCGGCAATAAACCTCTTTCAGTTACTAAATAAAAGGTGTGAGGCGCTTATGCGCTCACACCTTATTTTTTTATTGAAGGTTAGTAGCTTTCCCTACAATATCTAGTAGCTCCGACAGGTTTCGGATTTCGTATTTTGGCTGAACGCTGGACTCATTAATCTTACCGAGCGGGTTAAACCAGCAGGTATCAATTCCATAATTAATTCCGCCTTGAATATCAGAGGTTAAGGAGTCACCCACAATCAATACTTTTTCCTTATCTTCAATCCCCAATTTGGCAAAAGCGTAATCAAAAATCCCTGTCTCTGGCTTCTGACACCCTGCCTCCTCTGAGATAATGATCTGCTCAAATGTATCACTTAGCAGCGAGCCTTGGATTCTGGAAGTTTGCACATCCTTGATTCCATTCGTGATAATCGCCAAGCGGCAATCTGCAAGCTCTCCGCATAGCTCGATCGCTCCCTGCATCAGAAAGGTTCCTTCGCCTAAGAAACGTAGATAGGCCTCACTGAATGTTTCAGGATCAAGCTCAAGCGCATGTGCAGCAAACAACCGGTTAAACCGCTCTACCCGCAGCGCCGCAGATGAAATCCTTCCTTGTTCTAAATCCCTCCACAATGCGTGGTTAATCTCTTGATAACTGGCAGCATAATCTGCTGCACCTGTGGGCATCCCAAAGTGTAGAAAGGCATTAGACAACGCGTGACTTTCTGCCATTCCATAATCAAACAACGTATCGTCGGCATCAAATAAAATAACATCGTATTTCATAAATATCCCCCAAAGGCTTTTCTCAACAAGGTACTACAGCGTTGCTGGCAAGTCAACTTCACACCCCTCACGACAAAATTTTACTTTTTTAAGGTAGATTTAATCGATCTGTGGTATTTTAAAAAGAAAACGGTGGTGAGCGTCATTTTATACGTTTTATCATTTCTAATGTCATTTCTTATCGTCTACTTTCTAATTCCGCCGCTCGGCAAGCTTGCTTTTCGGCTTGATTTTGTGGACAAGCCTCGGCAGGACGTTGAGCGTAAAATTCATAGAGAGCCCATTCCGCTAACGGCCAGCTACGCCATATTTCTCGGTTTTTTTATTACTTATCTGGTGTTCGCGCGTGATTTCTCCATGGAGACTGTCGCATTATTTGTAGGTGGCGTACTGTTGCTGACCATAGGCACGGTGGATGATTGGTACAAAACGAAGGGCAAAGATTTCCCAGCCCTGCCCAAGTTAATTGTACAAGTTAGCGCAGCGATCCTGGTTTATGCTTCTGGCAACGCCTTTACCGGATTCTACAATCCATTCTCAGGCGATTATATCGTTTTGCCTGTCATTCTATCGTTTCTGCTGACGATTATCTGGATCTTCGGTGTAACCACAGTTATTAATTTCTCGGATGGCATGGACGGTCTGGCTGGTGCCTTGACGGCCATTTCGGCGATTACGTTATTTGTTGTAGCACTGGCAAAGGGGCAATCCTCATCTGCCATTATGGCTATTTCACTGATTGGCGTTACGCTTGCTTATCTGCGCTACAATAAACCGCCCGCCAAAATCTTTATGGGCGACGCCGGGGCAACCTTTCTCGGCTTCATCCTAGCGGTAATTGCACTCGACGGCGCGTTCAAGCAAGCCACCGTCCTGTCGCTGTTCATTCCGATTCTGGCGCTGGGCGTACCGATCTTCGACAACATTTTTGTCGTAGTCAAACGTTTTATCCAAGGCAAGTCCATTTATCAAGCCGATGCCACCCAGGCTCATTACCGCCTGCTTCGGGCAGGCCTGAACCAGAAGCAGGTCGTTGCCGTGCTTTGCCTGATTAGTGTTTGCCTATCCTTATCCTCTATCATTCTGCTGCTGATTGAGACCTAATGCATTAGGGACTAAGGGCACGTCTCATATACTGAGACTGCCCTTTAAAGTTATAAAAAGAGCAAGATTCCGATATGGAATCTTGCTCTTTTTGTGTTGGAGGGTATTCTAGAGTAGCGAGAGATAGCTAAGATGCGATAGTTTGCCAGAGCTTGCGGGTTCTACGGGTCTAGGGTGATCTACGGTGATCTGCGGGATCTACGGAATCTACGTAGATCCATGGCCAACTCCGCAGCTTTTATCCTTACGGACTCAGGCGCCGTTATTCGTGGATTTTCGGCCATTTAGTGGTGTTTTCGGACTCCAGAGACGCTATCTACCCAAAATGGACTCATATTCAGTCTATTTCCACCCAATAGCTGCATTGGAGTCCGATAGCGCACAAATTAGAGTGATTTTAGCGACTCCTGTGTCCTTTAGCTCCTTTTGCAGCGTTACTGCTCAGTCTTACTATCCTACATTCTGCTGCTGGTT
>NZ_JBBODA010000041.1:0-44455 GCF_038002705.1 Paenibacillus sp. FSL H7-0716
AGCAGGCGGCTGGGGTGCGCCTGCAGAAGGACGCCGCGGTCGTTCCGATGCGGCGGCGGGCAAGCGTGGCGGCAGCGGCTATGACGCTGCTGCTCCTAAGGGCGGCGGCAAGGCTGCCGGCGTAGTGCGAGTAGGCGGCGGCTATGGCGCCTTCGCCTCCCGAGGCGAAGCGTCTGCCAGCGGCAACGCGGCAACGCCTAGCGCCGGTTCGCGCGGTGCGAACCGGAAGGGCGGCCCAAGCACTGGCTACAGTGAGAACGTAGCTAGAGGTGCGGACGGCGGTGCCTACACTGGAGGCACTCCACGTGGCGGCTTAGGCAGCGGCTACGGTGCAGGCCCGTCTAGAGGCGGCAAAGGTGGTAAAGGCAGCAAAGGAGGATACGCCGGTGCCAAGGGTGGCGCTGCTGGCAAAGGCGGCCGCAACGGCGGCGGCGGATCTTCACGCGGTGGCCGTAGCAATGGATCCGGTGGCTTTAAAAGCGGCGGTCGCGGTACTTCCAGATAAAGTTAGTAGAGTTTTATAGATGAAACTTGTTACCATAGGGTAGTTAGCGCTGAAGCTAATGACCTATGGTAACCTTTATTTTATAGCGTAGAACATATTGATTTTTATATTTAAATTAGGTTCTTAGTGAAACATTTATGAAGGAAAGCCTGTCTAATAGATAAATAGAATGTTCGGCTTCGAGGAGGAAGAACTTACAGATGTCAAAAAAATTTAAAATTATAATCTTGTTAATTGTCGTTATTGCTGTCGGTTGGGGAATAGGAAAGTACACGTCTCCTTCTGCTTCGGAGAGTAACGGTTCAAATATAAATGTGGGGGATAATCTTCAAGGTGAGCCTGGGGATACGGGGGAAAGTGATGGAGGGGGGATTACAGACCCGGCAGTAGCTGATCCATCTGATACACCAGATCCATCAGAACCCTCCAGTCCGCCTGAATCAGGCGGTGATAATGCCGGTAGTGTACCAGATCCTATATCTGCAGAGCCTGATAGTATTACAGTGATGGTAAATAAGCAGTATGGTTTGCCTGATAATTATAAACCAACGGATCTTGTCTATCCTGATGTCCGTTTTACCTTCAAAGAGAAAATCGAAAAGCGTATGATGCGCAGCGAAGCCGCTAAAGCCTTGGAGAAGATGTTCGCAGGTGCAGAGGAAGACGGAATTTATTTAGCGGGCGTTTCTGCCTACCGCTCACAGGCAACCCAGACGACTTTGTATAACCGTTATGTGGAGAGAGATGGGGAAGAAAAAGCCCGTACTTACAGTGCAGTCCCTGGCTATAGCGAGCATCAGACCGGGCTGGCTATTGATGTCTCGGGAAGTGATGGCAAGTGTGCCGCCGAGAGCTGTTTTGGTGGAACGAAGGAAGCCGAGTGGTTGGCCAAGCATGTAGGAGAATATGGTTTTATCATCAGATATCCTGAAGGTAAGCAAGACATTACCGGATATAAGTACGAGCCTTGGCATATCCGTTATGTAGGTAAGGACATTGCTGCCTATATCAATGAGAAGGATATTACGTTGGAAGAATATTATGACGCAATTCCGGTATCGAAATAACACAGACGCAGAGAGCAGTCCTATGAAATTTGTAGGGCTGCTTTTTCTATGGCAATAAAAAAAGCTCAGAAGTTGCATTCCCTTACAGTTCGGGTAAGATACGTAGTGTAGTCTAAGTACAAGGAAGGAAGGGGAATAAAGATGTCGATCTACAATTTTGCCGGCGTTACACCTTCGGGTAAAGAAGTGCCGTTTGCGGAGTATGAAGGTAAGGTGCTGCTGATTGCTAATACGGCTAGTAAGTGCGGACTTACGCCACAGTATGGAGACCTTCAGAAACTATACGAACAGTATAGCGATCAAGGACTTGCAGTATTAGGATTCCCCTGCAACCAGTTTGCGGGCCAGGAGCCAGGTACGAGTGAAGAGGCTGAGGAATTCTGTCAGATTAATTATGGAGTTACCTTTCCGGTCTTCGCCAAAGTTGATGTTAATGGACCGGATGCCAGCCCGCTTTTTAAATATTTGAAGGAGCAGCAGCCTGGTGCTGGAGACAGCAGCGACATTAGCTGGAATTTCACGAAATTTCTAATTGATCGCAGCGGCAATGTAGTGGCTCGTGTGGAGCCCAAAGAATCGCCGGAAACGATGAAACAACATATTGAGTCACTACTGTAGATCCATTATGGGGTCAGTTGCAGAGTGATCTTTCAAGTATCCCTTCGACTCGGTTTCGACCGATGCTCGCGGGGATTTTCTTTTTTTTAAAGGATTAATGGAGATTGCCTTGAATTTTTATTGTGATAAATTATACTTGACGCTTTAAAAAGACGATGTATCCTTTGAAGAGAATATAGCAACTGTGCGAACATGCATAAAAAAGCGGAGTACAGCAGGATAATAACGGCAGGAGGGTTTTATACAAGCATGAAGTTAATTACAGAGGTAGCAGCACAAGCAGGAATCGACGAGCAGCATCTGGAACTATACGGCAAATATAAAAGCAAACTCTCACCTTCCTTATGGGAGGATATGAAAAACAAGCCAGATGGCAAGCTGGTTCTGGTCACTGCGGTGAATCCGACCCCTGCTGGAGAGGGTAAGACCTTAACAACCATCGGGTTGGCGCAGGCAATGAATGCAGCAGGTGTGAAGACTGTGGCTGCTTTACGTGAGCCCTCGCTTGGGCCTTGCTTAGGGATGAAGGGCGGTGCAACAGGCGGCGGGAAGTCGCAGATTGTTCCGGCTGATGAGATTAATTTGCACTTTACCGGTGACATTCATGCAGTAACTTCTGCGCATAATTTATTGTCCGCTATGATTGACAATCATATCTTCCAAGGCAATGAGCTGGGACTGGATCCGCAGCGTATCGTTTGGAAACGTGTCATGGATATGAATGACCGCAGCCTGCGCAGTATTGTGACTGGGCTCGGGGACGGAAATGGAGCGGTACGGGAAAGTGGCTTTCAGATTACAACAGCTTCTGAGATTATGGCTGTGTTATGCCTATGCGATAACCTTATTGATCTCAAGAAGCGTTTAAATCGTATTCTGATTGGTTACGACCAAGAGGGACAACCGGTAACAGCTGAGCAAATCGGGGCCGTTGAAGCGATGACAGCGCTGCTTAAGGAAGCAGTTAAGCCAAACTTGGTACAGACTCTGGAAGGTACGCCTGTTATTGTGCACGGGGGGCCGTTTGCGAATATCGCTCATGGCTGCAGCAGTGTTATTGGCACTCGTTATGCCCTTAAGCTGGGAGAGGTTGTGGTCACCGAAGCAGGCTTCGGAGCGGATCTTGGTGCAGAGAAATTCATGGATATCAAATGCCAACAGGCCGGGTTGACTCCTTCTGCTGCTGTTCTTGTTGTAACTGTTAAGTCCTTAAAATATAACGGTGGTGTGCCTAAAGGTGAGCTTCTAACCGAGAATCGGACGGCGCTGCGCGCGGGATTGGTGAATTTAGAACGTCATGTAGAGAATCTCGGTAAATTTGGAGTCCCTGTTTTAGTTGCCATAAATCATTTTGAAGGGGACAGTGAGGGCGAGATTAACGATGTACTGGAGGCCTGCCGCAATTTAAACGTGCCGGCTGCGATCTCAAAAGTATGGGCGGAAGGTAGTGCAGGTGGACAGGAGCTGGCTTCTGAGCTGAACAAGCTCTTGGACAATAGTGGCACGAGCCAGTTTGCTCCTTTGTATGAGAAGGATCTCAACATTTCATCCAAAATTAACAAAATTGTCCGTGAGATCTACCGCGGGGCAGAAGTGAACTTTTCTCCGGCGGCTAAGCGGAGTCTGGCGGTTATCGAGCGGCTTGGGCTAAATGATCTTCAAGTATGTTTGGCGAAGACACCTTATTCCTTCTCCGACCAGCCTAGACTACTCGGAGCACCTGAAGGCTTTACGATTGGTGTCCGAGATATTACCCTTTCACTTGGTGCCGGCTTTGCGGTAGTTATTACAGGCAATATCGTTACGATGCCAGGTCTGCCAGCTAAGCCAGCTGCTGAGGGACTATGGATGGACGAGGACGGCGAGATTCACGGTCTGGTGTAAAGTGTTTTTATAAAAGGCTTCTCCTTATTGAATTAGAGGGGAAGCCTTTTTTATGTTTCCTTTGAATTCCTGCAAAATGCGGATCATAATGTACCTCCCACGTGGCAAAGCTAACGGAGTCGCATTCGGCAGCAGTGGCGGAAAAAAACTTAAAATTGTGAACAATATGAGGATATAGGTAAAAAAGACTTGTAATGTGATAAATATCACAATATAATCAGTTTATAAAGTGAAATTAATCACAACCAACCCATTGTTGATCAGATTCCATCATTGATCGGTCATGCAAGTCAAATATATAACCCGATTGTCCATTTGAAGGAGGAAGAAATAATGAAAGTAGCTGTCATTGGATGTACCCATGCCGGAACCGCCGCAATTGTGAATACTGCTCAGCTTTACCCGGATGCCGAGATTACTGTATATGAGCGTAATGATAATATTTCCTTCTTATCCTGTGGAATTGCCTTGTATGTAGGTGGAGTGGTCAAAGACCCAGAGGGGCTATTCTATTCTTCACCAGAAAAGCTTGCAGAGCTTGGCGTAAAGACCAATATGCGTCATGAAGTAACTGCAGTGGATACGAATTCCAAAACATTACGTGTTCGCAATCTGGAGACAGGCCGCGAGTTCGCTGACACCTACGATAAGCTGATTATGACTACAGGTTCATGGCCGATTGTGCCGAAGCTTGAAGGGTTTGAACTCGAGGGGATTTTACTTTCCAAGAACTATGATCATTCCAACACTATTATAGAAAAAGCTAAACAAGCGAATAAAATAACCGTCGTCGGTGCTGGATATATCGGCGTTGAACTGGTGGAAGCTTTTCAAATGAATGGTAAGCAAGTTACGCTAATTGATGGTGAAGATCGCATTCTGAGTAAATATCTGGACCAAGAATTTACTGCACCGATCGAACAATCTTTTCAGGATCATGGGATTAAATTGGCACTGAATGAGAAGGTCAGCTCTTTTGCAGGCAAAGACGGTAAGGTTACAAAAGTTATTACAAGCAAAGGTGAGCATGAGACAGATCTGGTCATTCTCTGCATTGGTTTCCGTCCTAATACTGAACTCTTAAAAGGTCAAGTCGATATGCTGCCTAATGGTGCCATTGTAGTCAATAACTATATGCAGACTAGCTGCCCGGATGTATATGCCGCTGGCGACAGCTGTGCGATTCATTACAACCCTACAGGCAAACACGCCTATATCCCACTGGCAACCAATGCTGTGCGGATGGGAACCTTAGTTGCACGCAACTTGGTAACAGAAACCATTCCTTATATGGGTACACAAGGGACTTCGGGCATTAAGATTTATGAAGACAATATCGCTGCAACAGGGCTTACTGAAGAAGGAGCTAAGGCTGAAGGAATGGACGTAGAAACCGCCATGATTATTGATAACTACCGTCCGGAATTTATGCCAACCTTTGAGCAGGTTCAGTTAAAAGTAGTGTTTGATCGCGCCACACGCCGTATTCTCGGGGCTCAAATTATGTCCAAGATGGATCTGACGCAATCGATCAACACAGTGTCTGTATGTATTCAAAATCAAATGACAATCGACCAACTAGCCTTTATCGATTTCTTCTTCCAACCGCATTACAACAAACCTTGGAACTTCCTGAATACAGTAGGTCTTCAAGCGCTGCCGACAACAGTACCAAGCAAAGAGGCTGTAACGGTTTAAAAAGAAACGATTGTTTCTGAGTGATTTATCGACGAAAAGACAACCTTATAAAGCTAGAAAAGCAGCGATTCTCCTGTAACGGGAGGATTGCTGCTTTTTTTGTTAGGTGCAGAATGATTAGCTGCTTGGGTAGATGCAATCCAATGGCTTCGGTGATGGTAGCAATCCAAATATGCTCAAAAGTTACGACTAGGGTCAACTGTGTCCGATCGTGCTGAGTCATCATCCCTCCGCAGAAGCTTTCGGACTCAGAAGGCGCTATTTAGCAATTAATCGCCGTTTGAGTGTGATTTCGGACTCCAATGCAGCTATTACATAGAATGAGGTACAACTAGTGTGTTTTTCGTGCTAATAGCGACTATGGGGTCCGATAGCAAGCCAAATGTGCTCAAAAGCTACGTATAAGGTCATCTGAGTCCGATCGTGCTGAATCATCGCCCTCCGCAGAAGCTTTCGGACTCAGAAGCCGCTATTTAGCAATTAATCGCCGTTTGAGCGTGGTTTCGGACTCCAATGCAGCTATTACATGGAATGAGGTACAACTAGTGTGTTTTTCGTGCTAATAGCGACTATGGGGTCCAATAGCAAGCCAAATGTGCTCGAAAGTTAAGATTAGGGGCATCTGGGTCCGATGTCCGGGTGTGGGCCAAATATGCTCAAAAGCTACGATTAGAGTCATCCGAGTCCGATAGAATGCCGATAGTGAAGTATGACGATAGTGAAGTATGACGATAGTGAAGTATGACTATAGTGAGGTATGACTCCAGTGAGGTATGACTCCAGTTAGGTATAGCTCCAGTGAGATATAGCTGCATATAGGGTCAACTGAGTCCGATAGCTGCTGCGTACGCCCAAATGTAATCCAACGAAACAAGATATGCTGGCTTAGTAGGTCAGTCGCAAACTTCTAATTGTGCACAGGTCGGAGTAAATTTGACATGTCAGTGAAAACTTTCACTTAGTTTTCTCAAAGTGATAATTATCACGTTAATGTGTTTTACGACACGCTACAATGGTCATAAAGGAACAAATTTGAAGTAAATAGATGAAGGGGATAGGAACCATGGCTTATAGCAAACCGCAGCAAATTGCCGAAGTAACTGTAGAGAACGGCATAAAAAAAGCTCATAATCCGCTAAGTACCGTACTTATTCTGGGCTTTTTGGGAGGAGCGTTTATTGCGCTCGGGTTTTTATTAGATATTCGCGTCATTGCTGGCGCACCACAGGAATGGGGTTCCATTGCTAACTTTATCGGAGCCGCAGTCTTCCCCGTTGGGCTGATCATGGTACTCCTTGCAGGTGGAGAACTGCTAACAGGAAATATGATGGCCGTGCCGCTCGCTTTTATGGCTAAGAAGATTTCTTTCTGGGAAGTTGTGAAGAATCTTTTGCTCATTACGATTAGTAATCTGGCAGGGGCATTATTTGTAGCTTATTTCTTCGGTCATGTGGTGGGTTTAACTTCAGAGGGTGTATATTTAGAAAAATTGGTGGATATGGCTGGTCATAAAATCGATGCAGAATTCTTTCCGGCATTTGTTTCGGGTATCGGCTGTAACTGGCTCGTTGCACTGGCCGTATGGCTCTCCTACGGAGCAGATAACTTCAGCGGCAAAATCCTTGGTATTTGGTTTCCAACAATGGCCTTTGTTGCGATCGGATTCCAGCACGTTGTAGCTAACATGTTCCTAATTCCAGCAGCTATTTTTGAAGGTTATTATTCATGGGGGCAATACTTCACTAACTTTGTTCCCGTCTGGCTCGGCAATCTAACGGGTGGAGCAATATTTGTCGCAGCTGCCTATTGGATGGCATACTTGCGTAAAGCACCTACGGCTATTCAATCCGTAGATAGCATGTCCGGCAGCAGTGTCAAAAAACACGCTTAAGCTCGTCTTATAGAGCACTCCATAGAACATTCAAGGTCTGCCTTATTGGTGGCGTTAATGTTTTAGGGGTGCTTTTTGTTATGTAGACACAAAAAAATCCGCCGTGATATATCCGCGCTCGGGGGAACGAAATCGGATCACGGCGAATTTTGAAGGGGGAGTGTTTCTAGGCTCTATTACCCCGTCTTTCGGATAGCGAATCAGTTTCTTCTTGTTTAGTTTGCTTTACGGACGACAGCCACGGCTTTAAAATAAGAATAGATATTAGAACTAGGGAGGACTGCGGACGTGAACCCCAAGGGAGACGGGATATTTCATGCGATATGTGCGTTTTATCCTCTAGATTTCATGCGTACTTTATCACGATAAAACGTCAATGTGTATGCTTGCTCATAGCCCTGTTTTGGGATGATACTGGATGAATTAATGACACATATATAACAGGGGATGTACACTACTTATGAAGTTTTTACAGGCATATCCAAAAGAAGTGAAAATATTTCTAATTGCCAGCCTAATTAACGCAACAGGTAGTGCGCTGATGTGGCCGCTCGTTACGATGTATGTATTTGATGAGCTTGGACGCAGCATGTCAGATGCTGGACTGGTGATTCTTATTCAATCGGTTGGTGGGATCGTGGGTCAACTACTCGGAGGCTCACTCTATCATAAGGTAGGCGTTAACCGGCTGATTGTCGGTGCGCTCGCCATGAATGCTTTAGCACTGTTCACCTTGCCGGCAGCTAGTAACAACTGGACGTTATTTATGGTTGCAATGGGACTGGTAGGATTATTTAATTCCTTATCATTACCGGCCATTCAGGCATTTATCGGCTTTCGTTTCACGAAGCAGCGTGGTGAGCTGTTTAATGTTATTTATGTCGCCAATAATATTGGTGTAGCACTGGGTACGGCATTAAGTGGGTTTTTGGCTGATATTTCCTATATGCTAAGCTTTGTAATGAATGGTGTAACTTCGGCGGTATTTGCGGGTTTCTTTTTTATATATCTGAAGAAAATCGGTGGAGAACCTGCGCATGAGGTAATGGGGCATCAGAAGAATGAACCAGAGAAACAATCCACGTGGAAGCTAATGGGGCATACTCGTATTTATCTTTATATGGGGATCGGTTCTTTGTTCCTGCTTCTCGGTAACTCTATCTGGAATACAGGGGTATCTCCGTTCATTATTTCAGAGGGCTGGCCTAAGAAAACTTATGGTTTTCTCTGGACACTGAACGGTATTTTGATTTTTGCAGCTCAGCCATTGGTAACAATGATTAAGCGCTGGTTCGCGTCTACCTCAACGGCGCAAATGACTGCAAGTGCCCTGTTTTATTTGGGTGGCTATGCGTTTCTTTTGTGGATGCCTAATTATCCTGGCTTAGTGCTCGGAATGGTGCTTGCTACACTGGGAGAAATGCTGATTTCTCCAGCGATGCCATCCTTTATCTCGGATCATGCGGGGCGCAGCGCACCATTTTATTTGGGACTAAGCGGAGGGATTGGTGCGGTCGGGAGAGTCATTGGCCCTTACTTCATGGGCAGACTGTATGATAGCGGTGGTTTGGCACCGACAGCCTGGCTGGCCTGTGCGATGGCGCTGCTGTCTGTAGGATTTTTCGTCATCCATTCTTTAGTCAATCGTAAAGGCCATTCGTTAGAGCGGTCCGTAAGATAACTATACACAGTGGATTCCAACATCTGCTGTGAATTCTATAGAGGTGCAAGGCAAGGGGTGTACATCTTATGAAACAAATCAACAAGGCAAGGTTAACTATTAGACCATCAGAGATTAAAGACGTGCGAGAACTGATTGATCTGGACCATCTGATTTGGACAGAGGACACTAGCCCGGGACCTATGTTGTGGCGCTCACAAGAGGATTTCTTGCTGAATGCTCCTCCGGGCTCTCAGCTCGTAGCACTGCAAGATGACAAGCTATGTGGATATGTCGGGTTTGGCTGCCCTAGTAGAATGGAGAGCAACCGGCATGTGTGCGAGGTTAATATTGCTGTTCATCCGAACTATCAACGTTTAGGCATCGGCCGGCAGCTCATGGAAGCCATTAAGGAACATGCTGCGGCGCATGCTATTCGTAAGCTTCGCCTGCGTGTATTATCCTGTAATGAATCAGCGATTTCTTTTTACCGGAAATGCGGTTTTGTGGAAGAGGGACGTCTGCGGGAGGAGTTTTATCTTGGCGGCCGTTATGTGGATGAGATATTTATGAGCTGCATGCTGACAGGAGGAAATGGATATGGAGATCGTCTCGCTTAATGTCGGTCGGCCGGTGACGGTGGATTATCGGGGAAAACCTTTGGAGACCGGAATTTATAAAACGCCTGTAGAAGGATCGGTTCAGCTTCATACCAATGGATTTGTTGGAGATGGTCAGGCAGATCTTAAACATCATGGAGGTCCGGACAAGGCGGTGTGCGCCTATCCCATTGAGCATTATTCTTATTGGGAACAGCAGCTGGGAAAGAAATTGGAGTACTCGGCTTTCGGAGAAAATATCACCACCACAGGTCTGCTGGAGACAGAGGTGTGTATTGGCGATGTATATGAAATAGGCACCACTCTGCTTCAGGTTAGCCAGCCAAGATATCCTTGCTTCAAAATCTCACAAAAGCATGGACCCGCAGATCTTCCGGCTCAAGTTCTGGATACAAGGTATAGCGGATTTTACTTGCGTGTACTTCGTGAAGGAATGATTTCAACCGGCGATGCAATTGTCAAAAAAGAAAACGGAGACAGCAATGCTTCCGTGGCGCATGTATTGCATTTAATGCAGGTTGGGCTGCAAGAGGAAGCTGCTTGGGCAGAGCTTGTGGAGCTGGAAGCCCTCTCAGCCGTAGTACGGAACAAGTTTCGAAAACAGCTGGGTATGCCAGAGATCTAATCTGGGTCTGCTCAATAAAATAAACCTGGGGGCGTATGCCAGCCAGGTTTTTTTCTGCTTGCGTGTTTGTTTAACTTTGCTTTGCTTAAGTAACTTAGCCGAGCAGCTGCCACTCACTACGCAATAAACCATATACGGCGTGATTCACGTAGCCATCGGGCAGCTTTTCTGCCTGTCTGATCACACCTTCGAGCACAAAACCAAGCCGTTCAGGAATTGCCCGGCTAGTTACGTTGGCGGTTGCGCAGCGAATTTCTACCCGCTGCAGCTCCATTTCCAGCAGGGCGTAGTCTACTAGAACTCGGCAGGCACTGGTCATATAACCTTTGCCTTCATAGCCATCACCAAGCCAATAACCAATCCCTACGGAACGGTTATGCCAGTCAATCTGGTGATACCCAATGACGCCAGCCAGCTCGCCGCGGACCCAAAGTCCAGCAGTGAAGGCGCCATTGTCAGTGCCTTGTTTTATAGCATTTTTAATGAAATTAAGGGTGTGATCCTGTTCCGTAACGGCATCAACCCAAGGAAGCCATTGCCTAAGTCGTTCCCGCGAGCGCTCCACTAACGCGAATATGTGCCTAGCATGCTCAGGCATGAGTGGCTTTAAGATAAGCTCTTCGTCGATGACATAATTAAACAAGCGGTTGCCTCCTTTTCGGCACAAGGCCTTATGTATGATTATGGATTTTTTCTTATGATTATCATGCTACTCTATCGCCAGCAGAGAAGTCAAAAGGTCTAAAGATGCTAAAAATTGATCCAGGCCATGTGCCCCCTTTTATTGAACAATCTACAGTTAACGGGTATATTAGTAGGAAACATGTTTATACAAGAAGTAGTGTAACACTACAGAACGAAAGGTTGATAGCTGTGGAGAACCGTACTACCCCCTCCAATTTTATTAAAAATGTTATTACCGAAGACCTCCGTACGGGTAAAGTAAAAGAAGTTGTCACACGCTTTCCGCCGGAGCCGAACGGTTACTTACATATCGGACATGCCAAGGCGATTTGGATTAACTTTACACTGGCGGACGAGTTCGGTGGCAAGACTAACCTAAGATTTGACGACACGAATCCTGCCAAAGAAGATACGGAATATGTGAACTCCATTCAGGAAGATGTAAAGTGGTTGGGTTATGAATGGGAAGAGCTGCGTTTTGCATCGGATTATTTTGAGGAAATGTACAAACGTGCCGAATTATTAATTACTAAAGGTAAAGCTTATGTAGATGACCTCAGCGCGGATGAAATTCGCCAATTGCGGGGAACGCTGACAGAGCCAGGACAGAACAGTCCACATCGTGAGCGCAGCATCGAAGAGAATTTGGATCTGTTCCGCCGTATGCGGGCAGGGGAATTCAAAGATGGTGAGAAGGTTCTTCGTGCCAAGATCGATATGGCTTCACCAAATATTAATCTGCGTGATCCTGTCATCTATCGGATTACTCATGCGCATCACCATAATACAGGGGATAAATGGTGCATCTATCCGATGTATACATTCGCTCATCCACTTGAGGACGCTATTGAAGGAGTGACTCACTCCCTTTGTTCGCTTGAGTTTGAAGATCAACGCCCATTTTATGATTGGGTCGTAGCGGAATGTGAGATGCCTTCTGTTCCGCATCAATATGAATTTGGCCGTCTGAATCTCGCTCAAACCATGACTAGTAAACGTAAGCTGAAGCTGCTGGTAGACGAAAAACATGTGGATGGCTGGGACGATCCGCGGATGCCAACGATCTCCGGCCTGCGCCGTAGAGGATATACGCCGGAAGCGATTCGTAAATTCGTGTTCGAGGCAGGGATCTCTAAGAGTCAGGGGCTAGTGGACCTGCAAATGCTGGAGCACTTTATCCGGGAAGACCTTAAGTTAACTGTGCCTCGCACCATGGCTATACTTCGTCCGCTTAAGGTTGTTATCACCAATTATCCGGAAGGCCAAACAGAATGGCTTGAAGCGGAAAATAATACAGAGAATGAAGAAATGGGTGTACGCCAAATTCCGTTCTCTCGTGAGATTTATGTTGAGCGCGACGACTTTATGGAGAATCCGCCCAATAAATATTTCCGCTTGTTCCCCGGCAATGAAGTACGCCTGAAGCATGCTTATTTCATCAAATGTAATGAAGTCATTAAAGATGAGAATGGCGAGGTTGTTGAACTGCATTGTACGTATGATCCGGAAACAAAGAGTGGCAGTGGATTTACAGGCCGCAAGGTAAAAGGTACTCTGCACTGGGTAGAAGCTAGTCAAGCTGTGCCTGCAGAATTCCGTTTATACGAGCCGCTGATTTCTGCTGAAGAAGTAGATGAAGCTGCAGAAGTCGAAGGTCTGGATTCCACGGTAGAGAAAGCGGAACCTAGCTTCTTGGATCAGCTTAATCCTAAATCCATTGAAATCTTACAAGGGTTTGTGGAACCCGCGCTTAAGGACAGTGTGGCTCAGGATAAATTCCAGTTCTTCCGTCATGGCTATTTTAATGTAGATAGCAAATATTCGGCGCCTGGGCATCTCGTATTCAATCTTATCGTTTCACTGAAGAGTTCATTTCAGCCTCCAAAACAAGGCTAACACTTGATTTGTTCAGGTTCTTTATAATAAAACAGGCTCAAACGTCCCGTTTAGGTACGTTTGAGCCTGTTTTTATATTTTCGCTTATAATATTTCGATGTGAGAGAGTTCTTCCTCATCCTCTGTAGGGGGCCGGTAGCCTCCACGGTTTACAAAGAGCCACATGAATGTAAAGCCAAGCGTTCCAAACAGTGTTAAGAAGACACCCGCTTGGTACATGCTCTGTGCCCCTAGATTTTGATACATCCACCCTCCGAGAACTCCTCCAACAATACCGGCTATGCCGCTCCAAGTCAGTGTGTAGAGCGCTTGTCCTGAAGCACGGTAAGGTCTTGGAATAAGAAGCATGGTCAGTTGAGTGCCAACATAGAAAAAACCACCAAATGTTATGCAGTGTAAAATTTGAATGAGCACTACTTGGAGGGCTGTAGTTGCGTCCGCCATAAACCACCATCGTAGTACGAATAAAGCGCTAACCAGCGCAAGCCAGCCGAGCAGAACAGATATTTTACGTTTAAGGAATCGGTCGCAGAGAACAAATACACCCACTTCCAAAATAGAGGAGAGGAATACTGCGAGACCAATCATTCCCTTGGAGCCGCCTAGATCCGTAATATACAAAGACATGAATGTAGTGTTCATGGTGTTCGGTATGGAAACTAGGATACCAAACAATATGAAACACAAGAAAAAGGGGTTATAAATGAGTTTGCTGAAGCCTCTATACGGCATGGGAGCCATGCCAATGGTATGGTTAAGTTTCGGTAATGCAAGAATGGATAACATTGATGCACATAGTAAGCCTGCAAACAGATAGGACAAGATAGATACACCAGCCCAATCAAGGACCAATCCGGCGGCAATTGCAATTAGTGCCCACCCCAATGAACCCCAAAGCCGAAAAGAACGGAAGCGGTAGTTAGTTCCGTCAATATAGCTGAGAATCATCGTATTGCTCTGAGCAAATAACGGTCCTTGGAAGAAATAGAACAAAAGAATGGAGATGTAGATCATCTCATATGTATTTGCCCGAAACATAAGCTGGGATAACACTAACGTTCCGATTAACATAAGCAAAACGATTCGCCGGATATTCTGGTATCGGTCAGTCCAGATTGCCCAGAATGGATTTGCAAAGATGGATACTAGCGCACCCATAGAGAATACGGCACCGATCTCTAATTTGTTCATCCCTACATCCAGCAGGTATAGTTGAAAGAAGCTGGTGAAGAGGACCATGGTTCCGTATACAAAAAAATTGAACCATTTTAAAGACGTGAAAGAAGATGGATAGTTAACGCCTTTCCGCAAATGCGTCACTCCTTTCCCACTAGATGTCTTGCATGGATATACTGACCAATATTAGGCCCTTCTATCACTGTAACACGTGTTGAAAAGGGATACAAACTTCCTTTTTTACTTTTTTACATTTTTTTAACGTTTATTTAAATTTGATCCGCTAAGTGACAAAAAACGCATATAACAAGTTTGCAGGTGGCAGAAATGTTAAGAGTTTGCTCTTCCTTACGAGGAACATGCCTGAGGGTTACCCTATCTATGTTCTTACAAAAGCGAATCAACGGGTTTAACTTCAGTTTACAATTCAGGGCTAGGATGGGGTTAAGCGAAACAGAGATGATACACTCTTCTCGCAGATTTACCAAGAAAAGGGGAGCTTTTGCATGAAAAAATCCGAAGCTAAGGGGAAAACGGCGCTGAAGCCATTCCTCACATTATTAAAAGAAACAAAGCCTTCATACGGCTTATTGGCAATAGCCATTGCACTAAGCATGATCTCGACATTGGTTAGTCTGGTGATCCCAATGTTCACCAAAAATCTGGTGGATGGCTTTTCTTTGGCCTCCGTCAGCAAGCTGCAAATTGCAGGCATAGCGGGTGCTTTTATCGCGCAGACGATCGCCGGGGGAATCTCTATCTATCTGCTGAATTATGTAGGCCAGAAGATGGTTGCAGGTCTTCGTGACAGGTTATGGCGTAAATTTTTAGTGTTGCCAGTAGCTTATTACAATGATAATCGAACAGGAGAAAGCGTCAGCCGAATGACGAATGATACAGGGATCATCAAAACGCTGATCTCTGAACATCTGGCCAGCTTATTTACCGGAGTGATTTCCATTGTGGGCTCCATTGCTGTGCTGTTATTTTTAAACTGGAAGATGACGCTTGTTCTGTTCACCGTTCTTCCACTATCTGCGTTGATTTTGGTGCCACTTGGACGGCAGATGTACAAAATCTCCAAAGGCATGCAGGACGAAACAGCTTCTTTTACCGCCACACTTAGTGGTGTATTGTCAGAGATCCGTCTAGTGAAATCCTCGGGTGCAGAGAAAAAAGAGTACGAAGCAGGCAAAACCGGAATTACGAACCTGCTCTCCTTTGGTATTCGTGAAGGCAAAATCAGCGCTATGATCAGTCCACTGGTCTCTTTTGTCTTTATGATGTTACTTGTAGTCATTATCGGTTATGGCGGGATGCAGGTATCTTCCGGGGCTTTGACAGCTGGAGAGCTGGTAGCCTTTATCCTGTATCTTATTCAGATTATTATGCCGCTTACTCAATTGACCACGTTCTTTACACAGATTCAGAAGGCTAAAGGGGCATCAGAGCGCATTATTGAAACCCTGGCAGCAGAAGAGGAGGTATATGAGGGCCAGGAAGAGGCGAACGGTGCAGAAGGTCCTATCTCGGTAGAAGATCTAAGCTTTGGATATAAAAATGGTGAGAATGTGCTAACCGATGTAAGCTTCCGGATGCTTCCGGGTCAGGTGACGGCTATTGTTGGACCGAGCGGGGGCGGCAAGACTACATTATTTTCACTGCTCGAACGATTCTATGAGCCTCAGAAAGGTATGGTTAAGCTAGGTGATAAACCAGTGTCAACCTTCTCATTACGCTCATGGCGGAAACTGATCGGGTACGTCTCACAGGAAAGCCCATTGTTGGCAGGTACGATTGCTGAGAATTTAACCTATGGATTGGATCGCGACGTTAGCATGGAGGAGATGCGCGCAGCAGCAGCAATGGCTTATGCAGATGGCTTTATCGATGAGCTTCCTGAAGGATATAATACGGATGTTGGCGAGAGAGGTGTGAAGCTCTCGGATGGACAGCGGCAACGTATTGCTATTGCTAGAGCGCTGCTGCGGAATCCAAAGATTCTTATGCTTGATGAGGCGACCTCCAGTCTGGATAGCCAATCAGAGGCCGTAGTGCAGAAGGCACTGTCCAATTTGATGAAGGGCCGGACTACGATTGTAATTGCGCACCGTTTGGCTACTGTTGTAAATGCTGAGCAGATTATTTTTATGGAAAAGGGCCAGATTACCGGGATGGGTAGACATGAAGAACTGCTGGAAAACCATGAGCTATATCGTGAATTTGCCACCCAGCAGCTGCAGATGAATAACCTTGAGATTCAAGACAATAAAGAGGAGGCTCCAGTGATACATGACAAAAATACTAGTAGCGGACGACGATCCGCACATCCGCGAATTGGTAGAAGTATTTCTGAGAGCTGAGGGGATGGATGACATCTATGGAGTTTCTGATGGACTGGAGGCTCTTCAGATTCTGGAGAGCCATAACATAGACTTAGCCATTATTGATGTGATGATGCCCAATTTGGATGGCTGGGAGCTGTGCCGGAAGATGCGCCAAACCTATGATTTTCCAATATTGATGTTGACGGCTAAGGGGGAGACCTCACAAATTGTGAAGGGCTTTGAGCTGGGAAGTGATGACTATCTCGTCAAACCCTTTGAGCCAGTGGTGCTTATTGCGCGAGTAAAGGCACTGCTCAAACGTTACCAAATCTCTGCTGCACAAAGTGTGGGGATTGGCCGGCTGCGAATGAATCGTAAAACCTATGAGGTATCCTCAGCGTATGGAGAAGTTACCTTACCGCTTAAGGAATTTGAGCTGTTATTTAAGCTGGGCAGCTATCCGGGGCAGACGTTGACTAGAGACAGGCTGATCGAAGAGATATGGGGTTATGATTTTGAAGGGAATGAGCGGACGCTCGATGTGCATATCAACCGTTTGCGCGAACGGTTCGCTCCTGATAAATACGGGTTTGTTATTCGTACCATCCGCGGATTAGGCTATCGGCTGGAGGCAGAGGCATGAACCGGTTTAAGGAGCTTCTTAAGCGGATTGGGATGACTTTTATTTACTTCGGTGGCGTTGGGATTAGCTGGAGTGCAGCTTATTTCTTGATGAACTGGATATATGGCAGGGTTGGACGCCCCTCTTCGGAGTATTTGACCCAGTTAATCGGCGTGATGGTCGGAATTGTGATTTTGTTCATGATGGCATTGGTAACCTCCAAGTTATTCCGGGGCTGGGAACGTGTTTTTTATAAATCAATTATCGAAGGTTTAGGGCGGATTGCTAAGGGTGATTTCAATGTGGTACTGGATAATACTAAGGACTACGGTGATTTTGGTGAGATTGTAGAGAGTATCAACGTAATGGCCAGCGAACTGAGCCAGATGGAGACCATGCGTCAGGATTTTATCTCTAATGTATCGCATGAAATTCAATCTCCGCTAACCTCTATTCGGGGGTTTGCTCTTGCGCTGCAGGATGAAACTCTGAGTGTGAAGAGCAGGAGGCACTACCTTAATATTATAGTGGCTGAGAGTACCCGCGTATCTGGGCTCAGTGATAATTTATTGAAGCTGTCCGCGCTTGAATCGGGCAATTTTCCGTTTGAAAATCAGATTTACCGCCTGGATAAGCAGCTTAGAGATAGGATTCTGGCTTCTGAACCACAGTGGTTGGAGAAAAATATAGAGGTAGAGGCTGAACTGGAAGAAGTGAATGTATCTGCTGTAAAAGATTTAATGAGTCAGGTCTGGACTAATCTGCTGCAGAACAGTATCAAGTTTACTCCGCAGAACGGCTGCATCCATATTAGCCTTCGCATGGTGGATGAGCAGGTAGAGGTGGAGATTCAAGATAGCGGGATTGGCATCTCGGAAGAAGATCTGCCTAGGATCTTCGAGCGTTTCTATAAGGCAGATAAAGCTAGAACCGCAAGTGGTGGCGGTAGTGGACTGGGTCTGTCACTGGTTAAAAAAATCGTTGAGCTGCATGAAGGTAAGGTAACTGTAAATAGTCGTCCTGGGGAAGGGACAGCGTTCAAGGTGAGCTTGCCAGGACGAATGAAATAAACTTGCTGTATGTGAAAAAGAGCTGAAGCCAGTATTCTGGGTGGATTCGAAGATAACACCTTCCGTCCTGAGAAAAAGGCTACAAGAGCCGAGGCGGCGACGGCGGTGACTATTTATAAGCTGCTCGAAGCTCTGTCTCTCTAATAGTGATTGAATAGCTCATCGCTAAGCTTTAAGCACAACGCCGCTTTCCCAGTTTGTTCAGTGGGAAAGCGGCGTTTTTTGTATTTATGCATTTTAAAGAGGAACTATAATACCGGGATGGACGTTTATCCACCAATTTGAGACATGCGCCGAGCTGTCGGCGTGTGGCTCTGTGCTTTTTTTTCCAGAGCTAAGGCCATTTCATGATTATGGGGTTTGTTGCCCAGCGCTTTCCGGAATAAGGCCTGCACAGCAGCAGGATCGCTTATTAAAGGACGGACATTGTATTCATCTTCCCAATACAGGCAAGCTTTGATGTGCCCATCTGCGGTAAGTCTTAGGCGGTTGCAATTATCGCAGAAGTGATCGCTCACCGGATGAATCAGGCCGAATGTACCAGGGGCTCCGATAACCCGCCGATTCTGGGAAGGGCCATTCCCGGAGGGCATTTCTGCTGCTTCGGTTTCCCAACCAGCCTCAGTACAAGCTTCTACAACCCTTTCCAGAGGCAGATAAGTCTGGCGCCAAGCATCAGTAGCACTGCCAATCGGCATGTATTCTATAAAGCGTACATTTAGAGGACTCTCCAGCGTAAGGGAGATGAAGTCTTTGATCTCGTCGTCATTAATCCCTTTCATCAATACGACGTTAAGCTTTATCGGTTGAAGTCCGGCGGCTTGTGCGGCCTCGATCCCCTTTAATACCTTAGCAACTTCGCCGCCACGAGTAATCATAGAAAATCGATCCTGCCGTAAGGAGTCTAGGCTGATGTTTACCCGTGACAAACCGGCTTCTTTTAGCTGTGCTGCTTTGGCTGGAAGCATTAAACCATTTGTAGTCAGCGAAATATCTTCTATACCTGGGATCGCAGAGATCATAGCAACAAGCTTTTCCAGATCTTTGCGGACAAGAGGTTCTCCACCAGTTAGTCGTACTTTACGTAATCCAAGAGGGGCTAGCGACTTAACGACTGCGGTAATTTCCTCGTAACTCAGAATCTCGTCCTGCGGTTGGAATTGCATCCCTTCCGCTGGCATACAATAGATGCAACGCAGGTTGCAGCGGTCGGTAACCGAAATGCGGATGTAATCGTGTAAACGTCCAAAAGGGTCCGTCAGCGGCTCCATGGCGTTGCTCCCTTCCTTTAAATCTGGCTGATAAATTGCTCTTATACTTTCTCGTATACAAACATAACGTCCCTAATAGGACAAAACGCGAAGATGTTTATACTTGTTTAGAATTTTAAAGACCGCTTGGATTCACGTCAATGAGCAAAGTTCTGGACGACAGGGTTTCATTACATAAAACTGGACAAACTAGATAAGAAGATAACGCATATTGAACAACGGAAAGTGTGACAAAAGTACGACAAATAAAGTTTTTAGACATAGAATGCTCACGGAAAGCGCTTTTAATATCCGATATAATCTAGGTGCGGATTAGTTTTAACGTTCACTTTTGCGAAAACAGAATAGGATACCGGAAACCGCACGTCGGTAATGTGACAGAGAGTGACCGGGAAACCATTGAGGAGGATTTGCAAAATGAGTACACATACTGTTCCATCGCTCACCGTTCCGGAGGCTTTTAGCCGTTGGTTGGAAAGTCGGGGATTAATATATCAGCTTTTAGTGGATTTTTTGGGTAGAAGACCATCACTCTCTCTAGTGGCTCAATGGAGCCGCAATCGCCAGATGAGTGTAGCGGCTGAGATGACGGAAGGCGGTCGGGAGCTGAAGCGCTATTTGAGTCAGGAACCGAACAAGCTGCCAATGATATGCGAGAAAGAGAGCAAGGAATATAAACGGCTTATGCAAGAACAGTCCGTTAGTTCTTTTAAATTGCGCGAAGCAGCGATTTTAGGTCGCTCGGAGGATTTCTGCAACGTGCTTGCGGATGTGTACACCTCCGCTGGAATTGTATTCAACAAGTGTAATGGTGAAGCCGATGATCATATTGCTATTGAGCTCGAATTTATGGCAGTCATGCATGAGCGTATGCTTTACAATAGCTTTTCAATAAGAAGTGCTATGGAGCTGCTTGATATTCAGGAGTCCTTTTTGGAAAAACATCTACTGCAATGGACACCGCAGTTCTGTCAGAAACTGAATGCAGCGACGGATAGTCCGCTATATCTAGGCCTCTCACATATGCTTGAGGAGTTTCTGCCACTTGATCTGCAAATGCTTCGTTCCTGGAGAGCTTCATTGGAGAGCAGTGCAGCTACAAGCATTTAATATTAGAAAGCCCGACCTAATTGATAGGTCGGGCTTTTGCGTGCTGGTCAAGTGGAAAAGAAACGTTGTGTGAAGCACCAACTGAAGTAGTAATTGAAGTACCAACCGAAGCGTCTTATTGTTGCCCAACTCAAGCGCCGATAGAATAATTGGGGAATTTCTCCCTGAAATTCTGGGATTTTCAGTCATCAGACTAATAATTAGGGAAAACCTCCCTAAAATATAGCTGATTCGGTGGTAATTAAAGAAATCCCCCTTATTATCAGGGAGGAAATCCCTAATTTCGTTCATTTAGAGAAAATATTAGCTTTTTTCAGGGAGTTTTTCCCTAATTAGTTTAAGATCCACTCCGCGTCGCCCAAACACAGAATGCAGTAAATACAAATGTACGCCGTCCAAACGACCCACGCAGATCACCCGCGTATACCGCATATTGCAAACGTTCACGGTACATTAGCCTCCCCACGCACAAACGCACATCATCCACCACCCAACCTAATAGTGATGAACAATTGGCACAGCACACAGTCTATTGGGCAAAGGAGGAATCCGCTGTGCAGCCTTTTACTAAAAAAAGAAGCTGCCTCATAAGTAGAATTCACTACTTTGGAGACAGCCTCTTGTTTAAATCTAATTTACTTGGTCACATCAGGTGTTCTAATCAATTACCTTTTTGCTGCGGAATTTCATCAGGAATTCATACACGACTGGCACTACTACAAGTGTCAGCAGCGTGGAACTGACCAAACCACCGATTACGGTCACGCCGAGCCCCTTAGAGATAATTCCTGCACTGTTTTCAAGTCCAGTAACCAATGGCAGCAATGCACCAATCGTTGCAAGGGCAGTCATCAGGATTGGACGTAAACGTGTGCCACCTGCTTCAAGCAAGGCTTGACGCGTAGTGAGGCCTTCTTTTTCCTTATGAATAACGCGGTCGATAAGGACAATCGCATTCGTTACTACGATACCAATCAACATCAGCGCACCCATGAGCGAGGACACGTTTAAGGTTTCTCCAGCGATCAGAAGGGCAACGAGTACCCCGATCACTGTGAAAGGAAGTGAGAACAGGATAGCGAATGGTGCTAATCCACCGCCAAATGTAACCACAAGCACGAAGTATACGATGGCAATAGCAGCTGCCATAGCAATTCCTAATTGACCAAATGTATCATTGATCTGCTCGGTTACACCGCCGAAGGTAACAGTTACACCATCAGGCAATTCCATAGCGTCTACTTTTTCTTTCACGCTGTTCGAAGCGCTATTCACGTCACTCGAAATAATTTCGGCAGTAACATCGACCTTCATTTTACCGTCCATACGAGTAATCGAGTCAGGGGAGGAGCCATTTTCAATTTTAGCGACTTGCCCGATTGGCACGGAGATGCCTAGTGGCGAAGTCAAAGTAGCCTCTTCCATTTCTTTAATGCTCTTATACGTTTCTTTATCTGTTTCGATATAGACTTTGTAGTTCTTGCCGTCCAATTCTACTTCTGTGAGCACTGGACGTGTGCCTGCTGGACTCAGCTTCATTGCAATTTGTCCGGCTGTAAGTCCAAGGGAGCTAAGCTTCTGTTGATCCGCTACAATCGTATATTGATCGTAAGCTTCCTTGAGACTGGTTTCTGCGTCTTTGAAATTAGTGGTATCAGCCTGTACGATTGAGGCAATTTCATCCGCGACCGGCTTCAATTGATCCAGTTCATCTCCGAATACATTCACGGTCAGAGTGCTTCCACCCATGCCTCCACTCATCAGAGCGGACATGTCACCCCATACACCATCTGGCACTTCTGCGGTCAAACCTTCAATAAGTTTCTCTTTAACGGCTTCGAAATCAGGAGTGTCACTATCATAAACGATGAAAAATAGTCCTGAATTGCTGGATCCACCCATACCCATCGGGCTTCCGCCGCCAATGGAATATTGCATTTTGTCTATATGATTCTGCGCTAAAATGTATTTTTCAGCTTTCAGACCTTGCTCTTGAACTTCCTCAATCCGTTGTCCAGCCTTTGGTGAATAAGTAAGCATTACGGTTTTATCCTCTTGGGACGGCATAAAGCTTACACCAATAGGCTTGATTAAGAACAAGCTGCCCGCAAGGAGAAGAACGGCAACTCCAAAAGTAACGAGCTTATGAGAAAGACACCAGTTCAGAATCTTTTGATAACCAGCAGAAAGTTTGTCTGGTTTCTCGCTGTGAGTTTTTTTACCTTTCAATCCATTACGGAACAACGAGTGAGCCATTGCAGGAACCAGGGTAATCGCAACTACTAAGGAAGCGAGCAGGGCGAAGACCATGGTCAGAGCGAAAGGCAAGAACAGCTCGCCAACCATACCACTAACCAAAGCAAGTGGTAAGAACACCGCGATGGTTACAATTGTAGAGGACATGATAGGCACGAACATTTCACGCGTTGCTGCACTGATTAATTCTCTGCCCTTCAGTTTCTCACCAGATAAGGAGAGCCGTCGATATATGTTCTCTATGACTACAATCGAGTCATCGACTACCCGCCCAATCGCAACCGTCATCGCTCCAAGTGTCATCATATTAAGCGTAATGTCCATCTGCCGCAGACACAGCACTGCGATTAGCAGGGATAATGGAATAGAGATGATGGAAATAATCGTCGAACGAATATTCCGCAGGAACACCAAAATGATAATTACTGCGAATAAGGCACCAAATACCGCTTTGGACAACATCGTATTTACGGAGTCCTCAATGGGCTTACCTTGGTCAAGTAGAACAGTAAGGTCAATGCCTTTATATTGTGCTTTTAATTCTTCAGTTTTGTCTTTAACGCCATTTACAACATCAACAGTGTTGGCATCATTGGCTTTGACAATCTGAATACCGATCGATTCTTTACCATTTGTACGGGAGATGGATTCGGAATTGCCCACAACCTCAATCGTGGCCAGTTCTCCGAGCTTCACGGTTGGAAGTCCCATACTTGCAGCTCCGCCAGGAGCTGCATTTCCAGCACCAGCACCAGCAGCTCCGTTAGCAGCACCAGCATCAACGCCGGCAGCTCCAGTAGCTCCAGCACCAGCAGCGTTAGCGCCAGTTGGCATTACCGGAATGGTTACATTTTTAAGATCCTCAACGGTAGTGATGTTGCCGTCCACGACCACTGCCTTTTGAGCCTTGTCCATCTCGAACAGTCCAAGTGGAACACGGAGGGAAGAGCCTTGAATGATACCTTTAACGGTATCTTCGGTCAGTCCATATTGGCTGAGCTTGTCTTGATTGAATTTAAGTGATACTTCTTTGACATATTGACCAGAGATTTGAATAGAAGCCACACCCTCAACATCCTCTAGGGCCGGGCGAATATCGTTCTCAGCAATACGGGTCAGTTCCTCAAGATCCTGGGTATCCCCGTTAGAAAGACTGAGGGAGACAACAGGCATTGAGCTAAGACTAAAGCGGGAAATGGAAGGCTTCTGCACATTGTCTGGCAATGAGACTTCATTTAGTGATTCGCGCACTGCTGCTGTAGCATTATCCAGATTTGTTCCATAATCGAATTCAATTTGGATACTGGAGGCATTCTCCAAAGAAGTGGAGGTGATCGTCTTTACACCATCCACATTGCGGAGCTTTTGCTCCAACGGTTTGCTGACATCATTAACGACGCCTTCTGGTGCGGCCCCCGGATAAATGGTTGTTACGCTAAGATAGGGTATACTAATATTAGGCAAGGTTTCTTGCTTCATCGTCAGTCCGCTATATAAACCGGCAAACACAATAATTATCGTCAGAAGCCAAATGGCAAATTTGTTCCTGAGCGAGAAATTAATTAAGCTTTTCATAAGTTTCGTTTCTGCTCCTCTCGGCCCTCTTCTTTACGAAATAGGGCACCATTATAAAAAATCATAATACTCACTATCCATGACTTTCTCTCTACCGAACTCTTCTTAGAGTCAATTAACGAAATACACATGAATTGTGCGGAATTGAGGCAATTAGCTTCCTCAGCTCTTCCAATTCTGCTGTGAGCTCAGAGCAGGATTGGAGGTTGGACAGCATCCCCTGAATGATTGCTTTTCGCGGGTGAGGGATAAGCACTTCACCTTCCAGAATATTGAGCGATTCCAGCAGATCGGCTGCTTCTTCGGATGCTATACTATCTAGTTTACTGATCGCAGTCTTCATTTCCTTAATGAGCTGTAATGGATTTTTTCGTTTGTTCTCCTCATTCTCCGCCATCCAGTTCGCTAAAGTAGCAGAGTTGATTAGTGGAGCCTGTTTACTAGTAAGCAAGCCAGACACAATCATATCCATTAAATTCATTAGATGATCCGCCATATCGGCAATAGGTACCTGCGTATCCTTACGAAAAATAACCGCAATATAAGATTTGATGAGACCGTGTCCGATCATACATAAATCTCCGGTATAGGGAACGACGTCTTTTCCGTAGAGTAACTCCATTTTCACCTGGAACCATCTTAAGAAGGAAGCGTTGTTTCTACGCAGCCAGTCCGGGACTTCAGTATCAAACCCTTTGCCCGCAACCTCCTGAATTTGACGCTGCAAGAACTCACGCAATTCGTACACATGACTTAGCAGAATTTCTATCTGATTCCTAAGCTTCTCACGTGGTGTTCGTCGGGTCTCCTGTTCTTCATTTAACAAGGGATCTCGAATCATCCGATAACAATAAAGGAAGATACTGCGCTCCAGTTCTTCTTTTGATTTAAATACCAGATATAAACTGCCCTTCGAAATCCCGCATAATTCAGCTATCTCTTGCATGGATGTGGACGAGGAGCCTTTTACAGCGAATAACTGCATAGCAATCTTAATAATCTGCTCCTGCTTATCAACATTTTTATCATTCATTAAAGGATTAACCTCCTTTCTGACTACCCGGTTCTATAATTGACTAGTTGGTCAAAATAATTATATTCTATACAACCAGGCATTACAAATATCGGAACAGAAGGGTTACAGTTTTGTCGTAAATAGACTTTAAACAGTAATTTGCTAGGAAGAAATGTGTTCTTCATGTAATATATAAAATGTGTCAATTTCGTGTTGCTTGTATGAATAAGAAGGTAGGTAGAGTATGAGAAGAGGACTTCAATCTATAATTATCATTGGGGCATTCATAGCATTTTATTATTTTGGTTTCGGCATTTTTGGGAGTACTGCGGGAACGATTATTAGTATCTTCTCCACTCTGACAGTCATTTCGATTAGCTTGGCTATTTTTATGGAGAACCGTAACCCTTCTACAACAATGTCATGGATCTTATTGCTTGCGTTGATCCCGGTGCTGGGACTGGTCTTCTATTTTCTATTTGGGCAAAATGTGTTCAAACGCCGTAAATATGATAAAAAGGCACAAAGAGACCTTATGGCCTACGAAAGAATTGAGAATGACGCTTTACGTACGCACCAAGATTGGTCAATCTTTGATCCCTCGCGCCAAAAACTGCTGCTGTTATCCAAAACTTTAGCACGCACTCCTATTTCCTTTGCATCAGAAACACGTATCCTCACTAATGGTGAAGAGACGTTTGGTACGTTATTGTTGGAGCTCCGTCAAGCTAAACATCACATTCATATGGAGTATTACATCTTCCGGGCGGATCACATTGGAACACGCATTAAACAAATTCTGATCGATAAAGCTCGCGCAGGTGTTGCAGTCAGATTTATGTATGATGCCGTTGGCAGTTTTCAGCTTTCCAAAGCTTTTTTGAAGGAAATGAGTGATGCCGGGGTTCAGGTGGCTTCGTACGGAAATTCCACATCCTTTTTTTCCAGCCGTGTGAATTACCGGAATCACCGTAAGATTGTTGTGATCGACGGCGATGTCGGATTCATGGGGGGTCTCAATGTAGGAGATGAATATTTAAGCCGCAGTAAGACTTATGGGTTTTGGCGTGACACACATATGTTGGTTAGAGGCGAAGCGGTACGGACGATGCAAATTATTTTCCTGCAAGATTGGATGCACACTACGGGCGAAAAGATACTGGAGCAAGATTATCTTACTCCGCAACTTCGCTTTATGACAGGTGATGGTGCCGTACAGATTATTGCTAGTGGGCCGGATAACGAACGTCGTGCGCTCAAAAACATTTTCTTCTCCATGATCACTTCTGCCGAGAAATCGGTGTGGATTGCCAGTCCATATTTTATTCCTGATGAGGACATCTTAACTGCACTGCGTGTAGCTGCTGTTTCTGGTTTAGATGTTCGATTGTTATTCCCGGCTAAGCCGGATAAATGGATTCCGTTTCTGGCTTCACACTCTTATTTTCCGGCGTTGCTGGAAGCTGGCGTGAAGATTTATGAATATGAAAAGGGATTTATCCACTCGAAGCTGCTTATCGTTGATGGTGAAATAGCGACCATTGGCACGGCCAATATGGATATGCGCAGCTTCCACCTTAACTTTGAAGTGAATGCACTTCTGATTCAGACGGAGAGCGTTGCCCGTATTGTTGCTGATTTTGAACGGGATTTATTATCTACCAGCTTAATTGAGCATGAAGAATTTATGAATAAGCGTATGGTGATCCGTATACTGGAATCTGCTGCTCGACTTATGTCGCCGTTACTATAACCCAAAAACCACCGCAGAGGGTGTGATGCCTAATCTGCGGTGGTTTTTGCTTTAAAAAGTAGTTAAACCCAAGGTGGTCTGCAACCGGAACAGAATGTATTTGAACCAAGTCACTTCGCCCTGATAAGCCTCAAGAGGTAGAGTATACTCATGGTCCTCGTTATTCCACAGTCGATTGAAGTAGGCTTCCATCTCGGCATAAAGAGGCTGATCTTGTTTTACAGATACCCACAGATTATTCTCCAGGTTGTAATCATCCAGATTGCGTGTCGTGAAATTGGTGGAGCCACCAAGAATGATGGAATTTCCAGTCTGTTTGGCAATGAAGAGCAACTTTGGATGATATTGCTCTTTGGTCGTATTGTACCAGCGAATAGAGATCTTTCCGTTCGTGCGCTTGTTCAAGTTCATAGCAACTGGACGGTTAGGAATGCCGATTTTATCACGGCCGAAGGCGTTCTGATTGGGGTCCAGTATCAATTTTACCGTAGCCCCTCGTTCCGCAGCCTCTACCAATTCATCGAGAATGGCATCATCGGCAAGGTAAAACATACCCATCCAAATGGTGTCACCCTTCTGTGCAGATTGGAGGGCTTGCCGTGCATATTTATATACCTTTCCTTCCGTTAAATAGCGGACCTCCATAGATTCTTTAGAGTGCTGATCCTTCTCCTTGGTGAAGTCTGGCTCATAAGTGAGTAGTGGCCCTGCAGCCGAAAGATTGGCCGCGGCTTGTTCCGTCTGGAGAATATCAGCAATAATTGGGCCTTGTACTTCCAGAGCGATATTGGAATGATAGGCGCTGGCATCATGGATATTTCCTGAGGAGACCAGAGCGGTATTCTCACTAATAACCACCTTACGGTGGTTAGCCTTCACATTAAGTAGCTTCAAATAAGAACGTGCGGTAATATCCGGTCCTCCGCTGGCCATAAGATTGGGAATCCGGCCTTCGCCCGACTGTCCGAACCATTGAATAAAGGTACGCCAGACAGCGGAATAAGCAGGCGTAGAATCGCGTAGAGCATTTACATCGGTCAAAATCACTTTAATCCCCGCAGCCTTCAATTCTTCCAGAAGATGGTTGGGTGCAGAGTTGTAATTGGTATTAACCTCATCCGTAATGAAGACGATCTCCATCTCGGGATAAGTTGTTTTTTGTAAGATAAGCTTGTCCGTCAACATTCGGCTGACTGGAGGAAAGGACTGATCCTTATGGGTATAATCATTGAAAAGAAAGAGGTCAATTACTAAAAACTCTTTGGAATCCTCGATAATTTGTAGAATCCTCGGAAGAATCTGACTCTCTTGAGTGCCCGTGGCGGTACCGTCCGAATAGGTTAAGTCGTGCCAGAAGGATACATGATTCGTTTTGTATATAGGGCTTTCATAGGAAATGCCGCTGGGTAGAGATTTGTGTGTCTGATAAATCATTACGCAGGTTAACCAGAGGATTAGAATGACGAAAGCCCATAACACCCGTGTACGGCGGCGTGTACCGGAACGTTTCTTCGTAGTTAAACCGGGAGTGTAGTTTATTTCTTTAGGTTTATGGGGGTAAATGGGTTGCTGACGATTTGAATTCATGGAAGTTCCTCCTGAAATTATTGCAGAGCACTTCCTAGTGATTGTTATGCTCCGGTGTATTACCAACCTATTAACACCTAGTGGAGCGAAATGAAGCAGCATCCGTATCATTAACGTTTAATGACATAACACATAGGCTTATGTATAATGAGTGTGAAAGATTTGTATAATGTTTAGGGTTTCGAATTTGGGCAGTTGCAATAAGGAAAGAGAGTGAGTTCTATCATGTATTCCATCAAACAGGTTGTTGAAATGCTGGATATTCCTTCTGTGACACTCAGAGCTTGGGAGAATCGGTATCAGGCGGTTACACCTGAACGAACCGAATCCGGGTACAGGCTGTATAGCCATGAGAATGTCGAGGATCTGCGCTGGCTGAAGGAACAGACCGAGCAGCAAGGGGTAAGCATATCGCATGCTGTTCGAATGCTGAAGGCTCGTAAAGAAAAACAACTGGATGATACTCTTTCAGTCGCAAGCGGAAACACTCAGGATGCTTTTGAGAAGATGAAAGAACAAATATACAATGCCCTACATGACTTTCAGGGCGAGCGAGCTAATGCCTTAATTGACTTTGGGTTGTCTCTTTATGGTTATGAAGTAATGTTCCATCAGGTACTTGTGCCTATCTTGATACAAGTAGGCGATGCCTGGGAAGCTGGCATAGCAACGGTAGCGCAAGAACATTACACTACTCATATGATCTCCAACCGGTTCTATCAAATATTCCACGTATTCCCCGTTTACTCCCATTTGCCGAAGGTGCTGGCTTTCTGCCCTGCTGGAGAGCATCATCAAGTCGGGCTGTTGTTATTCGCCTTGTTTTTGCGCAAGAATGGAATGGAGGTCATCTACTTAGGAGCTAATACGCCTGAGGAAGGGATCATCTCGATGCTGGAACAACAAAGTCGTGTAGGTTTGATTTGTCTGTCGATTACGGATAAAGAATTGATTTCCTTTAGTGAGGAGCTTATTGAGCGGCTAAGAATAGTATGTCCAGGGGCTAAATTCCTGGTAGGTGGCAAGGCCTATGAAAGAGACCCTTCTTTATCTAAAGCGGATTATGTGATGACCGAACCTGCTGAACACTGGCAAGCGTGGTTTGATCATGTGTTTACAAGTATGAGGAGCAAGTAATCATTCTGATCAAGAAAATAGAAATGTAAATAGGAGTCTGTAATATCACTTTCGGGTGATATGGCAGGCTCTTTTTTTATTGAAAAAGGAGGGATCCTACAGAGTTATTTACATAGCTGTATAAACACTGTATGATATTTGTATAGTGTTTGTATGATTTTTGTATAATGTTTGATTGACATATAAAGCAGTAAAGGAGGGATCGTATGAGCAAAAGAAACAGAGCTAGAGTTGCAGTGGTTGGAGGGGGTCCGGGAGGGCTTGCTGCGGCTATGCTCCTGGCTGCTGACGGCTATGATGTCACAGTTTATGAGAAGCAGGAGGTTGTTGGAGGTCGTTCAGGTGAACTTCGTCTGGGTGATTACCGATTTGATCGTGGAGCTACATTTTTAATGATGCCGCATTTGCTGGAAGAGTTATTTGCCTCCGCTGGTCGATCCCTGAAAGAGTATGTGGACATGAAAGAGCTTGACCCCCTATATTCGCTTCATTTTGGAGATACCGTATTTACGCCTTCTACGGATCAAGAGCGGACCGTTGAAGAGATAGAGAAGCTGTTCCCCGGAAACGGTAGTGGATATAAACGATTCATGGCTGAGGAACAGGATAAATTGGACCGGGTAATTCCGCTGCTGCAGCGGCCATTTCAATCTGTAGGGGACTATGTCAAAAAGGATGTCCTACACGCGCTGCCTAAGCTGCATGCAACCGACACTGTATATAATAGACTTTCGAAATATTTTGATGATGAGCGTCTGAGGTTTGCTTTTGCATTTCAGGCTAAGTATTTGGGGATGTCGCCTTGGGAATGCCCGGGTACCTTTACCATTCTTTCCTTTATGGAGCACCGATATGGACTGTATCATCCCATTGGTGGAATTAACCGTGTGCTAACGGCGATGGCAAAGATTATTTCCGAGTACAGCGGAATCGTACATACTTCTTGCGGAGTAAAGCGAGTCTTGGTACAGAACGGGCAGGCGTGTGGTTTATTGCTGGAGAATGGAGAGAAGGTGGAGGCCGATTATGTGGTGCTGGGTGCTGATTTTGGTTCGGCTATGACACAGTTATTCGAGCCTGGCATTCTTAAACGTTATTCACCGGATAAAATATCCCGCAAGCGGTACTCTTGTTCTACCGCCATGCTGTATTTGGGAGTCGACGGAGCCGTTGATTTAGCTCATCACTCCGTTCATTTCGCTGACGATTATCGGCTTAATGTTGAAGAGATTACTCGCCTTGGCAAGTTGTCTGCAGATGCTTCGATCTACGTTCATAATCCCTCCGTTCTAGATCCTACGTTGGCACCAGCCGGGAAATCATCCCTTTATGTACTTATGCCGGTACCTAGCCTGATGGCTGATATCGATTGGGAGCAGAAGGGGGAATTGGTGAAGCAAGATATGATGGATCGGCTTCAGCGCATTCCAGGTTTAGAAAATTTGCCTCAGCGAATAGAGGAGAGTCTGTTCTTCTCACCACTAGATTGGCGGAACAAGCAGAATGTATATAACGGGGCAACTTTTAATTTGGCTCATAATCTCGGGCAGATGATGTATATGCGACCTCATAACACCTTTGAAGAGGTGAAGGGAATATGGCTGGTTGGCGGAGGGACTCATCCCGGAAGTGGTCTTCCAACGATATTTGAATCGGCGAAAATTAGTGTGGCGCTGCTGAAGGAGCAAGACCGTGCAGTTAGATCTAAGGTGGTATCCACAGGATTCGCCGGAACGGGAGCTTCATTATGAGCCGGGTTGCTATTGTGGGCAGCGGTATAGGTGGTCTTACAGCAGCACTTCTGCTAAGCCAGCGTGGGCAGGAGGTTACGGTGTATGAACGTGCACCTCGGGTTGGTGGACGTGTGGCTTTTGAAGAGAATGGCCGTTACCGGATCGATCAAGGACCAACAATTGTACTACTTCCGGAGATGCTGCTGAGCATTCTGGAAGAGGGTGGCCTGCCACCGGAGAGTCTGGAGTTGCTACGGTGCGATCCACTCTACCGTGTTCATTTTAAGAATGGGCGTACCTTGACCAAAGTGAACGGAATAGAGGCGCAGGCGGCTGAGATCGAGAGGTGTTTTCCCGGTGAAGGGCAAGGATTCATTAGATTCATGGAAGAGATGTCGGGCCTGTATCCCTTAGGGAAAGCTTCTTTTCTGGAACGAGGCTTCAAGACTCGCAGGGAATTCTTCAGCCTGAACAATTTGAGGCTAATGGTTCGTTTACACGCCTATAAGAATCTAAGGGCTGCAGTTGGGCAGTATTTTCGCAGTGATGAGTTGAAGGATGCCTTCTCGCTTCAGAGTCTATACATTGGTGGAGCACCTTTCCGCACCCCCGGTCTTTATACAATGCTTCCTTATGCAGAGCATGCCTTTGGAGTCTGGATGCTGAAGGGAGGATATGGGGAGCTGCCTCGAATCATTGCACGAGAGCTAGAAAGACGCGGAGTCTGTATGCACACAGGTACGGAAGTAGAGTCACTGCTTGTGGATGGTGGCAGATGCCACGGAGTAGTTGTTCATGGACAAGAGATAGCTTACGATGCTGTGCTCTATAACGGTGATTTTCCACACTTGTCCGATCTTTTACCTGAAGTTAAAGGGAGACAGTACAGTAAAGATTTCATGCCTTCTTCAGGCTGTCTGCTCATCTATGTAGGAGTCTCCAAGCAATGGGAGGAGTCGCTGACACATCAATTTTTTCTTCCTGATTCCTTGAATAAGAGCTTGCGTGATTTATTTGATCGCAACAGCATCCCTGATAAACCTTCCTATTATGTGTTCAATCCGGTGATGCTTGATGATACGGCGGCTCCTGAAGGAGAAAGTGTTCTTTATTTTCTCGTCCCAGTACCTGCCGGTGAAGAGATAGATTGGAATATGTCTGCTGAGCCCTTGGCTTCACAGGTCCTGGCAGATGCCGAAGAGCGCGGTTTTCCTGGGCTTGGTGCTCATACAGTCTGGCGAAAAGTTCGTACACCGGCTGATGCTGCCAAGGAAGGTTTATTCGGCGGTGGAAGCTTTGGGATCGCACCCGTGCTATCCCAATCCGGTGTATTTCGACCTCAGTCTAAGCCCTACAATATTGAAGGTTTATATGCTGCTGGTGCATCTGTGCATCCTGGCGGCGGCGTTCCTATTGTTATGCAGGGCGCAAAATTGGCAGTTCATGAACTGATGAAGGAGATGAACAATACATGAATGAACAAGTATTACAGAAATGTGAAGAAATGATCAGAAAGGGTTCTTCTTCGTTTTACAGGGCATTTGATGGCTTGCCTAGTCCGCGACGGGAGGCGGTGCATGTAATCTATGCCTTTTGCCGCCTAATAGACGACAGTGTAGATGAGCCGGAAAAATCACCGTATACGATTCATGAGCTCCGAAATCATTTCCGAAACTTAGAGCAAGCAGAGGGACATTTTATCTGGCCTGCATTACGCTGGCTGCTGCACCATTTTCCTCATTTGGATAAACAGCCTTTTCTGTTACAAATGGAAGGTCAGGTAAGAGATCTCTCCTTCACTCATTACGAGACGCTGGAAGAGCTTCTATCTTATTGTTATCTAGTAGCAGGTACTGTAGGAGAGATGCTGCTACCTGTATTGAGAGACGACGGAGGCGATGAAGCACAGGAAGCGGGGATCGCACTTGGTATGGGTATGCAGATCGTAAATATTATCCGTGATGTGGGGGAGGATCTAGAGCGCGGAAGGAGGTATATCCCTTTGGAAATCATGGAAAAAAACGGGTACAGTCAGCGAGAGCTGGAACACGGAGTAGTTAATGAGTGTTTTGTAGCTGTATTACAAGATCTTAGAAGAGAGGCATTACTGTGGTTTGAGAAGGGTCTGAATAATGTGGATACTTATCCCCCGGAGAGTGGGATGGCAGTAGAATTGGCCGCCGCCTTTTACGCAGGTATTCTCGATGATGTAGCCGCAGGCAATTACGACGTTTTCCGCAGGCGTGCCTATGTCAGTGATGAGGCTAAGCTTCGGATGTTCCATCGTACCGCTATGCGTTATGCACCAAGTTTAGGAGGCAAGGGCAGAACGGCGGTGTACTAAATGATCCGAATAGTATTCTGGGTATGGTACTGTATTGGAGCGCTGTTGTTAATATGGGTTGGCATTCCTGAAAGTTTACAATTTTCGAATGGTTTATTTCTTCTTTTTTATGCTGCCTATGCTGCAGATCTAATTTACAAGGGATCGAAGCAGCAATTAATGTCTGACCAGTCAGTCATTAAACAATGCAAGCCTGTTATTTGGGTGTCGGCTATTTTTATCTGGACCTTAGGCATGTCCGTTGAGTGGATTGGTGTTCATTCCGGTAAGTTGTTTGGTACTTATAATTACTCTGATATTTTAGGTCCGCTACTGTATGGGGTGCCTATTACTTTAGGTTTTGCTTGGATTGCTGTAATATACAATGCTGCTTTGATTAGTTACGATTTCGGACTAAGGGGACCACGATTATGGCTGGCAAAAGCACTTCAGATTGGGTTTTGGACTGTACTGCTGGATCTCGTATTGGACCCTGTTGCTCATGCTAGAGGCTTTTGGCATTGGGGTAGCAGTGGAGGATTCTATGGTGTGCCTTGGAGCAATTTCGCCGGATGGTTCATCGTAGGGATGATCTTATCCTTAACGCTACGTAATGTTAAGAGCACTAGTTTGTCTGCTCGTAGCGGGACCCGGTTATATCAAGCGATATTAATCTTATTTGGAACCATTGGTCTGCGTGAAGGCTTGCTGCTCTGTGGAATTATTGCTGTGCTAGGGGCGTTACTTGCTGAAGGGAGCTTGCGTTATGTTGGAAGCCGTCAAACACAAAGGCTTTGATAAGCTGTTCTATCATTACAATCGGCTTTATTTGATTCAAAGACATTTCCGTTATGTTGGGGTCGCTGGACAATTGCAGCCAAAATCTGCGGGAGATAGACCCATTCTATATATTATGAATCATAGTTCTTGGTGGGATGGATTACTGGCTTACCATGCAGCGAGAACCATGACTAGTAGAGAGCACTTTTTCATGATGGAGGAAGAGCAGCTGCGGAAGTACGCTTTCTTCCGCAGGCTCGGCGCCTATTCTATTAATCGGCATAACACCGGGGATATCAGTGCCTCGCTCCGTTATACGGCAAGGTTACTACATAAACGGGGAAATATATGGATATATCCCGAAGGGGAAATTCGGCCGCTGGAGCACCGTCCATTAAAGTTGCAGGCAGGGGTAGGACTAGTACTTCGATTATGTCCAGAAGCACTTGTTGTACCTGTCACTCTTTATCATGGCTTGTTCCGGCATTCCAAACCGGAGGCGACGCTGTTGGCGGGCAATGCTATATCCCATCCATGGCGTGATATGGATCGCAACAATATCATAAAGGAGCTGCAGGCTGTGCTTAGAGAGCAATTGGATCATCATCGTCTGATGATGGTTAATAACGGGGGTTATATTCCGGGAGGGTTTACTCCACTCATGAAGCAGGGCAAATCTATTAATGAATGGTTTGATGCTGCCCGACTATGGTGGAGAAGATGACTCTTTTTCTGCAGATCATTAGTGCATGCCTTCTCCTTCAATATTTATTTGCACTGTGGAATACAGCCCAGCTACCGAAGCTTGGGATATCGAATTCGGAACATGCCACTAAGGTTAGTGGAAGTTCTTCTACAGAAGAATGTAATCGACGTGTGTCTGTACTGATACCGGCTCGTGACGAGGCTGACAATATTGGGGATTGTCTTGCTTGCGTGTTGGCCTGTACAACTACAGGGTGGGATTTGGAGGTTATTGTTCTGGATGACCGGTCTGGTGACGAAACAAGCAGGATTGCCAGAGCTACAGGAGATGAGCGTGTTAAGGTTGTGAACGGAAGAGAATTGCCAGATGGCTGGTTAGGCAAGTCATATGCCTGCAATCAGCTAGTGGAGGGAGCCTCTGGAGAATGGTTGCTTTTTCTTGATGCAGATATTCGGCTGAAGCCTGAAGCGTTGGAGAACGCTCTTGCCATGGCTGAAGCACAAAAAGAGGGTCTCATCACAGGATTTGCTTATCAGCATACTGGGACTTGGCTGGAAAAGATTGTGGTACCTTTAATGACCTTTACGATCATTTGTCATTTGCCGATTCCTCTTGTTCGTACTTCCCGTGATCCACGATTCGTAGCAGCACATGGAGGATTTATGCTGGTTCACAGGAATAGTTATATACGCTGTGGTGGTCATGCGGCGATTCGAACGGATCTTGTAGATGATATGTCCTTAGCCCGTGCGGTCAAGAAGGCTGGTGACCAAGTAACACTTGCCGATATTACGGAATATGCGGAAATGAGAATGTATCATAATGCCATCGAGGTATGGAATGGTTACCGCAAAAATATTTATGCTGGATTAGGTCGCCGCCCAGTTATTCTACTGGGAATGTTAAGTTTGTATACTTTGTTATACGTGTTTCCTGTAGCGGCGTTTTTTTTCTTCAGTGCGACAGGTCAGGCTATTGAGGCTGCATGGGCTTTGTCGTCTAGTCTGTTAGGCATTGCTATTAAGCGGGTTAGTGATGCCTCTGCCAGACAATCTGTATGGTTATGCTTGCTGATTTCTGCGAGTATTGTCTGTTTGTCAGCCATTGCGATTAGTTCTTGGTGGGGCAGTCGTCCTGGTCAAGGCTATGAGTGGAAAGGAAGGCGTTACCTATGAAATCAAAGGCAGTAATCATCGGTGCAGGTTTCGGTGGACTGTCCTGTGCTGTAGCCTTAGCCTCGAAAGGCTGGGAGGTGACGGTGCTGGAACGCCAACAGAATCCTGGTGGCAAGCTGCAACGGATCGAAATCGATGGCTATACCTTTGACAGAGGCCCGAGCACGATAACAATGCCTCATGTATTTCGCTCACTCTATGAGCTTGCTGGTGCTTCTATGGAGGATTATGTCCAGATGTATGAGCTGGAGCCGCGCACACGTAATATTTTTGCGGATGGAACTGTAGTAGATTTCTCTCGCGACCAAGCGTTTATGAAGGATCAGATAGCCAAATACAGTTCAAGTGATGCACTCCGGTATGACGATTTTATGGCTGAAGCTGCTATACTCTATCAACTCAGTGAGAAGCAGTTCTTAAATAAATTGCTGTTGTCCTGGCGAGATAAGCTGTCTCTTCCTCTACTACGGGATCTGCTGCGAGTCAGGCCCTTTTTAAGTTTGCATTCACTCCTAATGAGATACTTTAGCCATCCTCACACCTTAGCCATGTTAGGGCGCTACGCGACCTACGTCGGATCTTCCCCGTTCCGTTCACCAGCTATTTTCGCCATGCTTGGATATGTGGAAAGTGTAGAAGGAGTTTATGGTGTGCGGGGCGGAACTTACAAGCTGGTCGAAGGTCTTTCGGAACTGGCACAAGGCTTAGGGGTTCGTATCATGACAGGTGTTGAAGTTACAAATATTTCCGTGGTAGAAGGAGTAGTCGAAGGTGTGGATACAACACGAGGCTTCTACAAGGCGAAGACGGTTATTGCAGGAGGAGATGTGCTCACTGTTAACCGTATGCTTGTGCAGGAGAATAGCCGTCCTTCTATGAGTGATCGCAAAATCGCTGCTTATGAGCCCTCTTTATCAGGGTTTGTAACACTCGCAGGTGTTCCTCGTAAATATAATGCTCTATTACATCACACAGTGTTTTTCCCAGAGCAATATGAGTTAGAGTTTAGAGATATTTTTGAACGCAAATGTCCTCCCGAGCATCCGACCGTTTATGTGTGCCACTCTGGATACTCTGAGTCAGGTATGGCCCCTGAAGGAAGCAGTAATCTGTTTATTTTGGCTAATGCACCTTATATAAATGAGGTCTGTGATTGGCGGACAGAGACTGCTTCCTATGGTAAAAGAGTACTATCGGTGCTTGCGAGCCATGGAATTACAGGTTTACATCAGAGCGATGTGCTCCAACATTATACACCTCAAAATATCGCAGATGACACACTGGCTCACAAGGGCGCGATCTATGGGATTTCCTCTAACTCAGTAGGGCAGACCTTCTTCAGGCCGGGCAACCGTTCAAGCGATGTTAAAGGGCTCTGGTATGTAGGTGGAACTACACACCCCGGCGGTGGCACACCGATCGTCTCGTTATCGGGAAGGTTAGTCGGTGAGCATATTGCTCGTCATGTGTAGAAGCTGATTTGTAGAATAATAGAGATGTGAATTGTAATCGCGAACCTCATATTGTAAATTCATCTGTAGGGATATGTTATAATAAATCGAGTTTGGAAATAGGAGGAACGCAGCATGAATCATACGCCAGAAGAGGCCGTGCCATATGATGCGACTAGGCAGTCTGGCGCAGATCATGGCAAGGACCTACCGGCTGCAGAGGCTTCTGACAAAAGATCTTTATTGCCTACATCGAAGACAGGCGAACGCAAAATTGAACATGTACGCCTTTGCCTAAATGAGGAAGTAGGTGGCGTCGGTGTGACTACAGGGTTTGAACATTACAGATTTCAGCATAATGCTCTGCCAGAGCTGAATTTCGACGATATATCATTGCAGACTACGTTTTTGGATCGTAAGCTGCGTACACCGCTGCTCATCAGCTCGATGACAGGTGGCAGTGCAGCTACAGGAGCGATTAATGCTCGGTTAGCCGCAGCTGCGCAGCGTCGTGGTTGGGCGCTGGGTGTAGGTTCGGTTCGGGCGGCAGTGGAGCGTTCTGAGCTTACGGCAACCTTTTATGTGCGGGATCAAGCGCCTGATATTCCGGTTATCGCCAATATTGGTGCTGTACAGCTGTCCTATGGTTTTGGGATTGAGGAATGTCGCCGGGCTGTGGATATCGCAGGCGCTGATTTTCTTGTACTGCATCTGAATGGCCTGCAAGAGGTTTTTCAACCGGAAGGGAACACTGGTTTTGCCTCTTTGCTATCGCAGATAGAGAAGGTATGCCGGGCACTTGAAGTCCCTGTAGGTGTGAAAGAAGTAGGCTGGGGCATTGATGGAGATGCAGCTGCACGTCTTTATAATGCAGGAGCGGCTTTTATTGATGTTGCGGGTGCAGGCGGGACATCCTGGAGTCAGGTGGAGAAGTTCCGCAGTGTAGATCCTATACGGCGGGCAGCGGCGGAGGCTTTCGCGGATTGGGGCACTCCAACAGCTGATTGTATCACAGAGGTGCGTGCAGTTTCTCCGCAGGGCGCTTTGATTGGCAGCGGCGGACTGAAACATGGCGTGGATGCAGCGAAAGCATTGGCACTTGGAGCTGATCTGGCAGGCTTTGGCCGCAATCTGTTAGGGCCGGCTGTCGATTCTGAAGAGGCGCTGGATGCTGCATTAGCACAGGTAGAACTGGAGCTAAAAATAGCAATGTTTGGTATTGGTGCTCCAGATTTAGCAACTTTACGTGGAACTTCCCGTTTAATACGTAAATAGGATGGTAAATATTGAAGCGAGGAAGTGAGTAAGATTATGATTAAACTGATCCATATGGATGAGTCGGCCTTTCAATTTTTCTTAGGTCAAGCTACCCGGGATTATGCGGAAGATAAGATCAGCGCCGGTGCTTGGGATCCAGAGATCGCGATGAAGCTGTCTGAGGAAGCCATAACACGCTCTTTGCCAAAAGGGCTGCACACAGATGGTGCTTATCTATATTCCATAGTAGAAATAAGCAGTGATGAACAGGTCGGTTATATCTGGTTTAACGTAAGTGAAGGCCGTGGTGGCCGCGAGGCTTTCATTTATGATTTTTATGTTTTTGAACCGTTCCAGAGTAAGGGTTATGGCAAGCAGGCTATGATCGCACTCGATGAAGAAGCCCGGGAGATGAATGTTACCAAAATCGGGTTGCACGTCTTCGGCCAGAACAATCGCGCATTTGAGCTGTACAAAAAAATGGGGTATATCGTAACTGACATCACGATGTCTAAAGATCTATAGTCCATAAGTGTGAGGACCTCGAAAGAGGTCTTTTTTTGTTGTTCTACTGAATTATTATGTAAATAATTGTGATAAATATATTTGATTTAGGATGATTAGGAAAATATGATTAAAAAATAAATTCCTGAAAATGGATTAAGTCATAAAGAGAGAAAAGGGGGGGATTAAGGTGAGGCCAAGGACTGTACTGTGGGTGGTTGTTTCCGCAGTAGTATTACTATTACTGGTTAGCTGCAACAGTGGCGATTTACCAGGAAAGAAGAAATCTGAGTCTGAGCAAGTTCAGGCAAGTCCGGTTGCACCGCTAGCCTCTTCAGCTGTAGTTGAAGAACAATCGAAAGTAGCGTTGCCTTCATTGACAGTGGAAAAAAGGCTAGAGGATTTTGAATATATGTGGAAGATTATTGAGGAGAACTATCCTTTCCTAGAGGTGAATAAACGTCTGAATGGAGAGGATTGGCTTGCTAAAAAAGAGGAATACCGCAATAAAATAGCAGCCGTGAAATCGGATGATGAGTTTTTGAGACGAATGAGATTTGTCCTTAGCAGATTAAACAATGGGCATACAAATTTTATATCCAAGGAGGAATATCCTTGGTATCTACATACCTATATTCAGGCAGGTTTTGGTTATGAACCTTGGATCGACGTGGTTCAACAGCCTAACGTATTGGCCCGTTACAACCAGAAACCTTTAGCAGAGCAGCAAAGCTCTAATGATATCAATAACGATATGCATAATGGTGGAGATGGAGTAGGAGATGTAACAAAAAAGACTTCGGGGAATGTAAAAAAAGTCATTATAGAGCCCGATCGAATCGCTTATCTCGGCATGCAAAGCTTTGACGGGAGTCTCATGGAGATGGACAGCTCCGAGATCCATGATTTTTTAATAGAGGTAAAGGACTATAAGACATTAATATTAGATATCCGCGGAAATGGGGGAGGAAACAGTAATTATTGGAGAATTCATATTGTTCCTCTGTTGATTAATAAACCTATCGAATACAATACATACTTCCTTTATACAAGAGGCAAATATGCGGAGACCTTTATGCAGGCACGTCAGATCACAGCCGGGCAACAACCTATTTCCGGCATCAAAGATGAGCAACTGCCTAATCTGCCATCTGAGGCCTTAAAGATGTTCAAGACATATAGAAAAATAACTGATGTAGTAACTCCTAATAAATCTGTTGGATTTAAAGGGAAAATCTATTTGCTGGTAGATAGCTCTGTGTATTCATCAGCGGAAGGTCTTGCAGCCTTTGCAAAAGGCACCGGGTTTGCAACGGTTGTAGGCGGCAGGACAGGTGGGGATGGACTAGGGATAGATCCGCTCATCGTTGCATTGCCTAATAGCGGTTATCTCTTCCGATTTTCCTTTGAAATGGGTCTGAATTCTGATGGGAGTTGTAATGAAGAGGTAAAGACTGTGCCTGATGCGGAGGTTGATCCAGATAGATCTAAGCCTTTACTGGACCAGCCGGCCATAAAAAAGGTATTAGAGCTTGCGCGTTCGGACACATCTGCTTGACATCCGGTGTTGCTGGCGAATATGTTCTAATATATAATGGTTTAGATCGTATAGCTTATTCGGATGATCAATTTAGCTGAAAATAGGAGTTGTCATATAAATGGCTTTGAAAGCTGGAATCGTCGGTCTTCCTAACGTAGGAAAATCCACATTGTTTAATGCGATAACGCAAGCGGGAGCAGAATCCGCTAACTACCCTTTTTGTACCATTGACCCTAACGTTGGTGTTGTTGAAGTTCCAGACGAGCGTCTTGATAAACTGACTGAGCTGGTACAGCCGAACAAGACCGTACCTACTGCTTTTGAATTTGTTGATATTGCTGGTCTCGTGCGTGGTGCGAGTAAAGGAGAAGGACTAGGCAACAAGTTCCTGGCCCATATCCGTGAAGTAGATGCTATCGTGCATGTGGTTCGTTGTTTTGAAGATGAGAACGTTACCCACGTTGATGGAAAAGTAAATCCGATCAGCGACATCCAGACCATTAATCTGGAGTTGATTCTTGCTGATATTGAGAGCATTGAGAAGCGGATTGAGCGTTCCCGTAAGAATATCAAAGGCGGCGACAAGAAATACGCTCAAGAAGTTGAACTGCTAGAACGCGTCAAAGAAGTGCTCTACGAAGATAAACCTGCACGCAGTATAGAATTGTCTGATGACGAGAAGCTTATTATCCGCGATCTTCATCTGTTAACATTGAAGCCAGTGCTGTATGCGGCGAATGTAAGTGAAGATGAAGTGGCAAGTGCTGAGGACAATCCTTATGTACAGCAAGTTCGCGATTTTGCAGCTACTGAAGGTGCAGAAGTTGTTCCGATCAGTGCTAAGGTGGAAGCAGAAATTGCTGAGCTTGAAGGCGAAGATAAAGCTATGTTCCTGGAAGAGCTGGGACTGGAAGAATCCGGCCTTAACCGGTTGATTAAAGCAGCTTATAAACTGCTTGGTTTGTATACGTATTTCACAGCAGGCGTTCAGGAGGTTCGGGCGTGGACGATTCGCCGCGGCACCAAAGCACCTGGAGCTGCCGGTGTGATTCATACAGATTTCGAACGCGGATTTATCCGTGCTGAAGTAGTGGCTTACGCGGATCTTGTGGCAGCTGGTTCCATGAACGGTGCGAAGGAACGTGGTCAACTACGTCTTGAAGGTAAAGAATATTTGGTGCAAGACGGGGACGTAATGCATTTCCGTTTTAACGTTTAAGAAGGTTTAAGTGTACGAATGATATAGGGGTCATCTCGAGCAGTGGGAGTTTCTATTGCTGGGATGATCCTTTTTAAAAATATAAGCTTTTTATTAAGGTATTGTGCGTACGGAACTGTAGCCATTTCACAATATCTTTGGTATAATATAAAGTCGTATATCTATTTTTATGACAGTACAAATTTGATGTTATATTTGCGAATTTGAAATTGAATCAGGAGAGGTGAATTCCCTTGTTGGACCGATTGCAATCCCTGGCGGACCGCTATGAGAAGCTCAGTGAACTGCTTTGTGATCCGGATGTTGCAAACGACAGTAAGAAACTGAGGGACTATTCCAAAGAACAATCAGACCTACAGCCCGCATTTGAGGCGTATACTGAATATAAGAGTGTAATGGAAGAGCTTGAAGCTGCTAAGCAGATGCAAGGCGAAAAGCTTGATGATGAGATGAAAGAAATGGTCAAGATGGAAATTGATGACCTTTCCAAACGTCAAGTGGAGCTGGAAGAGAGAATCCGCGTATTGTTGCTGCCTAAAGACCCGAATGATGATAAGAACGTAATCGTTGAAATTCGTGGAGCAGCGGGTGGAGATGAAGCAGCATTGTTCGCTTCAGACCTTTACCGGATGTACACTCGTTATGCTGATGCACAAGGATGGCGCGTTGAGTTAATGGATGTTAACGCGAGTGATCTTGGTGGATTCAAAGAGGTAATCTTCCTTATTAACGGCCGTGGTGCATACAGTAAGCTGAAATACGAAAGTGGTGCGCATCGCGTCCAGCGTATCCCAGCGACTGAATCCGGAGGTCGTATTCATACCTCTACTTCTACGGTGTCCGTGATGCCGGAAGCTGAGGCTTTTGAGATTGAGATCCATGATAAAGATATTCGCGTGGATACCTTCTGTTCAAGTGGTGCAGGCGGACAGTCTGTAAATACGACCAAGTCTGCAGTACGTGTAACCCATGTACCTACAGGCATCGTTGCTACCTGTCAGGACGGTAAGTCACAGAACTCCAATAAAGAAAAAGCGCTGCAAGTGCTTCGTGCCCGTATCTCTGATATGAAACGGCAGGAAGAAGAAGCGAAGTATGCTGGTGAACGGAAGAGCAAAGTAGGTACGGGTGACCGTAGTGAGCGCATTCGGACGTATAACTTCCCGCAGAGCCGGGTTACAGACCATCGTATTGGCCTGACACTGCACCGTTTGGAGCAGGTTATGAACGGAGAAATCACTGAAATTATCTCAGCCCTTTCAATCGCTGAACAAGCTGACTTGATGGATAATATGGATAATGGAGAATAATGCTTTGAACGATGGCGTATATGTCATGTCGGAAGTCAAAAGCATCCGGGAAGCCTTTGCGGAGGCTTCTTCTTTTTTGAGCCGGAGCGGCTGCAATGAACCGCAGCGCAGTGCGCAATTGCTGCTGGAGCATGTGCTTGGAGTGTCTGGCGCAGCTTATTACATGGCGCTGGCAGATCCTTTTCCAGCTGCGGTTAAGGAAGCATTTGAGGCGGGAGTTACCCGCCGGGGCGTTGGTGAGCCGGTGCAGTATATCATCGGTGAGCAGGAATTCTACGGGCGGCCTTTTGAGGTGACGCCTGACGTGCTTATTCCGCGGCCGGAGACGGAGCTGCTCGTCGAGGCGATTTTACGTTACGGCGCAGAGCTTTGGCCGGACGGCATCGTAACGCCTGGCGAAGCAGCGCTGG
>NZ_JBBODA010000042.1:0-41155 GCF_038002705.1 Paenibacillus sp. FSL H7-0716
GCTGCGCCGGTCACTGCGGGAGGCCGGGATCTCTGCCCGGCCTGAGAAGCACTGGATGGCTGCTGAGCATATCTTCAGCCATATCGTGTGGACGCTGCAGGTGTACCGCTGCAGCGAAGAGGACGCCCTTCCGCTGCCGATAGCGGCAGAAGGACGGGCGGTGTACAACGCGGACGCGGACTTGTTCTCAGGAATCGACAGCAGCATGCCTATCGAGAGATTTGAGGACGGAACCGCTAGTCCAGAGGACGGCGGAGCTGTGCGCTGGATCAGCCGCGAAGACATGGCGAACTATGCGTTCCCTAACGTTTTTCTGAAGCTACTGAACCTTTATTTTGATGAGCAGGAAGAGCGGGCGAAGTTAGAGCCGTAGGGGATTCGCTGTGTTGTGTTGCTAAAGTACTAATTGTAAAAAACCTGAGTTTGATGTATGCACCTAAGCATGGTCGTATGCCCTAAGTAGGGTCGTATGCACCTAAGTAGGGTCGTATGCTCTAAGTAGGGTCGTATGCACCTAAGTAGGGTCGTATGCTCTAAGTAGTTTCGTATGCTCTAAGTAGGGTCGTATGCACCTAAGTAGGGTCGTATGCTCTAAGTAGGGTCGTATGCTCTAAGTAGGGTCGTATGCTTCAGTCTCTTCGTAGCAAATCTTTGTTTATTTGGCTCAGACTAGTTCAGTCTTGTTCCAACTAAATTCTTCTGGTGTTCTATGCTACGAGAGTGAGTGAAATTTAATTAGGGAATTATTACCTAAAAATAGGTCGATTTGGCATGTAATTGATCATTTTAGGGAAAACCTCCCTAATAATTGGGCAAAAATCGGGTTTATGCCCATAACGGATGATTTTTTAGGGAGTATTTCCCTAATTACTCGTGTTTATGGAGTATATCGCAGATTTTCAGGGAGTTATTCCCTAATCTATTGCTCAGCGACTCCAAACGCAGATTCTGGTAAGCCGAGTATAGATTTATTGCGATCTATTCCGATCTATTCCGATCTATTCCGATCTATTCCGATTTGTTCTCATCTATACCGAGCTATTCTGATCTATACCGATCCAGTGCATCCATTTAAGCGACGTAAGCGGCGTGAAATGCACTGTCTGGGAGGATCTCAATCAATCAATCAATCAATCAATCAATCAATCAATCAATCAATCTTTATCTTTATCTCTCTATATCTCCAACCTAAACAAAGAAGGTATCCCTTAGCCTATTCGGCTCTGAGATACCTTCTTTTTTAGTTAAATGGCATAAGCCAAATGGAATTTCTTATTTTGCGCTTGCGTAACGTTTGCCAACTTCTTCCCAGTTTACTACGTTCCAGAACGCTTTGATGTAATCAGGGCGTTTGTTTTGGTAGTTCAGGTAGTAAGCGTGCTCCCATACATCCAGTCCGAGGATTGGAGTAGCGCCTTCGCTGATTGGGTTGTCTTGGTTAGGTGTGCTTGTTACTGCCAGTTTGCCATCTTTAACAACTAGCCAAGCCCAGCCGCTGCCGAAACGAGTAGTTGCTGCTGCTGCGAAATCTTCTTTGAATTTTTCGAATCCGCCCAGTTCTTTATCAATAGCTTCAGCCAATGCGCCAGTTGGTGCGCCGCCGCCGTTTGGTCCGATAACTTCCCAGAACAAAGTGTGGTTAGCGTGTCCGCCACCATTGTTGCGAACAGCAGTACGGATAGCTTCAGGTACAGCGTTCAGATCTGTAAGAAGCTCTTCAATGCTTTTGCTTTGCAATTCAGGTGCTTTTTCCAAAGCTGCATTCAGATTAGTTACATATGTGTTATGGTGTCTGTCATGGTGAATTTCCATCGTCAATGCGTCGATGTGTGGTTCGAGTGCGTTGTTCGGATAAGGAAGTGCCGGTAATTGAAATGCCATGGAAAAATCCCTCCTGAGTTATATTAGAATTTTGTTATTGATAAAGAATTCTGGCGAACTAACGTCAAAATCCTTTATTGTAAATATGTACTATAGGGTTTCGCCCGATAGGATACTTTAATTAAACCGTATCTAGACCAATAATGCAACACTAAACAAACATAAATGTTTATAAAGTATAATTGGAGAGGGAATGGGTTTTACAATTGTATTTAGAATGTTAAAATAAATAGTCCCCAATCTATAGACATATATCCTTATTAATACCCTTTTAATGAAGAAATGAACCCAGCTCAAAATGTAAACGCTTGATATTAAGCGCTTTCAAAAGAAAAATGATGATATCACGAGAAAAGTGTGCTTTAATAGATTTAAAAGCAGGTATTCCTCGGTATTTGATGCTTTTTTTTATTTTCTCTATGTTAAGGGAACCCCTTCTTTTTGTTAAATTCATAAGCCATAGACAAGGGAGATTTTAAAGAATGCACGTTCGTTCCTTTCAATTAAGCGACGTTAGCCCTGTGACTGATTTGCTGCAAACCGCATTATCGGAAGAGTGTTTCGAGAACACTATCGAGCCTTTCTCCAGGCAGCTTTCTTGGGATTCAGATCTCATTGTAGTTGCGGAAGATGAAGAAGAAATTGTTGGAGCACTGATTGGTACGATTGAGAAAAACCACGGTTGTTATTTCCGGATTGCTGTACATCCTGATTATCGCCGCAGAGGAGTCGGCAGAAGTCTGGTATCGGCTATGGAATCCAGGTTTCAAGCTCGTAAAGTCAGTGGTATCTATGTAGCCGTCGATGAGCATAATTCTTTTGCTTTGCCATTGTATGAAGCTATGGGATATAGCGAGAATCAAATCTTCAAATCTGTCCGGAAGCTGAGCATTGTTGGGTAATTTTGATCACTCAGCTGCGAAAGCGGAAACATTTTCTAGAAAAAAGAACTATAGCTGACGATATAGTCTGTTTCATTCATACTCGAGCGTATTTCCCAGAAGTCCATTGCTAATGGCTGGGAGATATGCTTTTTTATTGTTATAATATCTGCAAGTATAAACTTCAATTATTGAGAATAAGAGGTGACATATTGAATCAGGAGCCCCAAGTAGATTACACGAGAAATAGGAAACAAAGACATAGATCCTCCAGATCCAAGACTACCCTGGGCGGTCGTTTGGTCTCGGAAATGAAGGATTGGCTGCTTACAGCTGTGATTGTTTTTGTTGTGATGTCTGTTCTTAATGTTTTTGTGTTCAATATATCAACGGTTAAAGGTCAGTCTATGCAGCCAACGCTCTGGGAAGGTGAGAGACTCTTCATTAATAAAATTTCATTGCTGTTCGTAAATCCAAAACATGGTGATGTTGTCATTCTTCATGATCCAAGTACCGGACCTAGCCATAAGGAGTATTTAGTGAAGCGAGTGATTGGCATACCTGGAGATATCATAGAGGTACGGAATCATCAGTTATACGTAAATGGAAAAATAGTGAATGAGCCCTATATCGATACTGAGATTGAAGATCCGGATTTTGCAGCGTTAACCGTGGAAAATGGCAATTATTTTGTAATGGGCGATAACCGTCATGCTTCAGCCAGCAAGGACAGCCGTTACTTCGGCTCTATTTCACAGGATATGATTGTCGGCAGGGCTGATTATATATGGTGGCCTCTGTCAAAACTGAATAGATTATAAGAAAGTCAGCGAAGATATGAAAGGAGAAGGCGGAAATGACCAATACATTTCAGTCATCGTATGCTCCCCCGCCTTCCAAGTGGGCACAGCTTAAAGCGGAGATTCAGGAGGCTGCGACATCACTCGGTATTGATGATATCGGGTTTACAACAGCAGAACCTTTTTTATATTTAAAAAATATACTGCAAGACCACCGGGACAAAGGATATGAATCTGGCTTCGAGGAACCCGATCTGGATAAAAGGACAGTTCCAGCATTGTCTTCTGGAGACAAGCCGTTATCTATTATTTCGATTGCAGTGGCATACCCTTCTAAAATGGAGAACCCTCCTAAATCTGAGCCGGGTGCACGTAGAGGCATCCTCGCTCGGGCATCTTGGGGCAGGGATTATCACCATGTGCTGAGGGAAGCCTTAAGTAAGCTAGAGGAATTTATTCACGAACGTGTACCGGAGGCTGTGCTGGAAAGTATGGTGGACACCGGTGTTCTAGTAGATAGAGCGGTAGCGGAAAGAGCGGGAATAGGCTTTAGCGGCAAAAACTGTTCTATTATCTCGCCCAAATGGGGATCATGGATTTATCTTGGGGAAATGGTTACCAACATTCCTTTTGCTCCGGATGAACCTGTTGAAGAAGGCTGCGGGGAGTGTACTAAGTGTATTGATGCTTGCCCTACCGGAGCGCTGGTGGGTCCGGGTCAGCTTAACGCACAGGCTTGTATTTCTTTTTTGACGCAAACTAAAGGGTTCCTCAGCGAGGAGTATATGACCAAGATCGGCAACCGTCTATACGGCTGTGATACTTGCCAGATTGTATGTCCCAAGAATAGAGGTAAGAACTGGAATCATCGCCCTCAGATGCAACCTGATCCTGAAATCGTGAAGCCGCTGCTGCTGCCGATCCTTGATCTGAGCAATCGTGAGTTCAAAGAGAAATTCGGCAATAGCTCAGCAGCCTGGAGAGGTAAAAAGCCGATGCAGCGAAATGCGATCATTGCCCTAGGCAATTTCAAGGAAGCCGGGGCTGTGCCAAAGCTATCAGAAATTGTTCTGAAAGAGCCGCGGCCAGAGATGCGGGGCACTGCTGCTTGGGCGCTTGGACGTATTGGCGGTGATGAGGCTCTAGCGGCTGTAGAAGCGGGTTTAGAGCGCGAGGAGGATGGCACGGTGAGGGAAATGCTAAGCCGGGCGCAGGATGTGCTCCTTACCGGGAAGAAGGCACGGGAGGACAGCGATATTAATGGAGGAAAAAGTTCATAGACAGGTTGCATATTGCCAATTGCTGTCCAGTTCCTGAAATGCTATGATAGATTCGCGTGCCATATGGCGATGCAGACAATAGAGTGTAGAGGTGGGCTTTAGATGAGTATCGCATTACCTATTATTACATTGGTCGTAGGTCTCATCGGTGGTTTTTTCATCGGTGTATATTATCTGCGCAAACAAATGACAAACATGCAGAATGATCCTGAAATGCTGCAAAAGGTTGCAAAGCAAATGGGTTATAACCTGAACGGGAAGCAAATGCAGCGTGCCCAGCAAATGATGAAGACTCAGGGACAGCCAGGTGCGCGCCCAGGAGCAGCTAAAGGGAATAAACGTAGAAGTAAGTAACCGGGTCCGGATAACATGTATACGGGTGCGGAAGGGGGAGACATCATGGGGAACATCAAGGAATATGTGAACGGTAAAGTTGCAGAGAACCGTGAGCAAATCGAGTATCACGTTGAGAAAATATTAGAATTAATCGGTGAAGATACCGGCCGCGAGGGACTGCTGGAAACACCGGCACGTGTTACGCGGATGTACGAGGAGATATTCGGCGGTTATTCGATAGATCCCCGCGAGGCGCTCGGCGTTACTTTTGATGAGTCTCATGAAGAGCTAGTGATCGTTAAGGATATCGTCTATTACAGCCAATGTGAACACCACATGGCTCCTTTCTTTGGTAAAGTGCATATAGGATACATTCCGAGCGGACGTATTGCTGGCCTCAGCAAATTAGCTCGGCTTGTTGAAGCAGTAAGCCGGCGTCTACAGGTTCAAGAGCGCATTACGGCGCAAATTGCTGATATTATGACGGAGGTGTTAGGCCCCCACGGTGTTATGGTCGTTGTGGAGGGAGAGCATCTGTGTATGTGTGCACGTGGAGTGAAGAAGCCAGGCAGCAAAACGGTAACTATGGCTACTAGAGGGGTCTTCCGTGAGGATGCCGCCGCTCGTGCGGAGTTTCTAAGCTTGATTAAGGAATAAATATCGGGGTGCATACCTCGAAATTGAAAGGACCCATCGTTCACGTAATGTGAATGATGGGTCCTTTTTGGTCAGGGTGTGGGAATAAGAGTGATGTTCACTGTGAATTGAAATAATATCAAAAGGGCTTCCAGGCCAGTTTACTGGCAGCAGCATAACGTTCTGAGACGTAAGGCCAGTTAACGACCTTCCACCAATCCTCAATATAATCGGCCCGATTATTCTGATGTTTAAGGTAATAAGCATGCTCCCATACATCCAGAGCCAGTAACGGAACCACGTCCCATTGTGACAGGTTCTGATGTTTCTCCGCAGTCAAAATCTCCAGTCTATGACTGCGTGGACTCCAGACGAGAATAGCCCAGCCACCACCTTCAACCTTATTCGCAGCTTCTGTGAACTGTTTCTTAAAGCTGTCATAGCTGCCGAAGCTTTGTTCAATGGCTTCCAGTAAGGCTCCAGTTGGACGCCCGCCACCTTGTGGAGACATTACGTTCCAGAAGATTGTATGGAGATAGTGGCCTGCCCCATTAAAGGCTAGCTCCCGCTCCCAATGCTTAACGAGATCGAAATCTCCTTTTTTGCGAGCCTCGGCCAGCTTGTTTTCCGCTTTGTTTAGTCCATCTACATAACTTTGATGGTGTTTATCGTGATGAATCCGCATGGTTTTCTCATCGATGTATGGTTCCAGCGCATTATAAGCATAAGGCAATGGAGGCAGTGTATGCCCGCCAATTGGCACAGCACTCATTTCACGAATATCAAGGATAGTATCTGTAGAAGGAATAAGTCCCTCATTCCGCGTGACATTGTCCTCTTCTGTTCTTACGACATAGTCGGCTGCTGTATAATCTCTCATAATTTGCGTGAGCTGTCCGGGCGAGCTCAAAGTGTGTAGTACGGCAAGGAAATACTCTGATTCGCGAATAATATGCAGGATCACAGTGGTAGCAAGGGGGACGGCTTTGACGGCTGCGCTGCTTTCCATGATGGCAAAAAGCTGCCGAACAAATTCTTGGGATTGGGTACAGGAGATGTGCAGCAGCTTTTCCGTTTCCGCAGTGAGTTCAGCCTGACTTGGTGGAGAAGCAGAGAGGGCAGAATTCAATAACTGCTGAGCGGCCATCTCTGTGGCACCGAAGACCACCGCCCATTCATCCAGCAGCTTTACATAGGGCTCCTCCAGGTTAGGTACGATTGCTTTGATAACCTCGGTATGCTCTTTCTCTTGTGTTTTCCAGAATACGATTTCTTCTAAAATACGTACTGGCAGCATCGGCCCGTATACATATAACATTCCAAGAAAACCTCCCGTGATATGTCTTCATCAGTCCATTATATGTGGGCTCATGATAGCTTATGAAGAGCATAAGAACGCAATAATAATATCGTCGACAATCGTTTGATAGGGTGAAATAATACAGGGAAATAAAGGAAATGATACCGAAAGGTACAACCTCGCGAAAAGGAGGGTGTGCCTTTTTTGTCGTGTGGACCGATTAATGAAATCCTTTGGGGTAGTAGAAAAAATTTGAGAAATGAGATGAGGGTATGAACAAGCTTGAGAAAAATCAATTTTATAATCAGCTGTTAAAATTAGCGGTTCCGATATCCAAAGTGCCTTGATTGTCGGAGCCGTATATCGTGGAAAGCTGCCGGGTGCCGGAGGTATTAAGGAACTAAGTTCGTTTTCTGAAGTGCTGTGCATACCCTTTTTAAGAACAATAGCGCCTATTGTTTTAACGGAATTGGTTTGGGTCTTAGGTGAAGCTTGTTATTCCGTAATATATAGCCGTATGGGCACAGAAGAGATGACTGCTATGACAGTGACCTTTCCGCTGCAGGGGTTGACGATTGGGCTTCTGGCAGGACTCTCTGGTGCAGCTGGTATTATGTTCGGACATAAGCTGGGAGAGAATAATAATGCCGGTGCTTTTCAGTATGCTTGTTTTTTTGTTCGAATAGGAGCAGGGATTTCATTGCTGCTTGGTGTTTTTATTGCTGTTCTAGCCCCGCTCTACGTCTCCGCCTTTAACTTAACAGTGGAAGAACGCCGAATGGCAACTTCCGTTATCTGCTTTTTCGCTCTTTTTTTATGGATAAAGGTAGGTAATATAATGATTGCGGGAGGGATCCTGCAGAGTAGTGGTGATAGTAAATTCGTCTTTATTATGGAAGCCTCCACAACTTGGTTGCTTGGGGTGCCTCTAGGGCTACTGTTGTCATGGGGATGGAAACAGCCTCTTCCCTGGGTATACTTCTTTCTGTCCCTGGAAGAGGCCGTTCGATTGGTTATAGGTTACATGCGTATTCGCCGTGGTAAATGGTTGAAGCAGCTGACCCATCAGGGGACAGAGGCGGATTGTAGTGCTTAACTAGTTACTTGCCATCGCCGGCTGGTTGCCATTGTAGGTTTTGGCTAGTTGAACATTTCCTAAGAAAGCAGAGACTCGCCGCAAATACTCACGCGGGTGCTCACGGAATAGCAATTCATGATGGCTGCCCTCTACGACCCAGGAATCTGAGAACGGATTGCTTTGGTTCGCGGCCAGCTTTTCAGCAATAGGATAAGGAGCCTTATCATCTTCGGTTCCATGCATGAGTAGAATAGGGAAAGGATAATCTTCGGATTTGACCTTCGCATAAGGAATTTGATTCAGCCCCGTACCGTTCAGAACTGGGAACAGCATTTCCATAATCGCCAAGGAAGGCTGGCGGGGCAGATCAATATTTTGCTTAATATTATGATACAGCGTATCTGGCTCTAACAAAAAGGTGCTGTCCAGAATCATCGCGTCAATGTCCTCTGATACTAATCCTGTTTGCAGTGCTGTGCCTGCTCCCATAGAGAAGCCCCATACCACTAATTCCTCAGCTCCACGTTCCTTAGCAAAATCAATAGCGCCTAGAAGCTGCTGGGATTCTTTTTTACCTCCGGTTGCAATATCCTTGTTGCCTTGGGCAGCAAAGCCGTAATCAAACATCACGACATTGAAATTCAGACTGTGTGCATAGTGAGCGAGATCGTACATAGGTACCCAAGATTCTTCCCGGTTGGCGCCATAGCCATGGCTGAACACGATAGTTTTGGTAGCCCCTTCCGAGGGAATATACCAACCGCTCATCATCCGACTACCATCTTTAGCTGGAAACGTCACATCCTCGTATGCGAGACCTTTGGCCTGCATGGGATTGGAATACAGAGGTGCGACCGTTGGATTAGATAATACCCAGGCGATATAGCCATGAAGTGAGACAAAGCAGAAGGCTAAAAAGAAAAAAATAGATAATAGCAGTGCAACGATAATATGCTTCACACGAATCATCCGCAGTGATAGCCGGGACGAACTGCCTTGTTTAGGTAGTTTAGGTCGACGGGAGACGGTTGTGCCGGTTTGGCGAGTTGCCAGATCCATATGGTCCCCTCCTAAGAATGATGTGAGTACTAGTGCCTAGAAGAATTTGTAAAAATGATTCTAAAGCATCAGTAGATAATTTAATATGTTAATCGTATGAAAAAGCCCTTACAAAGTCAATGAATTAGACGCTTTTGTAATGTAACTGTAAAGTGCGGCCCAACCTTTTCCGGCACATTTTTGGCACAACTCCGGTGGAGTGAATATACTGGACTTTCCATAGAGTTTTGCACTAAGATAGAGTTAGTTATAATGTAACCGAGTTTCATTTGATGAAACACGAGGGGGAGATTGTCATGGAGGACCGAAAGCTTACAGTGCGTGCGGTAGAGCGTGCGCTTGATATATTGCTTTGTTTTACCCAGGACAGAGATTTAGGGTTGACGGAGATCGCTTCAAAGATTGATTTACATAAAAGTACCGTCCATCGGCTGCTGGCAACCTTGGAGGAAAAGGGCTTCCTCATTCGTAATCCGGCCACTGAGAAATACAGCCTGGGTATACGAATTTGGGAATTGTCTACGCATTTGCCTGCTTTTGATGAGTCGGCAGCGGTATTATTGCCGTCAATGGAACGGCTGCGCGATCGGCTAGGGGAGACTGTTAGTTTATACTTACGCGACGGAATAGAACGTGTGCGGATTCAGGCGGTTCAGAGCCAGCAGGCCATCCGGCGAGTGGCGCAGATCGGTGCGAGATTGCCTTTATCTGTAGGCGCATCAAGCAAAGTGTTGGCAGCTTATGCTCCTCCAGAGGTGCTGAAAGAATTGCTGGAGAGTTCCGGATGGCCGGACTACGTTGAGAAGGATGTCTATCAAGAGCAGCTTAATGACATTATCCGACTCGGATATGCCACCAGTTTTGAGGAACGCGAGCCCGGCGCGGCCGCGGTGGCGGTGCCTGTTACGGGCCGCAGTGGAAATGTGATCGCGGCGTTATCATTGTCCGGCCCAGTTAGTCGCCTATCCCGAGATACGCTAGTGGAATATGCCGCGGTATTGAAGGAAGCGGCTAGTGAAATGGGCATGATGATTCCTTAATTCGCTGGCTGAGACATACCTTGTTAAATAGCAAAGCAGCGATTTCTCCGTTACTGGAGGATCGCTGCTTTGCTGTTTTTGGGGAGAGATGCTTAGCCGATTGTGGGTAAGTGGCAGGAAACGATGGGTAACTGACGGGCTGATGGGTAACTGAAGGTAACTGATGAGTGACTGATGAGTGACTGATGAGTGAATGACGGCTAACTGATGGGTAATTAACAGCTAACTGACGGCTAGCTAATGGCTAACGGCTCCCCCACCTTGCGTTGGTTTGGTGAGCTTCAGTGAATATACGTTTCTTTGGAATCCTCAGTAACTCGTAATGCTGAGTCTCGAGAGTTAGAACCCAGAGTCTAGATAGGCGGGAAGGCAGAGCCATAGAGAGGGGAGGCTAGAATCCACGAATGCACGAACCCAGGAACCCAGGAACCCAGGAACCCAGGAACCCGCGAACGTGCAAATCCGCGAACCTAGGAACACACTAAGCCGCGAACGTGCAAACCCACGAACCCACGAACCCACGAACTCACGTATCTCATAACTCGTACACAAGTAATCTCGGGTTGTTATTTAGATGTCCCTGAGGATTTCGGACTCAGAAGACGCTATTTGCGGATTTACAGCCATTTTGGCAGAGTTTCGGACCCCGTTGCAGCTATTCGACTAAAACGAGCTCCTTTAGCGCGTTTTTTATGCCGATAGCGACTATGGAGTCCGATCGCACGCCAAAAGTCGGATAATCGAGCGTATAGGGTCATCTGGGTCCGATAGCGCGGAATTCTAAGCGTCCCCTGGGGCTTTCGGACTCAAAGGACGCTATTTGCGAATTTAAAGCCAGTTTGGCATAGCTTCGGACCCCATTGCAGCTATTCGACTAAAACGAGCACCTTTAGCGCGTTTTTTATGCCAATAGCGACTATGGAGTCCGATCGCACGCCAAAAGTCGGATAATCGAGCGTATAGGGTCATCTGGGTCCGATAGCGCTGAATCCTAAGCGTCCCTTGAGGCGTGCGGACTCAGGGGACGCTATTTGCGAATTTAAAGCCAGTTTGGCATAGCTTCGGACCCCAGTGCAGCTATTCGACTAAAACGAGCACCTTTAGCGCGTTTTTCATGCCAATAGCGACTATGGAGTCCGATCGCACGCCAAAAGTCGGATAATCGAGCGTATAGTGTCATCTGAGTCCGAACGCGCTGGAATCCTAGGCGTCCCCTGAGGCTCACGCAACAATAGTGAACGTTTCAACAGTCAGAGGCACCCCACCCGCCACAAATTGGCTGCTGGAACCACCCCATAAAAAAGGGACTGCTCACAGCCACGCATGGCCGTGAAACAGTCCCTTTTTAAGTTACTTTAAATCTATTCTACCGACACCGCGGAAGAGTCTGTAGCATCTGCCAGCATCTGGCGAAGAACAGTCTGCAGGATACCGCCGTTGCGATAGTAATCAATATCGACTGTGCTGTCGAGTCTTGCAATGACAGGGAAATCAAATTGTGTGCCGTCTTCACGGGTAGCCGTGACAGTTAGCTCTTGACTTGGTGCCACGTTGTTATCGAGACCAGTAATGTTGAAGGTCTCGCGTCCGGTCAGTCCCAAGCTGCTCCAGCCGTGGCCTTCTTGGAATTGAAGTGGGAGTACACCCATACCGACCAGATTGCTGCGGTGAATCCGCTCAAAGCTTTCAGCGATAACTGCTTTAACGCCAAGCAGAAGCGTACCCTTAGCTGCCCAGTCACGTGAGCTTCCTGTACCGTACTCCTTACCAGCGATGACGATCAGATTTTGTCCAGCATCCTGATAGAGCATGGAAGCATCATAGATGGACATAACCTCGTCGCTTGGCAAGAAGGTAGTAACGCCGCCTTCTGTACCAGGAGCTACTGCGTTACGAATCCGAATGTTAGCGAACGTACCGCGCATCATGACTTCGTGGTTTCCGCGGCGTGAGCCGTAGGAGTTGAAGTCTGCACGTTCTACACCATGATCGCGCAAATATTCGCCAGCAGGACCAGAGGTAGAGATATTACCCGCTGGTGAGATATGGTCGGTTGTCACGGAATCAGCAAGCAGCGCTAGAACGCGTGCATCTTTGATATCCTTGATGTCTCCCAGACCGTCTGCCAGATGTTCGAAGAATGGCGGATTCTGGATGTACGTGGAATTATCATCCCACTCATACAGTTCGCCTTGCGGAACAGGAATCGAATTCCAACGTTCGTTAGCGGTGAATACATTTTCGTATTTGCTACGGAACATCTCCGGACTAAGGGAGAGACCAATGGCTTCACGAATTTCAGCAGTGGTTGGCCAGATATCTTTCAGGAATACTGGCTCACCTTGTGGATCAAATCCAAGTGGCTCAGTCTGCAAATCGATATTTACTGTACCAGCCAGTGCGTAAGCAACTACGAGCGGCGGTGAAGCCAAGTAGTTTGCTTTTACCTGAGCATGTACGCGGCCTTCAAAGTTCCGGTTACCGGAGATGACTGCGGCTACGGTCATGTCATTATCAGTAATGGCTTGACTAACTTCTTCAGGCAATGGACCGGAGTTACCGATACAAGTGGCACAGCCATAACCAGCCAAGTAGAAGCCCAGTGCTTCGAGCGGCTTCAGCAAGTCTGCTTTTTGCAGGTATTCAGTAACGACCAAGGATCCTGGAGTCAAGCTGCTCTTAACGTAAGCTGGTTTGGTCAGGCCGCGTTCCACAGCTTTTTTCGCCAAAAGACCTGCTCCAAGCATAACGCTAGGGTTGGAAGTATTCGTACAGCTAGTAATAGCTGCGATTACGACTGCGCCTGTGCTGAGCTTGCTAGTAGTATCATTTTTGTGTTGTACTTCTACGACTTGAGCGATTTTCTCATCGCTGAGACCATAACCGCCTTTGTCTACAGGTGTACGGATAATACCTTCGAAATTTTCCTTCATATGCGTAAGTTCGATCCGGTCTTGCGGACGTTTTGGTCCAGCCAAGCTAGGAACGACAGAAGCTAAGTCAAGCTCAATCACATCGCTGAACTCAGGGTCTGGCGTATCCGAGGTACGGAACATCCCTTGTGCTTTGTAATAAGATTCAACCAACGCTACCAGATCATCCGGACGACCCGTGCTGCGAAGATAAGCGAGTGTCTCGTCATCTACAGGGAAGAAACCGATAGTTGCTCCGTATTCTGGCGCCATGTTGGCAACAGTTGCCCGGTCAGCCAGACTGATGTTAGCAAGACCAGGTCCGTAGAATTCGACGAATTTGCCGACTACGCCCTTTTTACGCAACATTTCAGTTACTGTCAATGCCAAATCCGTTGCTGTAGCTCCTTCGATAAGGCTGCCTGTAAGCTTGAAGCCCACTACATCAGGTGTAACAAAATAGAGCGGTTGTCCAAGCATTCCTGCTTCAGCCTCAATACCGCCTACACCCCAGCCCACAACACCAAGACCATTGATCATCGTGGTATGGGAATCCGTTCCTACAAGAGAATCTGGATAAACGACAGTTTCACCATCGATAGTTTTAGTAGTGGCAACAGAAGCTAAATACTCTAGATTTACCTGGTGCACGATACCTGTTGCTGGTGGAACTGCACGGAAGTTGTTAAAAGCTGTCTGTGCCCAACGAAGGAAACGGTAACGCTCCTCGTTGCGTTCGAACTCAACGTTCATATTGTATTCCAAGGCGTCTGCTGTACCGAAAGCATCAACCATGACAGAGTGGTCAATTACAAGGTCAACCGGGACAAGCGGATTGATCTGTTTAGGATCTCCTCCGGCTTTTTTAACAGTATCACGCATAGCTGCGAGATCCACGACTACCGGAACTCCGGTGAAATCCTGAAGTACGATACGAGCAGGGATAAATGGAATTTCTTTATTACGGTCAATGTCACCTGACCAATCGGCCAGTTGTTTCACATGTTCTTCAGTAATTGCCCGTCCGTCAAACTGACGTACAGCAGCCTCTAGTAGGACTTTGATCGAAAAAGGCAGGGAAGAAATAGAGCCCAATCCTTGTTCCTCGAGGGACTTCAGATCATAATAGCGATAAGATTTGCCGCCTGATTCCAGGGTCCGAGCCAATGAAAAATGATCCTTGCTTGGCATATATGCGCCTCCTTGTTTCGTCTAATGAAACCCAATTTCAAATTGCTTCTAGCTTAATTATAACGGTTACAAAGTGGGGAGTAAAGTTTTTTTTCCTACATCTAAAGCCCGAATTATGCCTGAGAAAATGCCAAGCTACCCTTTCATTGTTATATTGTATCGTTTCGGGATATTCTTTTTACCTCAAAAAAGCCATGAAAAGGAGATCATACGAAGGAATTCACCGGAATCCTTGGTTTTACTTATTTATTAGGGGAAATGCAGGCAGAATTTCTCTTCCTCAGTTATTAGGTGATAAGGTCCTCGTTGTCGATGTTTGATTGAGATGTCGTACTTGGGGGTAGAGTTTTTGCTTGAAACATCCTTAACTATTCAACCGATCTGTATAGCGGCCTGTTTCCTTTCATATACATAGAACAGCAGTTAAAAGGGAAAGAAGGGGCGCGAGTATAATGGAACAACAATGGAAGCAAAGTCTTTATGTATATGTTGATCAAGTGAATAAGGCCAGGGTGGAGCCTAAGTCATCATCGCATAGCGTTTCCGTGTCCGTTAAGGATCCGCGTTTTCTGGTAGAACAAGGGGAGCGTTCAAGACGTCTTGCTGAGTGGTATAAAGAACGTGGGATAACTCCTTTGCGCGGAGAGACAGGGGTTAAGACTTTGCGGACCGTCCGGCAGACTCCGACCGAGGTAGTAGCAGAGGTTACACTGCATAGTGCGCTTTATTATGAAAAAGGCGGCGTTAACCACCGCGAGGATATTATCGAGCTGGAGCGGCTGACCTTTGTGCGGGACGGTGGGGGCTGGGAGATTGCTGGTGTGGAACGAAGTGTTCCTGAAAGAAATACGGTTCATCGGGCAGAGGTAGAGCTATCGGGCAGACTATCCAAATGGGGAGAGGCTTTGCCGGCACCGCTGCCATCACAGCCCCTGCTAAACCGGAATGTTCTCGGAGAAATTGCGGGTTCAAGAGAGGTTCGTTATAACCGTGAAGAAGCTGTGGCGTATGCCGACCGCTGGTGGAAAGACGGCAATCCGGAGTTCGAAACCTTCGAGGTGGACTGCACAAATTATGTCTCCCAATGTCTCTTTGCAGGGGGGGCACCTATCAACTATACTGGTAAAAGAGAAACGGGCTGGTGGTACAAAGGTTACCAAGGCAAACAAGAATGGTGGAGCTATAGCTGGGCTGTATCAGACAGTCTGCAACGCTATTTGAGCGGAAGTCGGAGCAGTGGCTTGCGTGCGGAAGTCATGGAGCGGCCGGAGCAATTGATGCTGGGCGATATCATTCAATATGACTGGGATGGCAACGGGCAGTATCAGCACAGCACAATCGTCACAGCTTTTGATGCAGGAGGTATGCCGCTTGTGAATGCACGTACCGTTAGCAGCCGTCATCGCTATTGGGACTATCGTGATTCCTACGCATGGACTGATCAAACGAAATACCGTTTTTTTCATATTAACGACTACTTATAGTACAGAAAGAGGTTAAGGGAATGGGGAACGCAAAACTAACCGTAGGGCTAGTGTACGGGGGCAAATCAGGAGAACATGAGGTATCGCTACAGACGGCTTTTGCCGTGATGAACTCATTTGATTATGATAAATATGAGATTATACCTTTTTACATTTCAAAACAGGGATTGTGGAAGGTTGGAGAGAAGTTATCAGCGCCTTACAGCCATGTGGAGCAGCTCAAGCTTGCAGAAGCGACCGAAGATATGGGCACAGCCCTGAACGTGGTATTTAGTGGATTATCCGGTGCTGACCAAACGGTGGACGTAATGTTCCCGCTGCTGCACGGCACGTATGGTGAGGACGGAACGATTCAAGGGTTGTTCGAAATGGCGAATATTCCTTACATCGGTGCTGGTGTTCTTGCCTCTTCGGCAGGTATGGATAAGGTGGTCATGAAGAAGCTGTTCGCTGATGCCGGTCTGGATCAATGCGAGTTTTGTTATTTCAACATCAGCGCTTGGAAAAGAAAACGTCATGAGTTGATTGTTGGTGTAGAGGATAAACTGGGGTATCCGGTATTCGTGAAGCCTGCCAATCTAGGCTCAAGTGTAGGTATTTCTAAGGCTGCAGATAAGGATAGTCTTGTAAAAGCCATTGATTTTGCTTTCCGCTATGATACCAAAGTTATTATTGAGGAGTTTGTGGATGCGCGTGAGGTAGAGGTTGGCGTGCTTGGAAATGATGAACCAGAAGCCTCTGTTCCGGGTGAAATCGTTTCTTCTGGTGAATATTATGATTACGCAGCCAAATATACGGACGGCAAATCGCAAATGATGATTCCTGCACCAGTGGATTCTGAAGTGGCCGATCGTTTGCGGGAGTCCGCGATAGTTGCTTTTCGAGCGATTGAGGGCAGTGGAATTACCCGGGCAGACTTCTTCTTGCGGAAATCGGATGGTAAAATTCTAATTAACGAAGTGAACACGATGCCTGGTTTCACTCCTTACAGCATGTATCCGCTATTGTGGCGTGAGACGGGTGTATCTTATAGAGCTCTGTTAGACCGAATGATTGAGTTAGCCTTGGAGCGCTATAATTTTAAACAAGGTCTTAAGTACGACAACGAGTAATAGAAGCTATAGCGGGAATATCCCGACTGGAAGGAGAGAAGAAACATGGGTTTTCAAACAGAATTCAACTCCGTCTGCAAATTCAAGAGTGAACAAGAGCTGTACGAGCTGCTGGAATATGGGCGCACCAAAATGGTGAAGCAAGGCTTTCGTGTGTATCCAACGGGTCAAAAGGTTATTGCTTACACCCCTGAGAACGTAGCTGTAGCCATTGTCAAAATTTCAGCCTCGATTGCAGAGATTAATTTTCAAGGACATGAGGTTACCGCGGTAGAGATGGAGCTTGTGCGTAAGCTGAATGAAGAAGAGTCCAGAGTGCAGACGGCTTTAGCTGAGGAAATGTTTTTTGGAGCACAGGGATGATTGTCCGCTTCGGATATGTAGCGATGTCCACCGTTATCAAAGACTGCTCCCCATCTAAGACAATGACGATGGCCTCTTTTAAGAAGCTGGATGACCGTGAAGCGGCACTTCGGCGTTTGGAGAACATCGCTAGAATGAATCTGCATAATACGCTGCGGTTGATGAAGCATAATGTGGCTTCGGACATCATGGTGTACCGCCTCACTTCCAAAATCATTCCTCTGGCGACGCATCCGGATTTGCAGGACTGGAATCCGTTTGCGGCGCTCGCCGAGGAATTTGCGGAAGTGGGCCAATATGTGAAAAAGCACGGGCTGCGTGTTTCTTTTCATCCAGATCACTTTACAGTACTTAGTACACCCCGTCCGGAGGTGCTGATAAACTCCGTACGGGATTTGCAGTACCATGTGGACATGCTGGTTGCTATGGGGCTTCCTGCCATGGCGAAGAACAATATCCATATTGGCGGAGCTTATGGGGACAAGCCTGTAGCGGCGAAGCGATTCGAGGAGCATTTCCGCGCGCTGCCGTCAGCGCTGCAGGAGCGTATAACGCTGGAGAATGACGATAAGACATTTACAGCTCCGGAGACACTGGCAGTCAGTCAGAGCGTAGGATTACCGATGGTGCTGGATATTCACCACCAATGGGTGAATAATGAAGGAGAGCTCCCTTGGGAGCTGTGGCCTGACATTTTACAGACATGGCGAAGCGAGCTAGCACAGAAGGATGTTCCTTCGGGAGAGCTTTTGCCGCCTAAGATTCATGTATCCAGTCCGCGCAGCCCGTCTGATCCGCGCAGCCATGCGGATGGCGTGGAACCTGCGCCTTTGCTGGCTTTTCTGAAACGTATCGCCGCAGATACGCCTGCTGTCGATGTTATGATTGAGGCGAAACTAAAAGATGGCGCGTTATTTGGACTGATGGAGGCTATGAAGGAGCTGGCTGAGGCTGGTAACGGAATTTCCTTATTAAATGGGGCAAGCGTGAATATTGAACCTTAAACAATGAAAATAAGGAGATAGGTCCCGAATACGGGTCCTATCATGACTTGATATGTAACTTGAAATAGGGTACGTTGAATGAAACTTTAATCGCTTATCGTCTTTATATGGACCTAGGGCATTTATGCTCGCAGGTGAGAATGGGGTCCTCTTTTGGCGGAACTTTGGGAACTTGGGGAACGTTTTGACGTATTGCACGGTATTGTGAATAGGATTGCTTTAGAATTAAAGCCATTGGCGATTATGTTCAAGAAAGTGGAGTGAAGATATGAGTCCTTTAAATCCAGAGGGTAAGAATGAACGTGAACCCTATGTAGTAACAAGCAAGGGACATACGGCGGTGGCCATTAATGCGGCTGCCAAAGCAGGAGAATGGATAAAGAGCAGACAGGGTCTCGTGAAGGAGCTGAATACAAAGACTTCAGCACAAGATCTGGTTACGGAAGTTGATAAAGGCGTTGAGCAAATGATTCGCAGGCTGATCCTGACACATTTTCCCGACCATGCCATTCTCGGGGAAGAAGGGGTTTCCCCGGGAGCAGCAGCGGCTACCGCTGCATTGGAAGAAGCTCGTGAGCATGAATATTTGTGGATTGTAGATCCTGTAGATGGTACGACTAATTTCGTACACGGATTTCCTTTTTACTGTGTCTCCATAGCATTGGTGATTCGCGGTGAACTAACAGTAGGCGTTATTTATGATCCGACTCGTGATGAAATGTTCGTCGCTGAAAAAGGAAAGGGAGCTTACATGCACGGTGTTCCTACCTCGGTCTCTACGGAGACTGATTTTGGGGACAGCCTGATCGCTATGGGCTTTCCGCCGGATCGTGAGTTTGCACAACCTGTGAATATGGCCGGACTGCAAAGTATTCTTCCGCAGATTCGTGGTATTCGTGCCGGAGGCGCGGCTGCTCTACATCTAGCTTATGTGGCGGCAGGCCGGGTAGATGGCTATTGGGAAGTGGGCTTAAGCCCTTGGGACTGTGCAGCAGGAGTACTGCTTGTACTTGAATCAGGAGGCAAGATTACGGATACCTTAGGACGTTCATATGATATTGGTACACGCCATGTAGTAGCAAGTAATGGCCACATTCACGAATATTTGGTTTCGTCACTGAAGAATGCTGAAGCAACAGGATATAAGCTTTAGGGAGGACGATACAGCATGAGTGAGAAGGATGATTTGGAACGCAAGCTGAGCGAAATGTTGGTAGATGGAGAGATGGAACAAGGCGATCGAACGGCTAAGGAAATCCGGGAAATCTCACCTAAATATGAAATTCGTATTCAGACTACGCTCGATCCTATTGTGGAAGAAACATTGCGTTATCGTAAGATTGGATATGAGCTGGATGACCGTTATGATAAATATCTGGAGCGTGCAGGGCAGAAGTTAGAGTCAGATGAAGATTCAGACAAATAATAGCCAGTGAGATTTGCGAGGGGCGGTTTCCTGAATATAGGAGGCCGCTCTTTTGCGTTGCTACCCTGGGATGGTAGAATGGAATTAGAACAATTTGGGAGGGATACGATGCTAGGCAATTGGAAAAAAATTTGGGCAGCTGGCATAAGCAGCCTGCTTTTGTTATCTGCGCTGATTAGCGTGGGAGCAGGCACGGCAAATGCGGCTGACACGACTGCAATACAAGACTCTGGGCAGGATGTCTTTCGCATCGTAGCTCTAGGTGATTCCATTACTGCTGGCTACGAGCCAGGAATGACGGACGTGAATATCAAGCCATATGGCTATGCGGAGAGATTGCTTGAGCAGGGCTGGTATCATGGCAGAAGTACACTTACTAATTATGGTATTCTAGGGCTGACTACGGCCGGATTACGTAATTACACAGGAGCAATCAAGGATGGTTCAGTGATTACTGCTGAAGGAGTTCAGGCAGGTCTCCCAGATCCACGAATAGAGCAGTTCGTGAAGCTAACTCCACAGATCGCAGCAGAGCTTAAGGAAGCTGATCTGATTACCATTACGATTGGTGGGAATGATGTAAGCAGTCTGTTCTTGCAGTTCAAGGAGCTGACGGATGCGGATTTCCAAACACAGTTGGACCAGCGGCTAGCGGATTATCAAACAAATGTGAAGGCAGTGCTGGAGAATATTCGTGCGGTAAGTCCGCAAACGACGATTATACTGGCCGATCAATATCAACCTGCCCCTAAGGTCGCGCTTGGTCAAATGTACAACAGATTAATGACGGCTGCGGGCAAATTTACGGAAGCAGCGGATAGTGTAGCTGCAAGCGTGAACCAAGAGGGAGCGAAGGTGCTTGTAGCTCATGTTGCGGCAAAGTTTGCCGGGGTAGAAGGCTCGCTGACACATATTATTGGAGCAGGGCAAACTGATTTTCACCCGACGCAGCTTGGGTACGAGACTATTGCTAAGGTCTTTGCGGAGTTACAATGGGGAGAGTATCGCGTTCCTACTGTAGCTACAATGGCTACTGCATCGGTACCGATGTCGATTGTAGTGAAGGGCGTGGAGTTGAATACACCCAATAAGCCTATCCTTAAAAATGGCCAGAACTTTTTGGCGCTGAAAGATATTCTAAATGCCGTGGGTGCAAGCGGGAAGTGGGATAACAAAACCTCCAGCGCTACCATCGTGTATGGCGGAAGAACCGTTGTGATCACCATTGGCTCGAAATTTATTAAGGTAAATGGAGAGAACGTGGCTATTGATACTCCAGCTTTTCTGCAAAAGGTAGGCAAGGAGGATAAAACCTACTTACCCCTTGCCGCTTTGGCGACAGGACTTGGATTCGATGTTAATTACAGCAGCAAACTGCGAACTGCTTTCATAAATCCATAAAGCTGCATACTATACATCATAAGAAATTAAATTATGCCCGTAAGGAAAAGGTGGATGGAATATTGTCTAGTTCAAAATATAATGCTGAATATGTCATCACCATGGATGATATAGTGCGGGAGGGCCATCCCGTACTTCGTACCGTAGCACAACCAGTGGAGCTTCCATTACAGGCAGAAGATCGTGAGGCTTTGCAATGTATGCTTCAATTTTTGAAGAACAGTCAGGACCCGGAGATTTCCGAAGAATACAAACTGCGCTCTGGCGTAGGTCTGTCGGCGAATCAAATCGGATTGGAGAAGCGTATGTTCGCGATGTATCTTACAGACGAGAGAGGGCGGGCTGTAGAGCATGCTTGGGTTAACCCTAAGATCATAAGCCACTCCCTGTCTATGGTGTACTTACCAGAAAGCGAGGGCTGTCTGTCCGTTGATCGTCCCGTGCATGGCTTTGTACCTCGGTATGAAACCGTGAAGGTGAAGGGTTATGATCTGGAGGGCAAGGAGGTTGTCCTTAAATTTAAGGGCTACCAAGCTATCATCATCCAGCATGAAATAGACCATCTCGATGGGATTATGTTCTATGACCGAATTAACAAGGAGAATCCGTTTAAGCTGCCTCAGGGCGTGGAGATCCGGAACTTATATGAGTAGGAGAGTAACTCTGAATTAAAAAGCGGGCGACCTTACAGCGTAAAGCTGAGGGTCGCTTTTTTTTTACCTATCGGCAAGACTGTGATATTTCAAATATTTTACAAATTAATCGAAAGGATGTACCCTTACAATTAATGGATTTAAATTAGTAATAAGAGGAGGGCGTTAAATGAACTGGAGCAGAATGCCAATTAGAGGATTCGCCAACGAATATAATGATGAGGTTAAAAAGATTGATGAGCAGATTTTGAGTCTGATTCAGGAACGTAAAGCTATAACAGGCAAGAAACGATTATCCCCTGATAGTAAGCTACTTGAGGAATGGGCAACTAGATTCGAGATGAACACTACTCAGATTGTGCAGCATTTGCACCTTCTGAATGAAGCTGTACCCAGAAGACAATATTGGGAAGAGCCTGGTTTATTGCTGGGAGTGCTTCCGATTGTAAAGCGGACGGTCGTTGAAGAATGCGAGTATATACTTACGCATGCTATGCAGTATGAAGCCTTCAGCATAGTTACTGTGGAAATTAAATATTTAAAAGAGGCTGTAGGACATATTCATCTTCGAACGGCTTTAACGCTTGAAGTGGCGGGTGAGAATGAATATGAAGTGCAGCCGCATGGTGGTCATGGAGGTGGAGCGCATACACAAATGCAATTCTTGGTCGCCCCAACGCTGCCGGAGCATCTGGAGGGTGTAGAGTTTTCGCTGGTCCCCGGGAGCGAGCAAATGTTAAGACCGTTAATGACTGAGATTACGTTGGACAAGCAGGTGGATTTTACTTGAGAGCAGTAGAATATTTGGACTTCCAAACGCTGTTAGCGGATGAAATCCGTAGATAAAGTGTATTTGAGCTTTTTGCGGTGTGAGCTACAGAGTTATTAGGGAAAAACTCCCTGAAAATAACCTATATTCTCTGTAAATGAACAGAATTAGGGATTTTCTCCCTAAAAAACGGGGTAAGTTCTTTATTTTCCACTAAATTAGCTAACTTATAGGGAGGATTTCCCTAATTATTAGTTTAATGACCAGAAATCCCTGAATTTAAGGTACAATTTCCCTAATTATCTATCGAAGCTCCCTAACCCTTGTACTAAACACAGAGAATGTCCGGCGACACCTGTTACGCAGCATATAGAAATTGACGCTTGAGATCGGCTGGCTTAAGCTTGCCACAAGCTACAAATGCAGGCCGTGGATGAGTAAAAATGCAGAGCAGCGATCCTCCAATATAGGAGAATCGCTGCTCTTTTAACATTTGCGGTTTATGGGACTGGGACAGCCCCTTAATCTATTCAGCTTTTTTAGCTTATAAAGCACTGCCGTTTCAAAACAATCTTATTTCTCAGCCGCCATAGCGCGGAAGGATTCTTCAGCTGCGATAAGTGTAGCATCGATATCTGCATCAGTATGTGCTGTGGTCAGGAACCAAGCTTCGTATTTCGAAGGGGCAAGGTTAATGCCACGGTTCAGCATATGCCGGAAGAAGCTGGCGAACAATTCGCCGTCTGTATCCTGAGCCTCATCATAATTCGTAACCGGATGATTACAGAAATGAGTGGAAAACGAACCACGGATGCGGTTGATTGTCAGTGGAATGCCATGACGGTCTGCAGATGCTTGAAGACCATCGGCGAGGCGAATTGCAAGCCGATCCATTTCTTCGTATACACCCTCTGCACTCAGAACCTCTAAACAAGCAATCCCTGCAGAGATAGACGCAGGATTACCAGCCATTGTGCCGGCTTGATATGCCGGTCCAAGTGGAGCTACCTGTTCCATAACATGCTTGCGGCCGCCGTAAGCGCCGATAGGTAGGCCGCCACCGATGATTTTGCCAAGTGCAGTAAGGTCAGGAGTAATGTCCTCATGATTATCCAGCCCTACATAGGTTTGTGTAGAACCATAATGGAAGCGGAAGGCAGTAATGACTTCGTCATAAATAACAAGGGAGCCATTATCGTGAGCCAGCTTGCAAAGTCCTTCGAGAAAACCAGGCTTAGGCATCACCATGCCGAAATTCCCCACAATCGGTTCAACCATAACAGCTGCGACATCTTCGCCCCAGTTCTCCAGCGCCTCTTTCAGGCTGTCCAGATCATTAAAAGGAACGGTAATTACTTCCTGGGCGATACTGCTTGGAACACCGGCACTGTCTGGAATGCCAAGTGTAGAAGGTCCGGATCCTGCTGCTACGAGCACCAGATCGGAGTGGCCGTGGTAACAGCCGGCGAATTTTACGATTTTGCTGCGTTTTGTATAGGCACGGGCTACACGAATCGTTGTCATAACCGCTTCGGTTCCGGAATTGACGAAACGTACTTTATCCATAGATGGAATGGCTTCTTTTAGCATTTTGGCAAGTTTAATTTCGAGCTGGGTTGGAGTTCCGTAAAGAACACCATTTTCTGCTGCTGTAGTAATTGCTTTGGTAATATGAGGGTGGGCATGGCCGGTAATGATCGGTCCATAGGCTTGGAGATAATCGATATATTCATTGCCGTCTTCATCCCAGAAGTGAGATCCACTGGCGCGTTTCATAAATACAGGTGCTCCGCCGCCAACGGCTTTGAAGGAGCGGGAGGGGCTATTTACACCTCCAACGATATGCTGGAGGGCTTCGTGATAAAGTTGTTCAGATGTGGAACGATTCATAATGTGATCATCCTTTCGATTGTTGGTGCTCAAGGGAACGGGCGAACAACGGTGTTTTCCGTTATCCGCCCGTATTATACCAAGTCACTGCTTTGTGTACATGTGAACTTTGCTTGTGAGGCCCTTAATTGGTCCCGCCAGAACTGCTATTGGAGGTGTTCTCCGATGTAGGGGTTGGTGTTGGCTCAGGACCATTTAGGGTATCCTGTATAAATTCTTTTAGCTTCTTTTCGCTACGAATTCCGATAACCTGTGATCCGTCACTTGTAGTCTTCTCAGTGAGCAAATCCATTGGCGGAATTTGCTCACTGCCACCCATACTGCTATTATACCCTACGCTTGCCAGCTTCCACATATCATTAACTGACATATTGGTTTCAATATAAGGCGTAACCTGCGACAGGATATTTGGCAGCTTGACAATGGAGGTGGTGCTGATCAACTTATCAGCCACAGCCTTGAGAAAACCGCGTTGGCGCTCGGTTCGAGTGAAATCGGAGGTAGCATCATGCCGAAAGCGAACATATTGTAACGCCATGTTGCCGTCAAGATGCTGATATCCTTTTTTTAGATCAATATCATATTCCGGACCGTCTGCAACGGTTTTGTAGACCATATCTTTTTCGACTTCATAATCCACACCCCCAACGGCATCAACCAGCTTGATGAATCCTTGGAAGTCCGTGTAGACATAATATTGAATTGGGATACCGAGCAGATCGCTGACGGTCTGCATCGCAGTATTAGGTCCATAAATAATCGCTGTATTAATACGTTTTTCGCCATGATCTGGAATCGGAACGTACGTATCTCTCAGTATTGAAAATACACTGATTTTCTTCTTCACAGGGTCAAGAGAAGCGACGAGCATTGTATCTGAACGGGGGATTTCCCCTTTCTTCACACCTCGGGCATCTACACCCATTAATAGGATATTAACAGGCTCTGTACCTTCCCACTTAGGAGGCTCAGGGGTGTCGACATCAACGGTCTCTGCATTTTGAAAAGGGGAATCTTCAGTATTCGACATGCTACCAAGCTCATTGTAAATGGTTGTAATGTAGAAAATGGCTCCACCGATAATAAGGAGGAGTATAATGGCCAGCGTCCAAAGCAGCGGTTTCTTTTTTGACTTACCAGTCTTTGCGTGCCTTTTCTTTCTAGGTGGCATTTCTCGTTCTTCCTTTCGCATTCACGTTGACTACATTATAATTTCTTTTGGGGATACGTGCAATTTAGGAATAATTCCCCAATCTTAAGAAGGAGTGGATATATCTTGAACGAAGTAGCTATTGGACAAAAAGTACCCAATTTCACCCTTCCCTCTTCCAATGGGCATGAGGTTAGTTTGAGTGATTTCTTGGGCCGAAAGGTCATCTTATATTTTTACCCTAAAAATATGACACCAGCCTGCACGCAGGAGGCCTGCGAATTTCGTGACGCTTTTGATCAAATCACGGCGGCGGGTGCGGTTGTTCTGGGCATTAGTCCGGACTCTTTGGCATCACACGCTAAATTTACAGAGAAGCATAGTCTGCCCTTTCCGCTGCTGTCTGATGAGGATCATAAGGTAAGTGAAATGTTCGGCGTATGGCAGCTCAAGAAACTTTACGGCAAAGAATTTATGGGAATTGTGCGATCTACTTTTCTGATTGATGAGCAGGGGATATTAGTGGAAGAATGGCGGAAGGTACGGGTAAAAGGGCATGTCGCAAACACGATAGAAGGAATAAGCGAATCATAAATTTTACTAATTACTTTTTATTGATGTCTATTACATTTTTAACAGCTTATATAAGGTGTTGTCATGATATAGTTTCCTCATGATTGCTTCAAATTTGGAGCAAGAAGAGGTGGTGGAGTGATAATGCTGCATATTGGGCTTGATATCGGATCAACTACTGCTAAATTAGTTGTCATAGAGCGGGACATCATTGTTTATCAAGACTATGTAAGACATTATAGCGATATTAAAAAAGCGGCCCTCTCTCTTCTGTCTGATGTACGCGACAGATTCCCAGAGAGGGGAGCTAGGCTTACTGTAAGCGGTTCCTCGGGTTTGTCTTTATCCAAATTAGGTGGAGTTCCCTTTATTCAGGAGGTGATAGCCTGCACGAAGGCGATCAGTGCGCTGATCCCGGAATGTGACACGGCGATTGAACTGGGTGGAGAGGACGCTAAGATAATATATCTTCGGGGCGGCATTGAGCAGCGTATGAATACAGCCTGCGCGGGCGGAACGGGAGCGTTCATCGATCAGATGGCAGCGCTGCTGCAGACCGATCCGGCAGGCTTAAATGTTTTGGCGGAGAAGCATGAGCGAATTTATCCCATAGCTTCACGCTGTGGTGTCTTTGCCAAAAGCGATGTACAGCCGCTGCTTAATGAAGGAGCGCGCCGGGAGGATGTGGCGGCTTCTATCTTTCAGAGTATCGTTAATCAGACGATTAGCGGTCTTGCTTGTGGACGTCCGATTCGAGGGCGGGTGGCTTTTCTTGGCGGACCGCTGACCTTCCTGCCTGCCTTGCGGCAGCGGTTTGCGGAAACGCTGGAGCTGGCGGAGGAGGATATCCTGTTCCCGGAACGCTCACAGTATTTCGTGGCAATTGGAGCTGCGCTCTCCGAAGCTGATCCAGTCGTATTGCCACTTTCGAGCTGGATCACGCGAATTGCGGCAGTTGATTTTACTGCGGATCGAGCTGCGGATGCTGAATTGCCTCCGCTTTTTGAGAATGCCGCTGAGCTTGCAGAATTTCGGCTTCGTCACGGTAAAGCCTCTGCAGCGAGATCAGATTTAGCCTTATATCGTGGGCCCTGTTATCTAGGGATTGATGCCGGCTCAACCACAACTAAACTCGTGTTGACCGGCTCCGCTGACGAAATTCTCTATACTTTTTATGGCAGCAACAAAGGTAATCCGCTGCAGTCGGTCAGTGATGCGCTGAAGGAAATCTACCGGGTTCTGCCTGAAGGCTGCCATATCGCAGGCTCATATGTGACAGGGTACGGTGAGGGGTTAATCAAGGCCGCTCTGCGGACGGATGGCGGAGAAGTAGAGACTGTTGCACACTACAAGGCAGCCTCAAAGTTCATGCCAGAAGTAGATTTCATACTGGATATCGGTGGTCAGGACATGAAGTGCATCAAGATCCGTGGCGGTGCTATAGACAGCCTTATGCTCAATGAAGCTTGTTCAGCCGGTTGTGGCTCTTTTCTGGAGAGCTTTGCCTCTGCCCTCGGACTTGGAATCGAGGAATTTGCCAAAACTGCACTCGAAGCGACTCAGCCTGTTAATTTGGGCTCGCGCTGCACGGTGTTCATGAACTCTAAGGTCAAGCAGGTTCAGAAGGAAGGCGCATCATTAGCGGATTTATCGGCGGGTCTTGCCTACTCTGTGATCAAAAATGCTCTGCAAAAAGTAATTAAAATCCGCAATCCGGAGGACTTAGGGCGAAATATCATCGTTCAGGGCGGTACCTTCTATAATGAAGCTGTATTGCGCGCCTTTGAGTCCTTGACGGGGCGGACGGTGGTTAGACCGGATATAGCTGGTGTAATGGGGGCTTACGGCTGTGCACTGATTGCGCGTGAGCAAGCAGGGGGTAACGGATCCAGTACGCTGCTTGGACCAGAGGAGCTTGCCAGCTTTAAATATGAGGTCTCCTCAGGCCGCTGTGGCCGCTGTGGGAACAACTGTGCGCTGACGATCAGCCGTTTTCCGGATAAGAGCTTTTATGTGACCGGCAATCGCTGCGAACGTGGCGCAGGAGTCAAAAAAGAGAAAAATGTCCTGCCGAATCTGATGCAGTATAAATATGAACGGTTTTTTGAATACGAGAGTTTACCGGAAACAGGGGCATGGCGGGGGACCGTCGGGATTCCGCGTACCATGAATATGTTTGAGAATTACCCGTTCTGGCACACTTTTTTCACCAAACTGGGCTATCGGGTGATTCTTTCCCCTAAATCCAGCAAGAAGCTTTTCGAAAGCGGAATGGATACGATTCCGTCAGAATCGATATGTTATCCTGCGAAGATGGCGCATGGACATGTGCAAAGCCTGATCGGTAAAGGTGTCGATTTTATTTTTTATCCAGCGGTGGTGTATGAGAAAAAAGAAGATGAAGCCGCGGATAATCACTTCAATTGTCCAGTGGTCGCCTCTTACCCCGAAGTCATTCGCAACAATATGGATGGGTTAAAGGACAATGGAATCAAGCTTGTCAGCCCATTCCTGACCTTTGATGATATTTCTGCGCTGACCAAAGGGCTGGTGAAGACATTTACCAGCATTCCGCGAGAAGAGATTGCGTCCGCGGTGCAGGCGGGACTTACAGAGGCTGATAACGCCAAAGGTGATGTGCGTACCAAAGGGGAAGAGACCCTTGTGTACCTAGCTGATACTGGAACCAAAGGAATCCTGCTCTGCGGGCACCCTTATCATGCCGATCCTGAGATTAATCACGGGATAGCGGATATGATAACCGGGATGGGACTCGCCGTGCTGACAGAAGATTCTGTCTGCCATCTGGACCACAGCGAAGGGGATGTGGCTGTTGTTAATCAGTGGACCTACCATGCCCGGATGTACCGTGCAGCCCGCCTTGCTGCAGTCCGCTCGGATCTGGAGCTTGTTCAATTGACTTCCTTCGGCTGTGGGATCGATGCGATCACTTGTGATGCCGTACAGGATATTATGGAAAGACATAACAAGGTATATACATTGATCAAAATCGATGAGATCAGCAATCTTGGTGCAGCGCGCATTCGGCTTCGTTCATTGCTGGCGGCAATGCGTGAGCGTGAAAAAGGTAAGGTAGTGCCGCAAAAGCCGCCAAAAGTGCAGGCTAATGTGTTATTTACGAAGGAAATGAAAGAGACCTATACCATTCTTGCACCACAGATGTCGCCTATTCATTTTGAATTGTTTGAACAGGTGTTTCGCGATGCCGGATACCGTCTGAAGATACTTGAGACGACCGGACCCGAAGAGACAGAAGAAGGTCTGAGATACGTTAATAATGATGCGTGTTATCCGGCAATTGTGACGATTGGCCAGATTCTGTCGGCGCTGAAAAGTGGGGAATACGATCCGGATCGTACTGCTGTGATTATGTCACAGACGGGTGGCGGCTGCCGGGCTACGAATTATATTTCTTTGCTGCGCAAAGCCTTAAAGGATTCAGACCTTGAACAAATTCCGGTGATTTCACTCAATGCTTCAGGGATGGAAAATCAGCCGGGTTTCCGTATCAGTCTTAAGCTGGCGAATCGGTTGATAGCTGCCGCTTGTTATGGTGATCTTATGATGCGGATGTTAAATCACTTTAGGCCGCATGAGGTTGTTCCAGGAAGTGCCGAAGATCTATTCCGCAAAGGGATGGAGCGTTGCAAGGCAAGCTTATCCAACTTTTCATTCCGAGAATACAAACGCCTGATTCGTGAGATTGTTGCAGAGTTCTGCAAGCTGCCTGTTACAGGTGTTACTAAACCAAGAGTAGGCATTGTCGGTGAGATCCTGATCAAATTCCATCCGGATGCCAATAACCGCATTATAGAGATGATCGAGGCAGAGGGCGGGGAAGCGGTAATGCCGGACTTCCTGGATTTCATTTTCTATTGTGTATATAATCCGATCTATAAAGCTGAGCAATTCGGCAAAAGCAAACGGCTCGGCTATATCAATCCCATGCTGATCTCTTATCTGGAAATTTACCGTAAGCCGATTAAGGTTGCCCTTGAGGATGCGGGGCTGGCTAAAGGACGGGAGAATATTTATGGTCTTGCCGAGAAGGCCAGCCGACTGGTGTCCGTAGGGAATCAGATGGGTGAGGGCTGGTTTTTAACCGCAGAAATGATGGATTTGTTGGATAATGGTGTGAACAACATCGCCTGTATTCAACCGTTCGCGTGCCTGCCCAACCATATCACCGGGCGTGGGATGATTAAAGGTCTTAAGGAATTATATCCGGGTGCAAATATCGTGGCGATTGACTATGATGCTGGAGTTAGCGTAGTCAACCAAGCGAATCGGATTAAGCTGATGATGTCAATTGCCAGCAGCCAGGAAGAGACTAAGCCATCTAATTTAAAACTGCAGGATAAGCCTCAGCAGCAGACTTTACCTGAAAGTTCATACAGCTTAACCTGAGCATTGTTCAGACAAAAAAGCGGACCAAGGACCTACCTTGGCTCGCTTTTTTTTTATGCTTTGTGCACTTATGTATGATTTTCATGTTTTTCCTGCAATATAAAATTATCTTTCAGAAAGTTACAGCAAAATATTGACCGAAATTTAGTTAAGGTGTAAAATAGTACGCATGCGAACTATTAGATGGTCTAACTAATTAATTCTTTGGAGGTGAAGATTTGGAAGATAAGGAGCAGCAATTAGATGATATTTTCTCCTCTTTTCGCCGGATTAGCCATGCCTTCCAGCAGCTGCTGTGGAAGGATGCCGAAGAGCTGGACATTACACCAACACAGTTGATGGTTCTCCGCAAAATATCTGCAAATCCCGATATTGGCATTACAGATCTTGCCGAGCTATTACATTTGGGGAACAGTGCAGCGAGCGGAGTAGTGGACCGGATGGTGAAAGCCGATTTGATCACAAGACAGCGTTCTGAGGTAGATCGGCGTATATACAACTTGGCGATTACTGAAAAGGGCAAAGAGATCAGGGAAAGAAGTAAGCAATCGCTCAGAAGACACTTACTTCCACTATCCAATATACCTGCCGAGGATGCAGGCGAATTACTTAGGATTCATACCGAAATCATTCAGATCTTAGAGCAGGGGAGAGACAAACAGAATTTATGAGTACAATTACAGGTAACGCTGCAGCGGCAACTAAGGGAATACGTAGAGGGCCGATTATTGCAGCGCTCTTAATAGGCGCATTTGTCGCACTTTTGAACCAAACACTTCTTAATGTGGCATTGCCGAGCATAATGGACGATCTAAAAATCGCTACGAATACGGCACAGTGGCTAACAACGGGATTTATGCTCGTGAACGGTGTGCTGATACCGATTAGTGCGTTTCTGGTGGAAAAGTTTACAACCCGCCAGTTATTCATCACCGCGATGTCACTTTTTTCGTTAGGTACACTTGTCTGTGGAATCGGAACAGGCTTTGAAATGATCATGGTCGGCAGAGTCATTCAGGCGGTTGGCGCAGGGATTTTGATGCCGTTAATGAATATTGTGTTTCTTCGCATCTTCCCAATTGAAGAGCGGGGAAAAGCGATGGGGCTAATGGCGGTAGCCATGATTTTTGCTCCAGCTGTAGGTCCAACGTTGTCAGGGTGGGTAGTTCAGAACTATTCTTGGCGCGTATTGTTCTTTATCGTTCTTCCGCTGGCTATTCTTTCTACCTTGCTAGGTATGAAAACAATGCAAAACGTAGGGCAAACAACCTCTCCGAAACTGGATAAAACGGGTGTTATCCTGTCTACTATTGGTTTTGGGGGATTGTTGTACGGCTTCAGTGATGCTGGAACCGATGGTTGGGGAAGTGCAACAGTCATTACCTGCCTCATTGTGGGTGTGATTGCACTGGCTTTATTCGTATGGAGAGAGCTCAAGGCTGAGACACCACTGCTTGAGTTCCGGATTTTCAGATACAATATGTATTCACTCACGACATTAATCAATATCATCATTACGATGGCTTTATATTCGGGTATGATTTTGCTGCCGATTTATTTGCAGACGATCCGTGGCTTTACGCCAATGGAGTCTGGTCTTATGCTTTTGCCGGGAGCCATTCTAATGGGAATTATGTCTCCAATCACGGGGATTATATTTGATAAAATCGGGGCAAGATGGCTGTCTGTGGTAGGCCTGATTATTACAGTAATTACGACTTGGCAATTCAGCCAGCTTACAGACAGTACGACGTATACGCATATGATTATTACTTACACGGTTCGGATGTTAGGCATGTCGATGTTATCGATGCCGATTGTAACGGCTGGACTTAATCAGCTTCCACAGCGTTTAAGCTCGCATGGTACAGCAATGTCGAATACGTTGCGGACGGTCGGGGGCGCGCTGGGAATGGCGTTGTTCGTCAGTCTAATGACCAATAAGACGAAGAGCACAATCACTGATACGCTTATGAGCGGAACGGTTTCGTTAAACGATAAAGCAGCGATGCTTAAGCTTACGCAAGAGGCTACAATTAGCGGGGTTACGCATGCCTTTAACATTGCTACCTGGATCACTGTAATTGCTTTGGTATTGGCTTTCTTTATTAAAAAGACTTCACCGCAGCCAGACTTCCTGAAGACGGAAGAAGTGCAGCCACAGCAGAATAATCAATAAAAAAACTGGGCAAAAAAAGAATGGAAAAAGGAGCGTCCTAAGAACCGTTATGGTTCCGTAGGGCGCTTCTTTTTGTTGTGCTGCTATTAGTTAGCTGGAGACACAGCTGCAGGATCGCTCCAACGTTTCAAATGTGGCAGCTGCTCGGCGAGAAGTTTACGGGCAACATTCTCATCCATTCCTTCTTCGACCATATAGCCTGTACAAATGTCAGCCATTTCTTGCAACGTGATATTAGGCTGTTTGAATGCGCCATTCTCATAGCAGTACACGCAGTAATCTTCGATCTTGTTGCCATTCTGGTCCGTTCCAAGCAATTCCGCCGTAGGCATTGGCATCCCACAGCTTTGACAAATTTTAAGATCTCCTTGCTCTACATGTTCATGTCCCATATTTAACACTCCTTTAAAGGTATGCAAGCTCTCGAGCGCCCGCTTTAAGTTCAGTATAGAACAATAAACCTGACGGCATTCCGTCAGGTTTATTGTTAGGTTGTATATTTTGCTGCTATGCCTGCTGCAAGCTGCCCCAGCTTTTGCCGAATATGCGGTGGCTCTAAAACCTCTACATGCATCCCGAAGCTTAGCAGGAAACCATACAGCCATCCATCCTCAGGATAGTTGATGGTAACCTTGTAACCTCCATTACCGTCGGGCAGTAGCTCGGTAGAATCAAACCGCTCTTCCGCTAGATGTTTGCTCTCAGCCTTAAACTGCAAAACGATGGGTGTTGCTGTTGTTACGGTTGATCTCTGATAATCGTTGCTCCAAGGCAGCTCGCTTGCATCCACATCTTTTGCAATAAAAACTTGGGTATTCTTAACAAGCTCTTTCATGCGCAACAGCTTAAACAGACGGAAATCCTGACGATTCAGACAAAATCCATATAAGTACCATGCTTGCCCCTTCAGCACTAAAGTATACGGCTCTACCGAACGCTGGCTAGTCTGACCCGCAGCATCCACATAATCAAAGTTTACGGTCACGCTTTCCTCAAGTGCTTCTTTTAGAGTGGCAAGCTTTTCTTCGAGAATACGTTGAAGACCCCATGGGGAGAAGTCGATGATGAGCTGAGTCGTTTTGCTGCGGAAGGCGGCGGATTGGGAGGGCGGGATTACGCTGCTGATCTTTTCCATGAGCAGCCTATGTTCATTTCCTCCATAAGATGAGACGCTCTGCAGAGCCGTGAAAATATCCGCCAGCTCACGATCCGTCAAAACATTGCGGTCCAGCCGGTATCCTTCCATAAGCCCGATCCCACCGTTAGCTCCCTGATAGGTGACGATAGGAATTCCGGCCCCGTTAATGCTTTCAATATCACGATAAATCGTGCGCACAGATACCTCGAACATATCGGCTAGCTCCTTCGCCTGAATTAGGCGGCGGTTCATTAGCAGGATAACGATAGAGAGCAATCGATCTATTTTCAAATGATAATTCCTTCTTTCCCGGAGATTTCCGTGAAGTAATGCTGTATTTCATTTTAGCAAATCCTTGAAAATAAAGCATTGTCATAAATTAATGATTCGATTAATATCTAATTAGATACATGTATAAATAGATGAAATGAGGTTTATTTTATGGATAATTACTCAGCTGTTGCGATGTTTAGGAGTCATAAGGGATATTCACGATTGTTCACAGCCGGCTTGATCAATGGAATTGGTGATCGTTTTACTAGCGTTGCAGTACTGGCGCTGGTTCTGCAGTTGACGGGATCAGGCATGGCGGTAGGGATTTCGTTAGGGGTGAGACTGCTTCCTTATTTATTTCTGGCCCCGCTTGGAGGCATACTTAGCAGCAAAGTTCCACGCAAATATATCATGATAGCTACTGATATGTTGAGGGTCCCGGTAGCCTTAGCCTTTTTATGGGTGGATGGGGAGGAGAAGTTGTGGTTGTTATATATGGCAAGTTTTTTGCTGGCAGCTGGCGAAGCCATTTACAGTCCTGTTCGTAAGTCCACTATCCCCTTGCTCGTCACCAAAGATTCTCTGCTGACCGTCAACGGACTAGAGCAGTTAATGAGCGGCTGCGTGCTGATCCTTGGAGCGTTCAGTGGAGGGGTGGTGTCGATGTGGTTTGGTCCGGAGGCAGCGTTCATTATGAATGCAGTGTCTTTTTTAATCGCGGCGATGTTAATTTACGGTATCGATTTTCCACAACATACGGAATTGGCGACGGTGGCTAAGAAGGCTACATATTCTCCTGAGGGGGACTTAGAAAAATCCGATAAAGAAGCACAATACGGTCAACTGCGTGCTCTGGGAATGGTAATTGGCGGAAGTCTAACATTGCAGGTCATTTTCGGTTATGAGCTGTTGGTGCCGTTGCTAAATGGTCTGGATAATGTACTGATCAGTGTCTATGCGATACAGGTATTTCACGCGGGGGATATTGGAGTGGGGGCATTTTATGCGGCGCTTGGCATCGGTCTTAGCCTTAGTTTTTTCACCTCACGTTATTTAAAAAAGGGGCTGCTGATTGTAGCCATCGGAGGGCTTTTACTTGAAGGTGTATTATTGATGGGCATCAGTGTCAGCAATCATTTTGCGGCAGCATTTATGTTATATATTCTGCTGTCATTTGCCGGGGGAACGGGGAATGCCTGTCTGGATACGCTTGTTATGCGGGAAACGCCATCTGCTATGCAGCCCTTTGTGTTTGGACTCCTGTCTGCAGTAGGAAATACGCTGCTGGGGTTATCTATGCTGTTCGCCGGGTGGCTATTAGAAGGGGTGGAACCAAGAATGGTAGGGTTTGCTGGGGGAGCGGGATTTGCCATAGTTGCGCTTTTGCTTGCAGGATATGCGGGGGTACGCAGCAAGAAAAAACGCATTTAAAAAGGGCGGTGGCTTCACCGTCCTTTGGAAGTTTTTTTAACCTGAGTCTGTAGCTTTATGGCAGCTTTGCGCGGGAACAGGCGGATGCTTATCTTTTTGCGGTAGCGATACAGGATTACAAGGGCAGCTATAGCTACACCGCCAGAGATAATCCATAGTGCATATAACTCGAATAAATGGAAAATACCCATCCACTGCGGACCAAATACCCGTCCTATGCCAAGAAACAGCACTACCCAGAATAATGCTCCACTATAAGCGTAGAGGGCGAATTTACGGAAGGGCAGCGCAACTATACCAGCAAAATAGCCGGTAAAGTGACGAACGCCTGGAATAAAATATCCGATGGAAATAAGGATACTGCCGTATTTCTCGAACCATTTTTGCGTTTTATCCAGCTTGGCAGGGGAGAACAGCAGCCACTTGCCGTATCGCTGGATGAAGGGCATTCCGGCTTTTAGCCCGACAAAATAGGTGAGGGTCATCCCGGCTGTGGTCCCTGCAAAGGCCACTAGAATCAACGTTATGAAATCAAGTCTTCCCGTATAGGAAAGAAAACCTGCAAAAGCCATGGTAGTTTCTCCGGGAAACGGCAAGGCAACGAATTCGAGCAGCAATCCAAAAAACAATACGCTATATCCATATTTGCTGAATAATTCTTGTATAAAGTTCAGCATTTCCATAAGCTTCTCACTCTCCAAGGGGCAGTTGCCTTATTCTATTTTGAAGCTTGTCTTCATACAATCTACCAAATGGCTTTTGAGCCAATAGAATGCTGGAGGTAGAGAAGATGAAAGGTAACAAAAACACTCACGGCCGCCGAAACTTGATAAGCGGATTGCTTGTTATGGTTGTAATCGTCATCGTAATGCTGGGATGGAACGCAGGGGAGAGTGTAGATTCTTGGATGAATCGTTCATTACAGTCCGCAAGTGCGGAGTCTGTCTCTGTTAAGAATAATCTCCCGTTAGTGGCGATGCAAGAATTGCCTCCTAAAGCAGAGTCCATTGTGACTGCTTCTCCAGAAGTTAAATTGAATTCCGGTACGGCACAAGTATCCAAGGTGTCGACAACATATTCAGCAATTACGGCCGCAAAGAAAGCTTCAAAAACGGTCTATATTACATTTGACGACGGACCGAGTGACAATACCTTCAACGTTCTTAAAATTTTACAGCAGCAAGGTGTGAAGGCGACCTTTTTTGTCCTTGGTAATCAAGCGAAAAGCCATCCAGAGCTAATTAATGCCATATGGGAACAGGGACATGCTATTGGCAATCATACCTATAATCATAATTACCATGATTTATATAGTGGATTCACTGAATTTTGGAGCCAGATTAAAAAGACCGAAGAAATTGTTCGGGGCATTACAGGGATTCGCCCGCAACTTATCCGCGCCCCGGGCGGAACCTTTGATCACTTTGATAATACCTACTTCAATTTGTTGAAGCAAGCCGGTTATATCGTTACGGATTGGACGGTGGACAGCGGGGACTCCAAACGCAAAGGGGTACCGGCGTCTGAAATCTTAAAAGAGTCAACCGCGGATCTGAAGTCCTCTCGGGTTATTCTGCTGCTGCATGATGGCGGCGGCCATCAGGAGAGTGTTAAAGCACTGCCTGATATTATTGCGCGTTATAAGGCTGCTGGATACAGCTTTGGCCTTTTAGATGAGACGGTGGAGCCTGTACAATTCAGAGTCTCCTCGAAAGCAAACAGCTTAGGCAGAGTGAAACCTTCCGAAGCTTGGATCACCTCGAATATCATACCGAATGCAGAGCTGTTTGCGCCCGGCAAACCTTTGGTGCTGGAGGTTGGAAAGCTGGAGACGAAGCTGGCGCCAGGTGAATATACTCTGCAAAAAGGAAAATATATGGTGCCACTCCGCGCTGTGATCGAACGGCTGGGAGGGCAGATTAGCTGGGATGCGGGCAGTCGCAGTGGGAAGATTGCCTGGAACGGCAAAGATATCATCGCGGATGTGGCGAACAAGGAACTCCTGTTAAATCTTCCTGATCATGTTCAAAAGATAAACGGTGCAAGTGTGGAGATGATTGGCGGTTCTATCTGGGTATCGCTGCGTGAGCTGCTGGAGACAGCCGATCATCCTCCTTTAAATATAAGCGTGACGGAAGGTGAGCGCCGGGTAATAGCCTTCTGAGATTTAGCGCTCAGGCAGTTTTTTTAAAAGAAAAAAACAATGTCTGGGCACCCTTTTTCATGGGAAGAATAGATAGTAATAAGTTCCTCAGCTGGGAACAAGTCTAGACCCAAAGGAAGGGTGTTCGTTCCATTGTCCTCTTCAAAAAAAGTAGAACACAAATTAAATAACAAGACTGAAAGAGTTAGAAGCTATCCGCGTAGCCGTAGTGCGTTGGGTGAATGGTTGCGGATGCTGGCTGTGGCTGGAATTATAGGTGTTTTATATGCATGGCGCGGAGGCGCATCACTCTTATTTCTGCTGATCGCTGTAGGCGTTATCATGGTTGGCGGACTGATTGTTCAACTTTCAGGTCCACGGGCGATAAAGATTGAACGGACAATCACTCCAGTAAGACCGATAGCTGGAAGTACACTGCTTGTGAAGGTGCGGGTGAATTTCTCTGCCCGGCTTCCACTGCCATGGCTGACTATCGCTGATTTTTGGGGGGACAGAGGACATCACAAGCTACTGTTTCCGGGATTCAGACGCTCTTTTGAATACACCTACCTTCTTGAGAATATGCCGCGGGGACATCATCATTTGCAGGGCTGTAGAGTAACCTGGGGAGATTTGCCCGGCTGGTTCACAGGCCGATCTGAGCCTGCTGAAGAGCATAGCGTTAAAGTGCTGCCAGCCCCCCTATATTATGGCGGAGCAGCCCCGGACAGCGGCTATATTAGCGGTGATTCGCTCTATTCCAGAAGGGGAAGAAGCAGCAATGATGAGACGATGGAATCGCGGGAATATGAGCCCGGTGATCCGCTTAGCCGAATTCATTGGAAGAACAGCGCCCGGCTAGGGAATCTGCAGAGCAAAGTTCCAGAACGTGAAAAGGCAAGAATGAGCTGTATCGTGTTGGCTAATGATCCCAAAAGCTATGAGATTCCAGCCAATGCACTTACACCTCGTGGCAGTCGGGAGGAGCAGCCTCCGGTATTTGAGAAGGCGGTGTCAACGGCGATGGGGCTGATGCTCTTTGCTGAGCAGTCAGGTGCGTATGTCCAGTTATTCAGCGGAGGCTGGCCGGAAGGTATGGCTAGGCATGAAGGACTGGGCAAAATCCCAGGGAGAGTGCTGGATATTCTAACTGATATTTCTCCGAATGGAACAAGAACCCTGTCCGAGCTTTTGGAGGATGCTTCTAGAGGCTGGATTCCGGGAATGACGGTTGCTATTGTGACAGGAAAGTTAGAGGAACAATCCGCCAAGGTTATCGCTAAGTTCTTAGTGCAAGGTGTAAAAGTTGAGCTCTATTATGCTTGGGATCAGCCAGCTCCGGTGCCTGCGGAGGTAATGCTGCAGGAGATCCGCCAGCCTGTGCGGGGAACGGTCGGGGATAGTCTGGGTCGTCTGGGAGCACGGATGTTTTGTCTGGATGATGCATTGCCAGCTTACAGGCTCAGGGAGGTAGAGTACCATGAATCATCCGGAAAACCAACGCTACGGTAAGCGGTTACCGGTTGACACAAGCTTCTCTATGAATGGGCACAGTGGAAAGGAACCCAAGCAGCTCCATTTGGAAAAACTGGAGAACAGTCATGCCGGTAAACAGAGAAAAATACCTCTGTATTATCGTATGCTGTTCTCTTTGGCTGTTTTGGGGCTGTTTTTAGAATGGCTGCTCCCTTTATATAGAACGACTTCATTGGAAGATACTGCTAGATTGCTGCAGATTCTGATGATTTCTGCTGCCGTGCTGTTGATGTGGGGAATCCTTCAGATTCCCGGGTGGCTATTGCTAAGTATCCAATGTTTGATGATCGGCACGGCTTGGCTACATCTATGCAGCGAGAGCGTAGGGACAGGATGGCTGGGCATTTATGCAGTAGAAATTCCAAATGATCTGATTTTGCTCTTTTCCGGGCATGTCTCTCAGCTAAGCGAGATCAGCAGACTTTTGATTTTGATAGTTGGCTGGGGGCTGCTGGTATCTTCGGTGCAGCAGCTTGCACTTTTCAGAGGAAGCACGCTGCTGTTTACGGCGGTGACCCTCATTTATCTATTGGTTCTGGATATTGGCTTTGGCGTTAATACGACAACGGATGTTGTAATATCAGTGGGGCTTATTGTATGGATGCAAGCAATGAGTGGTTTGCTCCGTCTGCGGGAACGGGTGGGCAGCATTCACCTGCCGTATGCCCGATGGGGAGTTTTGGCATTAGCGGCTGCTATATTCGTCATGATGACAGCATGGTTTGGTGGGCAGGTATATGAAGTACGACCGCCTAACCAAACTACACTCCAGTCCACCTTTGAAAAGCTGCAGGAATGGGCTTCGGGCCATATGCCGGAAGATAATGAGGCTATACCTGCAGGAACAACAGGGTATAGTACAAATGATGGAGAACTGGGGGCTCCATTATCACGCAATACCGAGCCAGTCTTCACAGCATTGACCAGCCAGCGTACCTATTGGCGCGGGGAGAGCATCGCCTATTATGACGGACGCCGTTGGATCAGAGGGGGTGAGGAATTTACTCCGCTTAACTTGTCCAGCCTGCCTCAGATTCCGGCGACGGTAACCACTACTAATGGGGGGCGGACTTTGCAACAGCGGATACAATTTGTCAGCCCCTCTTCCGGCGGAATTCCTGTATTCAATGCGGGCACCATAACGGATGTTGAGACAGTTCAACTATCCAATGGCAGCCAGCTTGGTTATGTTCTGGCGAATAAGGACAGGGATACCTTTCGTCTGCCAGATTCGGTGGGGTCAACTCGGATCACTGAGTATATAGTTGATTCTATACTTCCCGAGAGTAATCCAGTACTGCTGCGCGGGTTGGGTGATGCTGATCCTCAAGAGATAAAGAACAAATATTTGCAGCTGCCTGATTTATTACCTGAGCGAGTGAAAGCTCTGGCAGAGAAGCTCACAGCTTCCTCGGGCAACCGATATGACTCCGCAACCGCCATTCGGGATTATTTGCAAAACGGATATTCTTACACGCTGGATACCATGGTTCCGCCAGCTGGGGCTGATTTTGTGGATTATTTCCTGTTTGAGACCAAACAAGGTTACTGTGTGCATTTTGCCACAGCGATGACCGTATTACTGCGAAGCACAGGTATTCCAGCGCGGTATGTTCAAGGCTACGGACCTGGAACCCAGCAGGAGGAAGCCATGCCGGCGAAGTATTTAGTCACCCAAGGGGATGCGCATGCTTGGGTAGAGGTTTATTTTGCCGGCGCAGGTTGGGTTCCTTTCGATCCGACGCCGGGTCCTGCGCTTGCGGCTGGCTTCCCCGCGCCGGCACGGCCTGCGGCCGCGGCGATTGCAC
>NZ_JBBODA010000043.1:0-40135 GCF_038002705.1 Paenibacillus sp. FSL H7-0716
TAACACCGACGCCAACGCCAACGCCGACACCAACAGTGACGCCGCCTGAGGCAACACCGACACCGACGGTAACACCAGAAGCAACACCGATACCGACGGTAACGCCAGAGGTAACACCAACACCAACGGTAACGCCTGAGGCAACACCAACGTCGACACCAGAGACTTCGGTGTTCCCGACACCAACGCCATCATCCGTAATTGGCACTATAGTTCTTGCAGAAGATCCTGTGCCGCTTGGGCCTGTAGCTTCGCCGACACCAGCGCCAGTACCAACACCAACACCGTCGAATAGCACAGAAGTACTTGTTGATGATGATGAGATCCCATTAGGTCCGGTACCGGCAGTGACACCAACACCAACACCTGATGAAATCATCGTAGTAGACGATACGATCCCATTAGGTAAGCCACCTGTGAAGGAATTGCCAAAGACGGGTGAATCAAGTCCTGCACCTTACTATGTAGCAGGTTTAGGTTTTGCACTTATCGGATTATTAATGAGAACCAAGTTCTCCAAAAAGAATAAATAATAAACGGTAGAGCAACATAGAGTCGCTTTCGGGGGGTGTCCCGATGGCGGCTCTATTTGTATGTCATGATTGCGATAGTTTGGTGCATTCTAAGTAGATGGTATACTCTTGTTGCAAAAGAAATGAAGAGGGGATGGCGAAGGCGAATTGATATGGTTCATTATTAGCGCTGTAATCATCATAGGGATTCTAATCTATGTGGGATTTTTCTTCTATGGTATTGCTATTAAACGAGCGCCAAAGGTGTTTTTAAGTAATAATCCTAATCTGAAGGCTGATCCTCCGGTTGCCGGAGCTTCTTGGGGGGAGGGGAAGGATTGGGTCTCTCGCCAGAGCTTTGAGAATATTGAGATCGTATCTGCAGATGGACTTAAACTAAGAGGTTACTTACTCCAATCTAATCGTGCTGCGGGACGCACAGCCATTCTAGCCCACGGTTATTCAGGTAAAGCAAAGGATATGGGGGCGTACGCCAAAATCTACTACGAGAACTTAGGCTTTAACATCCTAATTCCCGATGCAAGAGGGCATGGAGATAGCGCAGGGGATTACATTGGTTTTGGTTGGCCGGAACGAAAAGATTATTTGCAATGGATTGAATACATGATTAAAAAGACTGGACCCAGTGCTCAAATTGTGCTTCACGGTGTTTCTATGGGCGGCGCTACAGTGCTAATGACCTCAGGGGAAGATCTTCCGCCGCAGGTAAAAGCTATTGTTGCGGACTGCGCTTATACCTCAGTAAAAGCACAATTATCTTACCAACTACGGCGCATGTATCGCTTGCCAAGTTTCCCTTTCGTACAAAGTGCAAGTCTAATCACCCGCTTGAAGGCGGGGTATGGTTTTGGTGAAGCCTCTGCATTAAAGCAAGTGCGGAAAGCGAAGGTCCCGATTCTTTTTATTCATGGGGATGCGGATAACTTTGTACCTTTTGCTATGATGAATGAATTGTATGAGGCATGCCAGAGTCCAAAAGAGAGGCTCATAGTGCCGCAAGCGGGGCATGGATTGTCTTATGATACGGATAAGGCGGGGTATATAGATGTAGTAACAGCTTTTGTAAGTCGATATGTAAAATAAGTCCTGAACGTAGACAGCGCCCGATATCCGCTAGGTAGCGGTTATCGGGCGCCTATATTTTTCCACACATGACGTAGTCCTTGAATAAGGAACGTACCGTCATGCTTTCTCGTTATATTCATCCCCCGCCGTTCGTGAGTAACGGGTGTCTTGATTCCTTGTTATTTCCAGCAGCCGTGTGGCGAGAATAATCCTTCCAATACGACAAAAGCCCTACCTCTCTTTTGCCCTTGCGGCTCCATTGACCGCGCCAGTGTGAATCGGAATGCTATATTTCGAATTTAATCTCATAAAAAGGAAGAGTACTGCAAGAAAACATAAAGCCTCTTTGTCCAAAATGCCGATGTGTATAATAGTCGGCCTGACATCTTCTTGGTGGGGATATTCAATATATCGAAAAACAAATACCATATAAATATAACACACTATTGTTTAAAAGGCAAATATAATAATGAATTCCAAGATAAGGTTTATTTGATTCTAGAGAGGAACAAACCTCGATAAGGAGCGCTTAGATTTTGAAAGTAACTTAAATTGGGTTAATTGTGAATTATTCCGGAAAAGCTAGTAAACCAGAGAAGATGGGCGATCTCGGTGCAAATGGGCTAAAATGTAAGTTGGATATTTTTGCAAACGCTACAAACTACAACTGAAAATGCCAGAGACGAATGGGTTGTGTCTGCTGGGGTTATTTTGCGTGCCTATTTTGTGAACAGCTCTCTAAAACTGACAATAAACTCCAACATTGATTGAAGGATTGAGGGTAGACCGTTATAATTAATAAGTCTGGATTTTAATTAAAAAATAAGGGAGATTTTTATGAAACGCGCAGATGTGTGGCTGATTTCCATCGTATTGATTGCTGCGCTCGCTTTTCTCGTACCGAGATGGTTTTCGGACAATGATGACAAAGGTGGGGCCGGTAAAAATCTCATAGCCAATGTAACGGTGGACGGTGAGTTATTTAAAACGGTAAAGCTTACAAAAGAAGAACAAACCATTGAGGTCCGCACGGAACGCGGCTATAACATTTTGAAGGTGCATGATTACGGGATTGAAATGTACGATGCCGATTGCGCTGATAAAGTTTGCCTAGGTTTTGGTTTTATTACCCTGCCCAAACAGACGATTGTCTGTCTACCGCATAGAGTATTAGTCGAAATCACCAGTGCGTCGGGGGAGGATGATATAGATGCCTATGTCCAGTAGTGAATCTGCAACAGCTTTAAAAAGAACAGTGATTATTGCGATTTTCGCCGCAGTGGCAGTAGTGTTAAGTTTAATAGAGGCACAGATTCCGTTATCCGGGATGGGACTGGTGCCGGGTGCTAAGCTCGGGCTGGCCAACATTATGATTTTGACTTGTATTTATTTTTTACGTGGACGGGATGCTTTGCTGCTTGTCATCCTCAAAACACTGCTTACTGCATTTCTGCTAGGTACCTTCTCAAGCTTGCTGTTTAGTTTATTTGGTTCACTTTTTAGCTTTGTTGTTATGTTTGTGCTGATGCTGATTAGTGGCAAAGGTAAGAGTATAAGCTTGATCGGAATTAGTATAGCCGGTGGGATTGCGCATAATATCGGTCAGCTGCTGGCAGCTTCTATGGTATTTGCATCACTTAGTATTTTTTATTATCTTCCCATGCTGCTGATCACTGGGGTAGTAACAGGAATTGCCGTGGGCTATGCAGTCCGTTATTTGGTGGCGTCATTGTCAAAAATATCGCTGTTTGAAGAATTTTTGGACTGATTAGTCACATCAGCGGAAGGATGACTAACATGAATGAATCATACGAAGGTCAAGACTTAGAGGGAGAAGGACAAGCAGTCATCTCTCTGGATGGGGTATCGTTTGGCTATAATCCGGAGCATCCGATTCTTCAAAATATAACGTTATCTATCTCTCAAGGACAATGGGTCAGCTTGGTTGGTCCTAATGGCTGCGGGAAGTCTACGTTGGTCAAGCTGCTCAATGCTCTGCTGCCTAAGGGGGCTGGTGAGATTGTGGTTAGTGGCATGCTGCTTAGTGAGGAAACGATCGGCAGTATTCGGCAATGTATCGGAATGGTGTTCCAAAATCCGGATAATCAGTTTATTGGAGCCACTGTAGAGGAAGATATCCTATTCGGCCTGGAAGGGCTTTGTTTGCCGTACGAAGAGATGGCTGAACGTTTGCACTCCTATACGACGAGACTAGGAATAAATCAGCTGTTGTCCAAGCATCCGGGTGAGCTGTCAGGAGGCCAAAAGCAGCGTGTTGCTATCGCTTCCATTCTTGCTATGGAACCAGGCATCGTCATTTTTGACGAGGCCTCTTCTATGTTGGATGAAGGAAGCAGAAATGACCTTCTCGGCATTCTGCAGGATATGCGGGCAGAAGGGAAGTACACGATCCTCATGATTACGCATGATGCAGATGAAATTTTGGCATCGGATCGGGTGCTTGCGCTGCATGGAGGTAGTTTGGCTGCAGATGTTACACCGGCGGAGTTGTTCCGGAACGAGGAGCTTCTGGAAAAATGCCATCTGCGTGAACCTTATCCTTGGCGCCTTGCACGCGAGCTGCAGAACCAGGGTATTCATGTGGATGTTCCGACCAGTGAAAAGGAGCTTATAGACACGTTATGGCCATAGAATTACAGCAAGTAAGTTACACCTACGCTGACCGAAGCCTCTGGAAGCTGACGGCGCTCCGGGACATTAATCTCAGTGTCCCCATTGGCTCGATGGTTGGTATTGCGGGGGCGACGGGCTCAGGTAAATCGACGCTGCTGCAATTGTTTAACGGGATACTGAAACCAACCGAGGGTATGGTAAAAGTGCTTGATGTAACCATTCAGGCTGGTGAGAAGTCACCTAAGCTAATTCCACTGCGCCGCCGAGTCGGATTGGTATTTCAATTTCCGGAGCAGCAGATGTTCGAAGATACGGTCGAGAAGGATCTCATTTTCGGTCCCCTTAACTTCGGTATGAGTCTCGAAGAGGCAAAGTCGCGTGCACGTCAGGCCATGTCAGATATGGGGCTGGATCTCGCGTTGCTAGAGCGGAATCCTTTTCAATTGAGCGGTGGACAAATGCGTAAGGCGGCTATCGCTTCCGTGCTAGCTATGGACCCTGAGGTCATCGTTCTGGATGAGCCCACGGCAACGCTTGATCCCATTAGCCGTGCAGAGCTAATCAGCTTGCTGGATCGATTATGTCGTGAGCAGGGCAGAACGATCATTATCGTTACGCATCGGATGGATGAGTTATTGCCCTATGCGGACAGCTGGGTTGTACTTAAAGAGGGCAGCACGGCGTTTCAGGGCAGTGTAAAGGCACTTGCAGATGATCCTTCGATTCTGGAACAGTGTGGTTTGACGGTTCCGCAGTCCCTTCGTTACTGGCGTGCAGTTGCTGATCATTTAGGTCTTGTGGATGAAGCCCCCCGCTTGACGGCTGAGAGTCTGGCAGAGCTTATAGCTTCGCTGCCAACGGAATCCATAAGCACTGGTAAGCCCGATGGAAAGAGGGATGACCATGAATGAGAAACTGATCTTAGGTCGGAGTATTGAGACCGGTTCGTGGGTGCACAAGCTGGATGCTCGTGCCAAAATCACTGGCATGCTATTATACGTAGCTGTTATCCTGCTCTCACGTTCGTGGATGGCCATGGCTGTGCTGGCTATTTTTTCGATAGCCGTTATGGCTTCAACGAAGATTCCGCTTAAATACTTCCTGAAAGCAGCTAAGCCTTTACGTTATTTAATGTTGTTTATCTTTATTGTGCAGGTGGTGTCTGTAAAGACAGGGGAGGTAATGCTGACTCTTGGTTCCTGGTCTATCTATGAGGGAGGGCTAAGATTAGGGGCATTTTCGGTCATCCGCATGTTCTTTCTTATCACCTTTACAGCGCTTCTGACCTTCACAACAACGCCGGGGAAGCTGAATCAAGGGCTGGAGGGAATCTTGACACCCTTCAAAAAGCTTGGCTTATCCCCTGACCGTATCACGCTGATGATCAGCATTTCACTTCGTTTCATTCCTACGATTCTAGATGAATCGCAGATCATAATGAAAGCGCAGGCCTCAAGGGGAGCCGATCTAAAAGAGCTGCCTTTGAAGGAAAAGGGACGGATGTTAGTCTCCCTGCTGGTCCCGATTATCGCCAGTGCCTTTAGGCGTGCTCAGGATCTGGTGTATTCCATGGAAGCCCGCGGTTTTCGCATGGATGCTCCCCGCAGTCGGTATCACCGCCTAAGGTGGGGCAAATTCGATACTGTTTTTATTGGGATGTTTGTAGTCATGGGAATTGCAGTAGCTTTGTTATAATACGCATTCCCTATTAGTAGTATCAACTTGGGAGGGAACTTGAATGGCACGTTATTTTAACGGTAGAGAAGTTGAATTACTCGCACCCGCAGGAACGTTTGAGATTTTCAAGGAAGTGATCCAATCACGGTGTGATGCAGTTTATTTTGGTGGACCTGTATTGAATATGCGAATGATGCGCAAAGGTTATAATCTTACTCATGAAGAGATCGTAGAGGCACTTGATATCGCACACCGTCTAGACAAAAAAGTGTATATCACTGTGAATAATCTTTTTAGTGAAGAAGATGTGGAAGAAGCTAGAGAATACCTGCGTTTCCTTGATGGTGCTCGGCCAGATGCCTTGATTGTTCAGGATATGGCAGTGTTGGAGCTTATTCGGGAGATGGAGCTTAACCTTCCTATTCACTCTTCCGTAATGATGAATGTTCACAACCTGGAGATGATCTATGCGCTGCGTGATCTGGGTGTAACTCGTGTAGTTACCTCGCGGGAAATGGATCTGCAGACAGCTAAGCTGCTTGGTCAGCGGAGTGGCATGGAGCTGGAATATTTTATTCACGGGGATATGTGCTCTGTGCATGGTGCAAATTGTTACTTCAGTTCCCATGTTTTTGGTATGAGCAGCAACCGGGGGAAATGTATGAAGCCTTGCCGCTGGGATTATCGGGTTAAAAAAGACGGATATGTATATCCTGCTGAATATCCACTGGCTGTCAAAGATATGTTTATGTATGAGCATCTTCCGGAATTGATTGAATCAGGCATTACTTCCTTCAAAATAGAGGGCCGTATGCGTGATAAGGATTTTATGGTGATGCTGGCGAATAGCTACGGCGAAGCCATTGACCGATATATCGATGATCCGATTGGTTTTGATCGTACGGTTGATACTAAAGAGCTGTACAACAACCGCAAGCGTGACTTTTCGACAGCTTATGCTTTTGGTAAACCAGGGTTAGCTAACATTAACCGTCGTTATGAAGGTACGGGCAAATTCTATAGCACTGGAAAAGTATTTAGCACCCCAACCGCAGAACGTGAGCTATCTGAAAAACGTGTAGAGGAATTGCGGGAACGTTTGGCGCAAGAAAAGAAACCAAAGACAACAAAAGCGAAGCTGGCTGTACGTGTGAATAATATGGAACAGGCGCGCGTAGTATTGGAGCTGGGTGTGGATAGTTTATACTTGCCGGGCGATGTATTTGAACCGGACAGACCTTTTACAAAACGTGATATTAAGGAACTTGGTGAGCTAAAAGGCGATAGCAAAATCTATTTAGGGTTGCCACGCATGATGACCGAGCTGCATTTCGATCAATATGATCAATTGCTTGGTGGAGAACGCTTGCCGATCGACGGTATAATCGTTACTAATTTGGGAGCGATTCGCAGATACAGCTCTACAGGTTATCCGTTAATTGGAGATGGTAGTTTAAATGTCTACAATCATCTTTCCGCCCAATTATATGCAAAATTAGGTTTGACTCAGCTTTCGGTTTCACCGGAAATGACGCTGGAGCACTTTGCTACCTTTGCCTCGCGTTGTGACACGCCTTTGGAAGTTGTTGTACATGGTACACCTGCACTAATGTATATGGAGCACGATCTTTATGAGAATACTGAAGTAATGGAGCCTATCGCTGAAGAGGATAATCAATATGTGCACAATAATGTATTGGTTCTAAAAACAGACAAAGGTGAAAATCCGGTATATCGTGATCAGCACGGCCGTTGCCATCTTTTGTTTGCGAAAGAGCTCTGCTATTTACCGTTGCTTGGTGAGATGATTGATCTAGGCATATCTAGTTTCCGTATTGAAGGAGCGACATATAGTGCTCAGCAGTTGCGTGAAATTATAATATCTTATCAACAAGCTATGAATCGTAATGAAGTGAAAGATGATATGCTAGGTGGTCTTGAGCCCATTTATGCGGGTTATACTCTAGGTTCGCTGCAATTTAACTAATTCTATTTTTTGGGGTAAAATACCGTCTGCTAGTAAGAAGAATGCACAGTACTCTATGAATAAGTTACTATTTTCACAAGAAGAGAGGGAATCAATCATGGAACAACAAGAATTCATCGGAAGAGAAGCCGTAGCGGCAAAGCGTAAGCAATATTTCTATCCGTGTACACAGCATTTTTACCGCGATGCGCCTCAGCTTGTGCGAGGTTCGATGCAGTTTGTGTATGATGAAAATGGCAACCAATATACAGATTTCTTCGCAGGTGTATCTGTAGTCGCCTGTGGGCACTGCAATCCAGCCATAACTGGACGTACGATTGAGCAACTGCAGCAGCTGCAGCATACGTCTACGATCTATTTAACTCAGCCAAATGTGGATTTGGCTGAACGTCTGGAAGAGGTTATGCCAGGCGGTCTACGCCGAACCTTTTTCGTGAACAGCGGCTCAGAGGCTAATGAAGGCGCACTGCTGCTTGCCCGGATGTATACAGGACGCAAAGGGTTCATTGCACTGGAGAGTGGTTTACACGGCCGTACCAATCTAACTATGAGTGTGACAGGTCTGCCGATGTGGCGTACCGATAAATACTTGGATCATGACGTTGAGTTTATTCCTCGCCCATATCATCCAGAACTATCTCTGGAGGAAGCCGCTGCACTATCCCTGGAATCTCTGGAGCGAGTGCTTGAGGAGAAGGGGAATAGTATCGCCGCAATGATCGTAGAGCCAATCCAAGGCAATGGTGGTATGATTATGCCAACGCCAACCTATTTCAGCGAGGTCAAAATGTTGCTGGAGAGATACGGCGTACTACTGATCGCTGATGAAATTCAAACTGGATTTGGTCGTACAGGCAAAATATTTGCTATGGAGCATTTTGACGTAGTGCCCGATATTATAAGTATGGCCAAGGCACTGGGGAATGGAATTCCGGTGGCAGCCTTTGCGACAACGGATGAAATTGCCCTCGCGCTGAACCGTCCGTCGGCTTCCACCTTTGGAGGAAATCCGGTATCTGCTGCAACGGCGCTGGCTGTGCTTGATTATATTCGCGATGAACGGCTTCCTGAACGCTCAGTGCTGCTCGGAGAACGATTGAAGGCAGGGCTAAAGACCCTTCAAGACAGCTATCCTTCGCTTATCGTGGATGTACGGGGAATTGGGCTTATGTTGGGAGCGGAGCTTGCTGGTGAGGATGCTGAAGGCTCTGCGGCGCTTACAGATCAAGTGCTGGAAGCGATGAAAGACAGAGGATACCTGATCGGTAAAAATGGCATAGGACGCAACGTACTAGCCTTTCAACCGCCGATGATTATTACGGAAGAGGATATCGACGGGCTGCTTAACAACCTGAAGGAAGTCCTTGCGGAGCTTAATGACTAATACAATGAATTTCAAGTAGCGAAGAAAGAGGAAAACGAATGGCTATTCTAAACATTTTTAAAACTGCAGGCCTAAAGCTTAAAATGTTCAGTGAACTGGTGATGTTCTCTCATACGCTTTTTTCGCTGCCGTTTGCCATTATCTCGATGGTGTGGGCCGCTGGGGGCTGGCCATCAGGGCATGTGATGATCTGGGGTCTGATTGCATTGATTGGTGCCCGTAATGGCGCTAATGCATTCAATCGGCTGGCAGACCGTACGTTTGATGAACAGAATCCTCGTACGGCACATCGGCATTTGCCACAACGGTTATTGGCAGAAAAAGAAGTGGTTGTCTTTGTTATTGTCAATTATGCCATCTTTATTGTGGCTTCAGGCATGCTGAACTTGCTCTGCCTGCTCTTATCGCCGGTAGCAATCGTGTTAATATCGACTTATTCTTATACAAAACGTTTTACCTTTCTCAGCCATTTATATTTAGGCTTTGTTATTGCTTCCGCACCGATTGGTGCATGGTTTGCCGTAACCGGAAATATCGCATTTACACCGTTTGTGATCGGGACGGTAGTTATGCTCTGGATTGCCGGATTTGATATTATCTACGGCACTCAGGACATTGAATTTGACCGGCGGCATGGGTTATGGTCTATTCCGAGCTTCTTTGGATTAGAGAATGCGCTGCGTATCGCCAAAGGTCTACATTTCATTATGATTATGCTGCTATTATTTCTATACGTATGGCAGGATCTCGGCTGGATGTATTTAGTTGGGATTGGCATCGCTACATTGCTACTGATGACCGAGCATAAGATTATAAAACCCTCGAATCGTAAGCTGATGAAGGTGGCTTCTTATAATCTAAATCAGGTGATCAGCATAGTGATATTATTGTGCACGCTGATTGATTTTTTCTATGTTAGTTAGGGAGCTGGCTGAGCATTGGCGCATTGCCCTCAACTAACAACAAAAGACAATAGCCTACCCAAAAGGGGTAGGCAAGGGAATTGGAGAGCTGGCTACGCTAGCTTTCCTTTTTTGTGTTGACTCGGTCCCGGCTCTGTAAGGGGGAAGCCAGGAGTTGAATGCAAAGATTAGGGAAAACCTCCCTAATCTTATTGAGTTTTTTATCTTTTGACTATGTTTTAGGGAATTTGTCCCTGAAATATAGCTAGTTACTCTCAAAAGCATGCTAAAGTGGACGATATTAGGGAGGAATTCCCTAATATCGTGGTTTTCGAACGATTATTAACTAATTTTAGGGAGGTTTTACCTAATTGTATCCGATGGAGTAGAATGACTAGACTAGCTCATGTGCGCTACGCTGTGTTTGCGTGTTTAGCTTGTCCTGTTGAAGCGGAAAAATAGCAGTTGAATTTGCGACAAGATCAATAAAATGATGTGTCTAAATCAAAAAAAACGGATACCCCCAAGTGAATGGGAGGTATCCGTTTTTATTTGTATTAGAACGTACGCTTTAGCGATCACGGTCCGCAAAATATTGCAGCAACGTTTCCAGATCAGCATGCGCCGGGTAGGAGGAGAGCTGCTGCACAATAGCTGCAGCTTTATCCAGATAGTTCTGGCTGACCCTTTCAGCGCGAGCGAGGGCATCGCTATTGTTAATTAGGGTGAGCACATATGCTACCTCGGCGTCGGAAGAATCCGGGCCGATTGCACGGATCACAGGCGAGAGCTTAGGGTCCTGCAAGGCGTACAGCACTGGCAGGGTGACCTGACCATGTCGCAGGTCGCTACCGGCAGGTTTGCCTAGGACATCCGCGGACTGTGTGAAATCTAGCAAGTCATCTTGTATCTGAAAGGACATCCCTAAGGCTTCTCCAAAATTATAAAGGAGATTGGCAACTTCTTCGGTGCTTTCAGTGGACAATGCACCAACCCGTAAGCAGGTTGCCATAAGAAGAGCGGTTTTGTTTAAGGATTTCTCCAAATACTGATCCATTGTAATTTCATAATCAAAAGCATGTTCCATTTGCTGATATTCACCTAGACACAGCTGAGCGGTGGCTACAGAGGATAAGTCATGAACGTATCTGTTTTTATCTCCTGTATATTTGCTCAGCAGCTCGATGACCCGAGCGGACATGTAATTACCAACATGTACTGCTGACAATGTACCCGTCTTAATATGTAAGGCGGGTACGCCCCGCCGTAACTCTGAACGGTCAATGATATCATCATGAATTAATGAGGCGGCATGAATAAATTCAGCAGCAGCAGCTAATTGAAGCGCTCTGCGACCGGTATCCTTACGGCCAAACCGACTGCCAACAATGACCATGAGGGGACGAAGGCGTTTACCACCGGAATTTATAAGCTCTAGAACACTTTGCGCGAGCTGAGATTTCTTAGGTACATCTTTATCACGCGCCACAAGGTTTACGATTTCGCGGTTGATTTCATTTATGTCTATATTTAAGGCCTCATGCAGCTTCATTTATGGATCCCACCTGTCAAATGGCTTTGCTTGTGCGACTACGCTGTCTGCACTCTTGAATCAAGAACTCTTCGATTCCAGTAGCTGGATCATGTTCCGCGAAGTCTCCATTTGACCGTCTAATCTGCATTTTTTTGATCGAAGGAGCTAGATAAGCAACTAAGTCGAGCTCACGGCATTTCACCGCAAACTGCAGGTAAAAGCTATACAAATAATCTCCATCCAAAATGTTGCGTGTAAGGTCGGGATGATGTGGGATACATTCCATATGGCGCTCTGCTGCCAAAGTGAGAATAGTGTAAATACCCAGCAAATTGACTTTGCGGCTGTATTCCAGATCATGGCGTTCCAGTACCGAGATTAGCTGTTCACATGCAGCCGGAGAGGGCTGAAGCTCAATTCCGGCAATAGGTGACATTTCAGTATGCAACAACCGGAGGGTATCTTCTATGAGTTGTTTGTTCACAAGATTCTCTCCTTCTTGTCGGTTTTGCCGGAAGAAACCATACCCGATCATCCCTACAAAACCATTCATTCAAGAAAAAACCACCATTTCCTAGGATTAGGAAGGTTATTTTCTTCTTGTAAATAAGGAGAGTAATGTGTCCTAGGGACACATTACTCTGAAGTATATCCATATTTAACCCTAATAAAATACAATTTGCACATATGTTCTATATGATAAATTACACAAATTCAGGGTTTTATTATCAGTCGGTGTATAGATACCATCGTCTGACGAGCGGAATTCTCTTCCACTGTTTCTTAAGCCAAGGAAGTACATAGTAGTCTAGACCAAGTGTGCTTCCCGATCCGCCGATGCAGGCAATACCAGCAGCAACGTACCATAACATTTCTGTCGAGGCCATTTTGGTTGACCAAATCATGACCGACATGCCTACGGTCGCTATAGAAGCAAGTGCTGTGAAGAGACCAACGATGAGCATAATACCGAAGACGATTTCTGCACATACCATACCGATTTGGAACCATTTCGCGAGGAAAGTATAACTTCCGTCGTTGTTGTAGAACATCAAATCCATGAACCAGTTTGTAATGTTGTATACGAAGTTAGGTACAGGCAACGCTTCAACTGCTTCTTTTGCAGTGGATACTGCTGAAGCTGCAGATTGTGCATCTACGGTGTCTTTAACTGCATCTACTGCAACACTGGCTGCTGATGAAGCATCCGTTGCAAAAGGAGCAGCTGGAATCAAGAAAATCTTATCTGGATCTTTCCAAATCTTTTGGATCTTCTCAATACCTTCGTATAACCACATACCACCAAGTAGAACACGAAGTGGAACGAGCCAGAAATTAGGTGAACGTTTGGAGAAGTGACCACCCAAGAAGCTCTTGCGGTTCTCAACATGGAAGAATTCATGCATCATATATGTCCATACTTTATTGAATCCGACAACCTGAGACAGATAGAACATATTAATAAAGTGTTTAGATAGCATTGCCATGAATCCGGTAAGCATAAAGAACTTACCTGGCAGACCAACGTTTGCTACACCGTAGCGGCTACCAATGGAGACCATTGTACCGTGGAAACCTGGTTTGTAAGCTTTTTTAGCAGTGTTCTGAATGTCGGCGGCAATGTTGCCAGCAACAATCGGAGCGGCTTGTTCAGCGTTCTCAACCATTTGTGGTACAGGACGAGTTTCACCTTCAGGAATGTAGAAAATGTTGTCCCCTACTACGTAGACGTTCTTATGATCTACACTTTCCAGGTTCTCATTCGTAACAATCCGTTTGCGGCCTTGTTGTTGAACTTCAAGTCCACCAACGATTTCGGAGCCTTCAACACCAGCAGTCCAAACAATTGTTTGCGAATCGACGACGTTTTTCTCACCAAGGGCAACACTACCATTGCCTACTTCGGTGATTTTAGCGCCAGTAACGATTTCCACGTTCAGCTTACGAAGGCGAGCTTCAGCTTTTTGAATCAGCTTATCTGGAAGGATAGGCAGAATCTTCGGAGCCATATCAGCCACAATCAGTCTTACTTCGGATGGGTCGATAAAAAACTCCTTGCATAATTCCTCGCGTTGTTCAGCCATTTCACCAACCAGCTCGACACCAGTAAAGCCGGCACCGATAATAACGAAGGTCAGCATAGCACGGCGTACAGCTGGATTTTTCTCCATAGCCGCTTTGGTATACATATCACGGATTTGGCGTTTCAATGCTACCGCATCATCGTAAGACCAGAAGGAGAAGGTGTTTTCTTCTGCGCCTGGAATGCCGAAGAAGGTTGGTTTGCTACCTGTGCCGATTACAAGGTAATCGTAAGCGTAGGTAGCTTTATCGGACTTAAGTTTTCTGCTTTTGAAATCGATATTGCTGATCTCATCAAGAACAACATCTACTTTAAGGCCCGCAAAAATTTTCTTAAGATCGATCTTGATTGAATCCTCTGGAGCACGGTTCGCGGCAACCTCATGCAGCTCAGTCAATAGAGTGTGATATGGATTCCGGTCGATCAGTGTAATTTCAACATCTTTGTTTTTCTTAAATTTCTTTGCCAGTTTCTTAGCCGTGAGTACGCCGCCGTAGCCGCCGCCCAAAATGACTATTTTCTTCAAGAGAAATTCACCTCATTCGTCTGATTAGCTGCAGAAGGTCCTGCGAAATTATTTCGCGCCTTCGAGTGCTTTTTCTGCAAGTGTAAAATATTCACCAACATGAATACTCACGCCGGAAATTGCATCAGTTTTGCCTTCAGCATCAAGCGTTGGAGCAGTACCTTTGTTTTCAAGGAAGTATTTTTCAGCCAAAGCGATTTCTTCATGCCATTCAGCAGAAGCGCCGCCAGCTTTCATACCATATTTACCATCAACGGAGAATTGCTTCTTGTCATCGCCAGCAGCATTCAAACCACTGAACTTAACAGCTACAACATTACCGTTAGCAACAGTCAGGTCAACAGTGGATTTCCAACCGGATTCAGCGTCCATTTCGCCTTCAGCATGGTAGCCTCCGTCTTTATATTGACCAGCTTCTACTGGACCAGCAGCAAGAGCAGCTTGAGCAGCTTTTACAAAGTCAGATACGTGTACGGACACACCAGAGATGGCATCAGTTTTCCCCTCAGCATCAAAAGTTATAGCTGCTGGATCTTGTTTTTCGATCAGGAATTCTTCAGCTTTAGCTGCTTGCTCGTGCCATTCAGAAGAAGCACCGCCAGCTTTCATACCATATTTACCATCTTCAGAAACTTTTTTCTTCAGGTCGCCTGCAGTGTTAACGTTAAAGGCATCCCAGTCAGCTTTAGTGATCTTTCCACCTTCTACAGTTAAGAGTGCGAAATATTGCCAGCCAGTTTTAGCATCAACGTCAGCAGTACCGTAGTAAACTCCGTCTTTGTACTGTCCAGCTTCAGTTCCAGCGTTACCGGAATTTGTTGCAGGAGCAGTTGTTTCAGCTGGTGCGTTAGTAGGGGCTGCGGCGTTGTCTGTGTTGTTACCACAACCTGCGAGCAATCCAAGGATAAGTGCGCTCGACAAGATAACAGAAGCTTTTTTCATTTCAAATGACCTCCAAAAATATAGTTTAAAATATATATATTAAAATGTAAAACATTTTAATAGTCGAGCGAAGTGATAAAAATCACTTTATAAATGATATTTGTCACTTTAATCTCATACCTTATTACCCGTTTGTAACAGTATCATGACTTATATCGGCATACATTAGGAAAAAATTTAATGATGTTGTTTTATCTCCGATGGCATTCTAGCACATGGACTAGGAAAACAATTGTGAAATAAATCACTTAAAAAATTAAATATTTAATTTATATCTGGATTATATCAAATTTTAAAAGATTTGAATACATAAATTAAAAAATATATGTGACAGAATACGACTTAATTTGCTAATGCCATGAATAGTGGAAAGATTCATAGCGAATGGGGAAGGGTAAGTAAAGGTAACACGGGATAACGATCCTACCCTAATTAATTCAGCTAAGGAGATGAGCTTATAATGGACAACAATGTATTTAAAGGAAAATGGAAACAGCTCAAAGGCGAGGCCAAGAAGCAATGGGGCAAGCTTACAGATGATGATCTTGACGTAATTGATGGTGAAAAGGATAAATTAGTAGGTAAACTACAAGAACGTTATGGACACACGAAAGAAGACGCGGAGAAAGAGTACCAAACCTGGGGACGTTCCTACCGCGATTAATTCGTTACTAAAGACGTTTATAATAATATTCCAGAAGAAGAGCGCAAATCGCATCTGATTTGCGCTCTTCTTCTGCGTCTGTGGACGGTTAGTTATCGAATAGGGCTTTAGTATGGTAGTATTATGAGATGAAAGTTGTAATTTATTTTGCCAAGGTGGGAGTGAATCTATGGGTTATCTTAAAATATTTTTTGGAAACACCGCGATGCTAATAGCTGTAGCCTATTTGGCTAATCTTATATATAAAAGCACCATTTCAAATGCAAGTGTAAGAATAAAGAAAGTAAGCTGGGTATTACTGGCCATCTTTGCCGGGTGGATTAGTACTCTTTTTGGGTATAGGCTGGATGAGCATGTGATTTTTGATTTACGTTTTGTGCCACTTATTATTTCAACGCTGGCTTATCCGCATCCTTTTATTCTTGTTTTGATTGGTATAGGAACAGGCCTTACACGGTTAACTTTTGGAGTAAATGAGGCAGCAATGGCCGGTACAATTAATTTGTCCATTCTAGGATTTGTTTGTGCTGCGCTTAGCTACTGGGTCAGACGATCTAGCTTATGTATAGTGAACAAAGGTTTGATCGTGATTCTAGTCGTAAATGTAATGAATGCAATCAACATTATGGTGTTTGGTGTGATTCCCGCCCCAGAGTACATAAGAGAGATTATGCCGATTACTTTCCCTGCGGGGTTGATTCTAAGTGTTCTATTCTCCTTAATTATTCGTGACTTTCAATTAGGACTCTTACGGAATGGGCAGATTCAGCGTGCTAATGAACAGTTGTCGGCCCAGACGGAGGAGCTGCATAAGAATAAGATTGCGCTTGAGGAACGTGCCGATCAGTTGATGATGGCTTCGCAATTCAAATCCGAATTTCTGGCCAATATGTCTCATGAGCTTCGAACACCACTGAATAGCATCATTAATTTATCGCAATTCATTGAAGACAATGATAATTCTCTTACGGAAGCAGAAATGAGTGAGTATGCAGCGATTATCCGCCGTTCTGGTGAAGAATTATTGATGATAATTGGCGATATATTAGATCTTTCCAAAGTGGAAGCAGGTCGATTAGATATTATCAATGAAGATTTAAGTGTTATTGAGATCCCAGAGATCCTGGCTATGCAATTCGCTGTCACGGCTAAACAAAAGGAACTGGAATTTACTATTGCTATGGAAGAAAATATCCCGCAAATGATTCATTCCGATCCACAGCGGATTCAGCAGATCCTGCGTAATTTGCTCTCTAATGCTTTTAAATTTACAAAGTCTGGCCATGTCGCTCTCCGTATTCGTCAAGAGGAACGTGGAGAAAGAGCTATTGTGAAACATTGGATTGTATTTGATGTAGAAGATAGTGGGATAGGTATTGCACCAGAGAAGCACGCCATGATCTTTGAAGCCTTCCAACAGGCGGATAGAACAATTAGTCGAAAATATGGCGGAACCGGATTAGGACTTTCTATTAGTAATGATTTGGCCAGACTGCTCGGAGGGTTCATTACTTTAGAAAGTGAGGAGGGGAAAGGGAGTCGTTTTTCACTTTATTTACCCCTCGAATTCATAGAAGAGTAAGCTCCAATATTATTTGTTAATTTGGCGTATTGACAGTAGATTGATGCGGAGTAGAATGAAGCAAATGCCGCATCAAAGGAGTGTTACCCCTCTCTATGAACAACATGGAAACTAAGCACACAGTTACTAGTTCAAAGCGTGTCCGTAAAACCTCAGTACATCGCAGAAATTTGCGCATTGCTACCTGGGAAGGTGTGCCATCGACCATTTTCCAGGTACTGCTGCAAGGGCAGTTTCTAACAGGATTCCTACTATATTTAGGAGCCACTTCAAGTCAAATTGGATTTGTGCTAGCGCTTACCACTTTGGTTAACGTGATGCAGATCGGGGTAGCTTTTTTGATCCAGAAGCTGCCAAGCCGCAAATGGGCTATGGTTACTTTTATCGGCCTGCATAGGATACTTTGGAGTTCTACGGGGCTAATTCCGTTTATTTTTCCTAAAGAGTATTGGGTCATGGCTTTTATAGCCTTATATACTACTGCTTTTATTGCCAATACGGCGGGTGGTGTGCTGTGGAGCTCTGTGATCAGCGATCTTGTTCCAGCACGTGTGCGTGGACGTTATTTTGGGATTCGTAATACGTTCCTGAATGCACTTGGTAGTCTGGTGATGTATGGTGGGGGTATCGTATTGGATCGTTATCCCGGGAGCCATGGCTTTCTGATTCTTTATATTGTTGTGTGGATCTTCGCGATCTCTAACGTCGTTGTATTCTTTTTTTATCCCGACGTGCCTTTCGAGAAATCGGAAGAACATAAATTTTTGCCGATGTTTAAGAAACCGCTTAAAGATACTTTATTTATGAAGTCTACTTTGTTTCTGGCCGCCTGGTTGCTGCTGCAGAATTTAACTGTTCCGCTATACTCGTATGTCATGTTGCAGTTACTTCATATAAATTATGAAACGTTATCGCTGCTTAATGTGTCCCAGACTCTTTTTATGATGGCTAGTTTCTACGTTTGGGGCAATCTAAATGCAAAATATAGCAATAAACGTCTGTTGTTCTTTACGTTGCCGATTATTGCCTTGTCCTCGTTGATGTGGGGGCTCTTATCTGTGTTGCCGATGCTGTTGGTGTTGTTTGCCGCTCATATTGTTTTTGGTGTAGGTGTAGGCGGTTTCAACCAGCTGGCCTTTAATTTTATTATTGGGGACACGCCGAAAAAAGAACGGCCTATGTATATGGCGACCTATGCGGCGCTTACGGGTTTATCATCCTTTTTTGGCCCGCTTATTGGGGGACAGTTGTATGAAAAAATTGCCCATTGGCCGCAATGGACCCAAGTCTACGGTATGCAGTTGGTAGTGGGAACGCTTATGATCGCTCTTGCCTTCCTGCTGGGCCGTCGTATTCTAAAGGACGAATAGAAGTAAAGGGGACTATTCCATGTTAAGGATTGCGTTGGTATTAGGAGCTACTGGGTTAGTAGGGAAAGCGGTTACGGAGGAATTGCTGAATCGTGAAGGATGGGGTGAGGTGAGAGTGCTTGTACGGACTCCATTAGCTTTAGAACATCCTAAGCTTAAGCAAATCGTTGTGGATTGGGAGAACCTGGCGGAGTATAGCGATTCGTTCGAAGGCGTTCATTCCATCTTCTGTTGCCTCGGGACTACGATCAAGAAGGCAGGTTCACAAGAAAAGTTCGAACGTGTCGATCTGGATTATCCGCTTGCAGCTGCTGCTATTGCGAGAGATCACGGTGTTAAACAGTTTTTGGTTGTTTCATCCATGGGGGCAGATGCCAAATCGCGCAATTTCTACAGTCGGACTAAGGGTAGAGCAGAGGAAGCGTTAAGCAAAATCGGTTTTCAAGGGCTGCATTTGTTTCGGCCATCCTTGCTGCTGGGTCATCGTGAGGAATTCAGACTGGGAGAACGCTTCGCGGCTAGATTGATGAAAGCGCTGGAGTTTGTAATGGTTGGCAAAGCAGCTAAATATCGTGCCATTCCTGGTGTAACTGTGGCGAGAGCTATGGTTAACATTGCCTCTGCTGACACGCATGGTTTGCATATCTACACGAATGAAGTAATACATGTGATTGGAAAACGTTAAGTTTTTCGGGCTGCTAATAAATTTGCATTACGGTGAGAACAGGACTTACAATGGACAATAAATGATCAGCGTTTAATGGAGAGGGGTAACAAGATGAGTAAAAAACAAGTAGCTACTACAAAAGCACCAGGAGCCATTGGTCCTTATAGTCAAGCCATTACTACCGGTAGTTGGGTATACACTTCAGGACAACTGGGCCTTAATCCAGAGACAGGGAATTTGGCTGAAGGCGTTCAGGAACAAGCTCGTCAAGCACTTAGCAATGTACAAGCTATTCTTGAGGAAGCTGGTGCATCACTGGATCATGTAGTGAAGACCACCGTATTCCTAAAAGATATGAATGATTTTGCAGTAGTTAACGAGGTTTACAGCACTTTCTTTAAAGAACCTTATCCTGCCCGCAGTGCCATTGAGGTTGCTCGTCTGCCCAAAGACGGACTGGTTGAGATCGAAGCGGTAGCCCGTAAGAAATAAATATGATTTCGCACTTCTAGATTATTCTACAAAAAAGGCAGGTTAAGGAGGATCACCTTCTTAGCCTGCCTTTTTATATTATCGAGCGGACGGATCAGTATCTGCTGTATCTTCTGCGGCGTGGTGTGAGCAATAGCCAAATGCTGTAGAGCAGCAGAAGACCTGCCGTTATTGTGCCAGTTACAAAGACTGCATTAGCCTCTCTATGTTCCAGGGCGATCGCGATGAAAGCCCATACGAAGACCAGAGGATAGATGCTGTCTCGGTTAGGATAGCTGACTAACACCGCAAGCAGTGTCCCCACGCAGAGCATGATCACAGCCCAGGTTATCCCGCTAAGTCCAAACCCATCCCAATGATTTTTCTCCAGAACAACGCTAACATTCACGATAGTCGCCACAGAGATCCAGCCAAGGTATATACTAAAGGGTAGCTTGATCAGCCATTTCTCGCCTGAAGTAGGATTTGCGATCTGGCGCGTTCGTTGATAGATAACAATGATGGAAATTAACATTAACACCATGGCAATCAAAGAAAGCTCGATGTATAGATACTGCCAGAGGAAAAGCCAACTCATATTAAAAACACAGCTCAGGATAAACCAGAACGAAATAGCTCGTACAGAATCCCTAGAGCTTGTATAGGAGCGGAATTGATAAATAACGAAACCGGCTAACAAGAGATAAATCAGTGACCAAATGGAGAAGGCGTAGCCAGCAGGAGTCATGTAAGTCTTGTATTTGTCAGAGATTTCTCCTGTACTGTTTCCGCCCAAAGGCAAGGTTACCGCCAGCACATTTACGATAATTACACCCACAAAGAATACGAGGTTCCACCATTTATAAGGATTATAACGTCTCAAATAATTCACTCCCTAGCTTTTTAATAGGGTGTTGCTTATTTAGAATATACCCCTTTTTGGCCTAATTAAGACTATAAAAAGAAAAAAAGTGACTAGTGAGTCATAACATTCTTGGATAGCAGGGCAGTAGTGCGGGGTATTTTAAATGAATCAAATTACTGGGTGTTTCTATATCCTTCAACTTTATTTCATAAAAATCTACAGAAAATATGCAGAAATGTTTTTAAATCAGCGCTTTTTCGTATAAGATGAAGAGATGAAGATTCAAGAAAATATAAGTTTTGTCCTAGTTCTTTATCCTTATATTTACCGCAGGAGCGCATTCCCTCTCTAAAAGAGGAAGAAGCGGTTTCTACTTGTATAGCTTCAAAATTTATTTCTCGCGGAAAAGGTTGCAGTTACCCTTCCTGATGGTGGGGGGCTGGTTCTTTTTTTGCTTGCTTAAAAGACAGGAGATCACCGATGACTAAGCATCTGTATGCAATATGGTTAGGGGACGTTTTATTTTGCTTCTCTGGCGAAACTTCGGAGCCGAAGGTTGACGCTTGGACTCGCGTAGTGAAGCGGATGGAGCTACAGGGAGGAGTGCGTCCTTTTGCAACTGCTGCTCTGCGTCTGGCAGAAGTGAAATATCCGGCTCCCCCTGTAGAGGGGAAGCCTGCCCGGCGCGGATTGCCCGGACGAACGTTCGAAGGGCTCGCCTTGGTTCCTAGCGATGCATTTCAACTGCTTCTGGCATGGGATGAGACGTTATGCCGAGGTCAGGGAGTGGAGCCAGGTGGCGAACTGCGTTACTGGGCAGCAGCGGCACGTTTTGCGCTGGAGCTGATGGGTACAGGCGGAATTACCCCGGGAGCTTTGCCACCACGCCCTGTGGGCTCACGTCGCCGCGGCGGCGAACAGGCGGCGACGGTCTGCTGGTCGCCAGCTTTCCGAAAGCAGGAGGACAAAGAGATCTTTCTGCAGCTGGCAGCATCCATGCCTGTTCTTGCACTAGGAACGCATATCGCAGAGGCGGGGGATTTATCCTCTCGTGATGAGGCTGGAGCATATGTGCTTTACTCCTTTATGCAGGCTGTAATGACTGCTGAGATAAAAAAAGTAATTGCGGGCATTGAAAGTGAGTTAACCCCTTATAAAGCGAGTTATCGGCGGGGGTATTCCCCTTTAACTGAACTGTGGTGGAATAGCCTTCTCACGGGAAGCCGAGATATACCCGTGCAAGGAACTCCGGCAGAGGTGACAGACCTATTAGTCACTGTGAACGAGACCGCTGGCAGCGATGTGCCACATTCAGAGCCAGAGGAAGCACGGAGCGGGCAGCTGGGTCTTGGGTTACGGCTGGAGCCGCCAGAAGACAATAATGAAGTGTGGCGGTTAACCTTCTGGGCGGAGAACAAGGAAGAAGGGGAATTCTGGTTTCCCGCCAAATCGATCTGGAGCAGTAAGGAACGAGAGTTTACGTTATGGGGGAAACGCTATCGGAATATCCAGCAGCAGCTGCTTATAGCGCTGGGCCGGGCTGCGAAGATATCGCCGGATATTCAGCGTGCTCTTGCTAAGCCTGCACCTACGGGGGCAGATTTGGAACCGGAGCGTCTTTATTTCTTTTTGAAGGAGACGGTGCAGCAGCTGCGCGATCGGGGAATAACGGTGCAGATGCCTTCGCGCTGGAGCCGTGAGGGACGCCGCCGCATTGGCATGAAGATGAAAATGCAGCCGGGCGTGAACGGGGGCGATAGTCCTGCGCCCGCGGCTCTGGGTATGGAAGAACTGATCTCGTTCCGTATTGAGGCCTCGCTTGGAGATAGTACGATTAGTGAGGAAGAATTAAATGCATTAGTAGAAGCTGGTGTACCTTTTGTACGTTTCCGCGGGGAATGGATTGAGATAGATCCTAAAGAAATCCGCCAGGTTCTTAGATATATGAAACGCCATGAAAACGGAGAAATGACTGCCGCGGATTGGATGCGCCTAGAAGCCGAGGATGGTGAAGATCGGCTTTGGAAAGGAATGTCCGTCACTGGGATGGAGACATCGGGGCTGTTGGCATCGCTTATGCGCGGAGATGTATTACGTAATCTTCCGGTGCGACCTGTACCTGAGGGTCTGCATGGAACTTTAAGACCTTATCAGGAGCGGGGTTATCAGTGGCTGGCCGAGCTCAGTGGTCTGGGTTTTGGGGTGTGTCTCGCCGATGATATGGGTTTAGGTAAAACGGTGCAGGTTATCACCTGCCTGCTGGACCGGGCGTTAAGTGCTCCCCCTGAAGAGAAGCAGGAGCCTGTGCTGATTCTCTGCCCAACATCGCTTCTTGGCAACTGGCAGCGGGAGCTGCAGCGCTTTGCACCTTCGCTTAATGTACACATACATCATGGTGGACGCCGTGTTCGGGGAGATAGCTTCTTAGAACTGGCAACCAGTCATGATATCGTACTGACGACCTATCACTTGGCAGGGCGTGACAGCGAGGATTTAGCCAATGTCCAGTGGTCAACAGTAGTGCTGGATGAAGCTCAATATATTAAAAATCACCGGACGAAGCAGGCACAGAGTGTGATGAAGTTATCGGCGCCGCATCGCATAGCTATGACAGGTACTCCGGTAGAGAACAGACTTGGTGAGTTATGGTCTATTTTCCACTTTTTAAACCCGGGCTATTTAGGAACCTATCATTCTTTCCGGCAGCGTTATGTGTCTGGTGAGGGTGGGGAACGTCTGCGGGAGCTGCATCGCTTGGTATCTCCCTTCCTGTTGCGGCGTCTGAAGAGTGATCCGGATATTTCTAAGGATTTACCGGAGAAGCTGGAGCTGAAGTCTTATTGTCCACTGACCGAGACCCAAGCTGCCCTGTATCAGGGTGTCGTGGATGAAATGCTCGGCGTGATCGGGGAGAGTAGCGGTATGGCCCGCCGTGGACTGGTGTTATCCTCTCTGACGAAGCTGAAGCAGATTTGCGATCATCCTCAGCTATTCCGGAAAGAAGAAGGTCGGAGTCCGCGTAATGAACATTCCGGTAAAATGGAGGTTATGTTCGAGGTGCTGGACAGTATTGCTGAAGTTGGCGAATCTGCGTTGATCTTTACTCAATACGTAGCGATGGGTGAGCTGCTGGTGAGCAAGCTTACTAAACGTTATGGTACATCGCCGTTGTTCCTTCATGGAGGGATTCCAAAGCGGGAGCGGGACGAGATGGTGCATGATTTTCAGGAGGGCAAGGGTCCATCCTTCTTCGTGTTATCTCTTAAAGCGGGCGGAGTAGGATTGAACCTAACCCGGGCCAATCATGTTATTCATTACGATCGCTGGTGGAATCCGGCAGTGGAGAATCAGGCGACAGACCGGGCTTTCCGAATTGGGCAGGATAAGAACGTACAAGTTCATAAACTGATTTGCCAAGGAACGCTGGAGGAACGTATTGACGAATTAATTGAGCGGAAGAAAAGCCTTTCAGAGCAGGTTGTTGGTTCTGGTGAAACATGGTTGACCGAGATGTCTAATCATGAACTGAAGGAGCTTATTGAACTGCAGGATCAGGATTGGATGTAAGGAAAGACATGAGCAATACGGAGGGATCGAACAATGAGTGAACTGTTAGAGATGCGGCTGGAAGTTGTGCCTGGATTAGTAAAAGCAGCATGGACGGCTTCGCCCGGGAAAGTGACGGGAGGGTCGCGGGCAAAAGGTGAATGGAATGTCGGTACTTCTGCTGTTCCTCAGGGACAAAGACCGGAGCAACCTCTCTCTCTGAAGGTTCCAGTCTGGCATGCTGCCCGTAGAAAAGAAATATTGCGGCGTCTGGCGCTAAGTCCGGATGAGGTATTTGCTTTGCTGCAAGGGAGATTGACGGGTGGGCTGGCGGAACTGGAGCTTCTGCCTACAGATACAGAGCTGGAGCAAGCCCTCTTTGAGGGGGAAGGATTAGAGAACCAGACGGAGACTCTACAGCTTATAAAAGAACGACTTGCTGAAGAGCCGCTGCTGGCGCTTTCTCTGAGAGGATTTACTAAGGGAGAACTCCTGGATGGAATATTTGCCCTTTGGGCTGAAAGTGATATAGCTGCTGATGATTCTGAGGCAGAGGCAGCCCCAGTTAGTGAGCTTGCAACGGAATTAGCACGGCTAGAGCGCAAGGGCCCCGCAATTTCTTCTGGGGAATGGCTTGCAGAAGCGGCTGCTGAAGGTTCGCTTCACCAGCCGGGACCGCAGTTCCATGAGATTACGGCTAGGCCATTTCCTTCATCGCCGGTAGTAGCAGCGGTAACGGAAGACTGGGGAGCTTTGCTGCCTCAGACACCTAAGGCACTAGAAGGCTTAACTTTGATTATGAATCGAGTAGCAGAAGCTGCTGCCCGTCGAGCAAGTAAGGTGTAATTAAACAGCAGTGGAGTTTAGAGAAGCCGCATCCTATCTGAGGAGGCGGCTTCTTCTTTGTGTAAAGCTTCTGTAACCTTTTACTATTAAACTCTGTCTATGATTATAGAATAGAAGGAAATGGAAAAAGGAGGATTTCATTTGAGACTATATGCCGTTTTTGCCCCGATAATCATTGCTGGGTTATTTCTGCAATCCTACATGGTAAACGATAATCTTGGTTTAGATTCGAGTATGGGGACAAATACCGCTGAGCTGAAGACGGATATGAATTCTTTGCAGGGGTATCCTGCTAAATTTAGCATGAATGACATAAGGCATGGGTGGGGAATAGACAAGACTGGATTATGGACTACGAACGATGGAGGAAGTAGTTGGTACCATCCGGACAGCAATATCGTTCCTATTCCACAAGAAACAGGCATCTTTGCCGCAGCAAGCTTTTTCCTGAATGCCACAAATGGCTGGATTATAAGTAGTCATGGTATGGGGCAACCTGTCCTGATCTATCATACCTCTGATCAGGGCCAGACCTGGAAGGAGACAAAACTTCCCGTCACGGAGGATTGGGAGCAAGGATACAGTGGCGGATTTATTCATTTTATCGATGTGAATGACGGGTATGTGCTGTTGGATTCAGAACCTGGTCTCGGGATGATGGAGAAATCCTTGTATCGCACGGCTGATGGCGGGAACAGCTGGAAGCGAATCGGAAATCTAACGGGGAGTATTAAAGCCTATCCAACAGGGATAACCTTTCAGGATTCCCAGAATGGCTGGATCACCTCCAGCAATCATGGGCAAGAATACATTTTAACGTTCAGAACTACGGATGGCGGGAAGAGCTGGAAGCCGGAGCAATTAAAGAAGCCAGCTGCTCTGGCAGCCTTTACTTACAGTAATAGTTATCCGCCTAAATTCTCAGGCAAAGACAATATGAAAGGCATCCTGCCCCTGGAGATTGTTGACGATGGGATTAGAAGTATGGTGTTTTACACAAGTGATAACGGAGGCAGGACATGGAAGCTTGGCCCTCAATTGCTCGGTACTGAGGCAGCGAGAACAACATGGCTGAACGCTCGTGAAGGTTGGGCTTTGCAGGAGGGCGGCAAACTGATGGGGACTGTCAACGGGGGTGTAAGCTGGAGGTTGATTGCGACATCACAGCTATTCGCGAAGGCAGAAAACATTCAGTTTGTTACCCAGAAAAACGGCTGGCTGGCGGGTCCAGGATTTCTACAGACCACTACAGATGGCGGCGTTACATGGAAGCCTTTGGTTAGTAAGCCTTGAGGCTGAATACAGCGGAATGCCGGAGTCATGATTAGCCGTTGGTTGCGGCTTAGGGACTCAGGAGGCGTTATTCACACATTTATCGCCTATCCAGCAAGTTTTCGGACTCCAGTGCAGCTATTTTATATAGTAGGGTGCAGATCCGGTGTTTTTTATGCCGTTAGCGACTTTTGGGTCCGATAGTATGCAAAATGGAGGATTATTTTGCGAATAAGATCGGCTGGATCCGATAGCACCTAGCTTCGGCGGTGAAGGGTAACGATCAACCGGCCTAATCGATTAAAAAGAAGGGGGTGTCCCAGCAGCCATTGTCATGGCTTATGAGACATCCCCTTAATTTTTGAGAAATGTAGAAATATGAAAGCTTAAACCTGCCCGCCGGCAGGGGATTCCCCTTCTGCAAGTTCCAGAATCTCGCGGCGCAGGCGCAGCATTTTTTGATCCAGTTCATCGGCGGCGCGTGCGGCATCCTTCAATTCCTCCGCAACATGCGAAGGAAGCTGTTTATCGAATTTATAATACAGAATATGTTCCATACTTGCCCAGAAGTCCATAGCTAGGGTTCGCAGCTGTATTTCGGCTTTGACCCAGCGTGTTCCTTCCAGCAGGACGAGCGGAATGGCGACGATAAGATGCAGGCTTTGATACCCATTCGGCTTGGGATGGGCTATATAATCTTTGATCTCCAATACGCGAATGTCTTCGCGTGTGCTGAGGTGATCAACCAGACGGTAAATATCTTTAACAAAAGCACATACAATCCGCATACCTGCAATATCATGAATGTGCTGCTCCATATTTTCCAAGTTGAACTCGAAACCTTTGCGCTCCATCTTTTGAAGGATGCTCTTGGGTTCTTTAATTCGGCATTTAACATGCTCGATGGGACTGAAGCCGTCACGGACCTGCCATTCCGTTTTGATCACATCGATTTTATTCTCAAGATCATTTAGTGCATGGCGATAGAGTGCTGGCAGAGACTTGAACTCATTGATAAGATTTGTGAAATCCTCGTTATCCTGCCAATGTTGCAGATCCTTAACGTGTACCTGCATCTGTTTTAGCGTAAGCTGTGTGCTGTCATGTTCTTCCACTGAAACTCTCCCAATTTCGTTATTTGTGATTAATTCTATTTTAACCGATGTAGAACCCCTGACGCAAAATAACGTCTGAAATCAGGGAAAATAAGAATTTATAGGAACATTCTCCGCTAAATCGCGTATTAAAGCACATTAATGAATCTGTTCGATACATTTGGTATGATAGAAACACGTATCGCTGGAGAGGGAGGAACTGTAATGAGTTTTATGAAACGAATCAAAGATAGTGCGAGCCGGGTTACCGAAAAAGCACAAAGCTCTGTTGAGATCGGCAAGCTGAACGGGCTTATTTCCGATATTGAACGTGAGATGGAAGTGGAATTCACGAAAATGGGCAGGCTTTTTTATGAAGGGTATCGCTCTAAGGATATGTCTGTAGCTGAAGGCAAAATGGTAGAACTGGCACGGACCTGTTCCAAGCTTCAGGAAAAAATTGAAGTCCAACGCGCAAGAATTGCTGAACTGAAAAATGAACGGTTATGTTCTTGCGGCAATGTTGTGGCGCTCGATGCAAACTTTTGTCCAAAGTGTGGAAGTAAGCTGGAGGAGCTAACCACTTCAAGAAAGATTCCGTCACCGCCGGTATTCGTCAAAACTGTGGATGAGGACGAAGAGGATGAGGATCAATACTATGGTGCGGATGAGCTAACGGATGAAGAGAAGGAGATTGCAATGAAGCTCCATCCGCAAAATGTGGTGTATTCTGAGATCCTGGCTTCTGAGGATGATGAGCTGCCATTAGAGGAGTATGCGGTGAACGAACATGACATTGAACGGGATCGCAGACATGCTGATCAGCTGGAACGGGAAAGACAAAGACAGCTTGAGCTGGATCGTCGCATCCGCGATTGGAATGCGAATGAACATCAGGAGGAGTCCGCAGTCACCCAGGACAGTGGTGTTCGTGATATGATTAAGTGTCAAATCTGTCGGAATGAATTGCCAAAGGGCTCCTTATGGTGCCCGCGTTGTGGATCGGAGCAAATATAGTACAGATATCAGTCAGCTTAGGGCTTAGGGGGACAACAAGATGGAACAGCTGCTGCTGCATCTGCGCAATCTGGGCTTCACGGAGATGGAGTCCAAAATCATGGTCGAGCTTGCGACTAAAGGTCAGGCTTCTGGCTATGAGGTTGCCAAACAGCTCGGAGTTTCAAGATCAAATGTGTATGCGGCGCTTCAGCGCCTAACACAGCAGGGATATGTACGATGTGGTGAAGGAGAGCCTGCGCGGTATAGTGTTCTCAATCCGGAGGAGCTTGCGACGATGATCTCGGGAAGAGTTCAAGCTTCGCTGGCTTATATGGAAAGTGAGATGCCTCGCGGGGGGCCTGTTAGTCCTTCTTTTTATAATGTAGAGGGCGACCGCAATGTAATGGGGGCGCTGATTCGCCAGCTTAACATGGCAGAGCAGGAGATTGTAGTGGATATGTGGCGCGAGGAAGCTTCGCTTCTACGGAGTGAACTTGAACAGGCCGAACTGCGTGGCGTTAGGCTTTTATGGGCTTTTGACGGTGGAAATGCTGCTGCTGCCTCTTACCCGGTATGGCCGTCATTCGGAAAAGATTCGCAGCGGGCGGATGGACGGAAGTTCTCATTTGTGATTGACCGGAGCTGGTGTATGCTGGGGATGCGTTATGATGATGGATCCGCGCAAGCAGTGGTAACCGAGCACCCGGTGTTAGTGGAGCTGCTGTTGAATCATTTCACACAGGAAATGGTCTTGTTTGAGCTGGAGCAGGATATGGGCGCAGAATTAGTAGAGCGTTATGGAGAACGTTACAGCAAAATTCATAGCAAATATGTTATGTATGATCAAGGCGATGATGGGGAAGAACAGGCGCAGTAGTTATTATCATAGGGAGGTGAGAAGCATGGAATGTATCGTTCATTTTGAAGTGGTGCACAATGATGGTCCTAAGAAATTGCGTGGACTGTTGTTTCTGGATAAGGGAGCATCTCCTGGAGAAGCAGAATTAGTCGAAATGTTTAAGGACATGAATTTTAACGTGAGACTGGAAGATCGCGAAAAATTGATTTTTAAACCGGTAAATCCGGGAGATTTCTTGGAGATTCGAATTACGGGTTATGATAACGGTCAGGAAAAGAGCAAGGATGATCATAATTTAAAATCGATCGTTGGAAATTTATTGCCTCAGAAGCCGACAGGTCTGTAATGTGGGGAGAATGGATTCAATGATGGGAGAAGGAGGAGCACTATGGAGCTGTTGAGACAAAAAGTGTTGAAAGAAGGTATTGTACTCGGGCAAGGAGTGCTCAAGGTGGATTCTTTTCTGAATCATCAGATGGACCCCTTCCTGATGCGCGAGGTTGGCCGTGAGTTTATCCGCCGGTTCGCTGGCGAAGAAATTACGAAGGTGCTGACTATAGAATCCTCGGGAATCGCTCCGGGGATTATGACAGCATTAGAGCTGGAGGTTCCGTTGATTTTTGCCCGTAAGCAGAAATCGCTGACGCTGACAGAAGACATTTACGTGGAGAAGGTATACTCCTTCACGAAGAAAGAAACGAATGAAATTACCGTTTCGAAGAAATTCATTGCTCCCGGAGAACGGGTGCTGATTGTTGATGATTTCTTGGCGAATGGTGAAGCCGCCTTCGGACTTGCCCGTATTGTTGAGCAGGCGGGAGGAAGTGTGGTTGGAATTGGTATTGTGATTGAAAAAGCGTTCCAGCCAGGGAATCGGCTGCTGCAGGAAGCGGGATATCGCGTAGAATCACTTGTGCGTATTGCTTCACTGGAGGACGGAAGAGTCACTTTCGTGGAAGACGAGGAAGAGCCTCTTGTTTGAGGCTTTTGGTATGAATGCTCAAACAAAAGCTATAGGATATACAAAACAGCAAGCGAACTGGTAATGAACCAGTCGCTTGCTGTTTTTTGTGTGTATGGTATGCACGGGTCAGGTTACCCGTTGCTGCCGCATGCCGCTGCAGTGTCGACGGGCAGCTGTACGCTGTCCGCCGCCAGCGGCGATAGCACCCGCAGCGCCCCCGGCTCGCAGCGAACGGCCAGCGGCCCTTTGCCGAGGCTCTCGCCGTCGCCGATCGCAGGCCGGGCCTCGGCAAAGCCTACGGCTACGCTACGTCCGCGTAGCATAGACACGAAGGGCAATGCCACATGCTTGCCCTTCAGTACAGTGGGGAACAACCGCAGCAACTGCCCGCGGCTGCACCCATGCACGACGCAGACGTCAAGCTGGCCGTCATCGGCCTTTGCCTGCGGGCAGATCAAAAGCCCGCCGCCGTAGCTGGGCAGGTTGCAGATCGAGACCAGCCATGCCTTCTCGAAGGCGTGCTCCGTACCGTCGCAGACTACGCTTACCCGGCAGGGCTTGAACGTCATCAGCGTATGCAATATGCCGATGATATACGCCAGCTGGCCTGCTCCAATGGCATTGCACAGCCGTTTGTAACGGCTGGCATTCACATTCTCAGCCACTTGAGCATCAAAGCCATTGGCAACGGCTGTTACGGTCAGTCCGTTTGCTCCTGAAAGCAGGTCTGCTTCGATATACCGCTCGCTAAGGGCAGCCTCCAGCGCGGCTTCTATTGAAAGTGGAATGCCGAACCCCCGGGCGGTGTCGTTGCCGGAGCCGGCAGGAATTACGCCCATGGGGATATCTTTGCCGCAAAGTGCACCCAAAATGCTGTGGAGCGTGCCGTCACCGCCGATTACAATCACGGCTTTCCAATCCTCGCGATGCTTTAGTGTATTTAAAACAAGGGCTTCTGCACCCTCTACGCTGTGCGTAAACAAGGACATGAAAGGCAGCGAACGTTCCTTCATGAGCGCCTCTACAGTATGCCAGGTCCGGCCGCCTGCTCCCCCGCCGGAACGCGGGTTTATGATAAATAGATACATATGATTTCCTCCAGCCTGTAGAATTCCATTGATGCCCTTTCTACATTGTAAGGAGTGGATGGGCAAAAGGGAATACTTTTCAGCGATGAGAGGGGCTGCTTTTTGGGGGATTACAGATGGCGAATCTGACTTTCTGCGATATCACCCGCCCAAGGGAGTTTGTACCACCTGCCACTTAAGGCATGGTAAATCATTAGCAGCCACACCCCAAAGCTGCAAAGAGAGACGAGGGCACTCATCAAGGGACCAAGGAATGGGACCAATCCGGTTAGAACGTGGAGGATCATCAGTACCCCGAAGGTAATCAGTGATTGCAGCGAATGGAACAGCACAAAGCGGCTGCGTTTCTCCAATGCGAGAAAGACGACGCCGCCGAGAAAAGGGAAAAAGTAACACAACGCGCCCGCTATATTATCGGGCAATCCGGTGGATGATTTAAAAGGGGACAATGGGCTCACTCTCCTTCTGCTTGGAGAAGAAGGAGCATGATTGTTCTAATCCTTCTTCCTTACAAGCCTATGACTTGTCAGGAAAAAGTATGTTTAGCTCATTGAAGGGAGAACATACTTTTCAAGCAGCTTGCGTGGGTTCTTCCAGTTATTTGTCTTGCTCTCTGCTGTAAAGACCACGACAGTATCCAGATTGGGGAAGAGCAGAATCTGCTGCCCGCCATGACCGTGGGCGAGCTTGTAGGGCTGACCGCTCATCGTACCGATCCAAAACTGATATCCGTAATCACCAAACGCTGGATATCCCTTAGTTTGAGCGGTAAGTGCATCCTGCAACCAATGTTCTGGGATGATTTGCTGCTCTGCAAACACTCCATTATTCAGCAGGCAAATTCCGAATTTAGCCATATCCCGAGACGTTAGGTGCAAACCGATATGACCCATGCTATGTCCTTCGGGGCTAGGTAACCAAGCGGTATTAGCCATTCGGAGTGGAGTAAATAAATGCTGTGCTGCATAGGTAAATGCATCAAGACCTGTAGATTCACTAATCATCATCGAGATTAGATGTGAGTCGATGCTTCGATATTGGAACTGGCCGATTTGTTCTGGAATAATGTTCAAGCTAAGGCCAAAGAAACCCCAGCGGCGGCTGCGATGGAGGTTCCGAACGAGCGGTTCACCGAGCTTCTTCCCTGTGATCCAGCTAAAACCGGAAGTCATGGTAAGAAGATGACGGAGTGTGATCTTTGAGAGATGTGGGGAGTGAAGGTATGGAATATGCTTGCGAAGAACCTCGGACACAGAAATATGGAGATCAGGCATCTCTCCACGGCCGATAGCGATTCCCGTAAGAACGCTGACAAAACTTTTGGTGGCAGAACGGAGATCATTTAATGCTCCAGCATGATGGTCGTTATAATAACGTTCGAAGATGAGTTTTCCATGACGCACAATAAGCATGCTATGCATCTTGGGGTATTCTTTTAGGATAGCTTGATGGGCTTGTTCAAGACCCTCCAGGCGTGTATCGGTGTCTTCTGGCGCTGCGGTAGTCATTAGGGGAATTACAGGCTGGGACATAACGATCTCCTTCTCATTTGTTGGTAAATGCAGTTTACCTTGCTGTTTAGGTTATTTTATTTTAACCAGTTTTGAGACATCTGACTTACGAAGACAGCTGTGAAAAATAATATTTTCCAAATAGTACATTTTACAAGGAAAGGTGGAAGTTAATCCGGAATATGATACAATATAACGATAAGGCCCGAAAGGAGTGATTCAGTAAGTGGCTCTTCGGGTAATAAAAGTGTCAAGGAGCTATCGTTCATCAGGCGTCCTTACTCTCAGCCCAAATCACGACGAACCTGCTTCACCGGCAAGGCGGTGTTTCAAAGGCTAGATTTAGCTTTAGATTCCACGTTTTGACGGATAGTGCAAGCCACGTATGTGTAATGGATACTTCACTTGCATTCGAGGTTACGGCGTACTTTTCATCATGCATTCTCTACAACGGAGCATTCATTTTCAATGTTTTGGGAGGGAACTGATCATGGCAAGTAAAGGTCATAACGAAGTCAAGGAAAGTCTACGGGAAATGACACGCATTTTCCGGCCCAAAGATCCCAAGAAATTCGTAAAGGAGTACGTCCGAAAGTATCGGATTACAGGAGGCTATGAAGAAGAACTGACCATGGTCGTGGAACACGAGTTGGTACGGATGAATTCATCCGTCTCCTAGCTAACAGATACGTTTGTCACTTGCTTAACTTTAGACATCATTTTGAGTAATAACATCCACGAGGATTCTTATAAACCGTGCCCGAGCAACTTTTGTTGCTGGAATCGGTTTTTTTGTATGCCCATTTACGAATAAGGAAAAGTCTTCCTCATAGAATAGTCAAATGAATTAATAGACACATTTTAAATTGAATGCGCTTTCTTTATTATTTTTTATTTGTTTGCGTTTTCATAAAATGCTAGAAAATCCAGATGGGACAAGGGTTTATTGTGTCGAAAATTACAATGTGAACTAGTTGTGAACGATTGACAAAACTTTCCCTTAAACTTATATTAATAGTGATTGTTATAATTGACAGAAAAAAACAGGAATCTACGAAATCGGGAAAAGCGGGGTAGATCAATGATGAAAACGTGGCAGGCTGTAAAGCGACTCCTTCCCATGACCGCTATGTTTGGACTCTTTCTTGCCGGGTGCGGTCGTGAGGACTTGTCAGTACTCAGACCACAGGGACCTGCAGCAGACAGATCTTACGGATTAATGGAGCTGTCGATCAGCATTATGATCGTGGTGTTGCTGATTGTCTTTACGATTGCAGCTTATGTACTGATCCGCTTCCGCAGAAGACCGGGTCAGAATGAAATCCCTGAGCAGGTTGAGGGCAGCATTAAACTTGAGATTCTCTGGACAGTCATTCCGCTTATCCTTGTTGTAGTACTGGCCGTGCCAACGGTGAAAGCAGTGTTTGCCGCTGGAGATGATCATTCCAATGACAAGAATGCGATCAAGGTTAAAGTAACCGGCCACCAATACTGGTGGGAGTTTGAGTATACCGACTATAAGGTAACTACAGCGCAGGACCTGATTATTCCGGTGGGCAAAGATATCGCCTTTGAACTGGAAACTAAAGATGTGCTGCACTCCTTCTGGGTCCCTTCTCTTTCCGGTAAAATCGATACCAATCCAGCTGGAACGATTAACCGCTTTAGCTTTAGTGCGCCTAATGAAGGCGTTTACCGTGGGAAATGTGCGGAGCTATGTGGACCTTCTCATGGATTGATGGAATTTAAGGTGAAATCAGTTAGTGAACAAGAGTTTCAAAAGTGGATTGATTCTATGAAAGCACCTGTAGCTGTGCTGCCAGAGGATCCTGCTTTAGCTGAGAAGTTCAAAGCGGCATGTCTGACTTGCCACGCTGTAGGTGATCAAGGGATTAATAATGCGCCTAACTTAACTGGAATTGGTTCTCGGGAATCGATTGCTGGAATTCTGCTCAACGACGACACGAGGGAAGATGGTGCGCCGATTGAAGAGAATCTCAAAACCTGGCTGCACGATCCGCAATCTGTAAAACCAGGCAATCTGATGCCTAACCCCAAAGATCTGGGCCTGAGTGATGCTGAGATTGATGGCATTGCAGAGTATCTGGCCAACTATAAGCTGGACTAATGCCTTAGCCTAAAGGCGGGCGGAACTTTCGAAAAGGGGGGACGAACTTTGGCTCAAGCAGCGCATACCTTGAATTCATCCAAGCCTCTGGGGCACGGCCACAGTGTGAAGCGCCATACAGGACTTATGGATTGGCTAACAACCGTCGATCACAAAAAAATCGCGATTTTGTACCTATGGGCCGGAGGATTATTTTTTGGCATCGGGGGAATTGAAGCGCTTTTGATTCGTTGGCAGCTCATCAAGCCGATGAATAACTTTTTGGATGCACAAACGTTTAATGAACTCATAACCATGCATGGTACGACGATGATCTTCCTCGGCGTCATGCCAGTCATCTTCGCACTCATGAATGCCGTCATTCCGCTACAGATCGGTGCACGTGACGTAGCCTTTCCTTTTCTAAATGCACTTGGTTTCTGGACCTTCCTGTTCGGCGGGATTCTACTGAATCTTAGCTGGGTTATGGGTGGTGCTCCTGATGCCGGGTGGACCGCCTACACCCCACTATCTACGAGTACATACAGCACTACACACGGTGTAGACTTCTATACGATCGGCTTGCAAATTGCCGGATTAGGGACCCTCATCGGGGGGATTAACTTTCTAGCCACGATCATTACGATGCGTGCGCCGGGAATGACCTATATGCGGATGCCGATGTTCGCCTGGACCACATTTATCACTTCCGCCATTATTTTGTTTGCTTTTCCAGCAATAACAGTAGGTTTAGTACTGTTGACATTCGACCGGATTCTAGGAGCCAATTTCTTCGAAGTCGGAGCCGGAGGAAGTCCAGTGCTATGGCAGCATATCTTCTGGATATTTGGTCACCCGGAAGTTTACATTCTCATTCTGCCTGCCTTCGGGATTATTTCCGAGGTCATCCCAACCTTTTCGCGTAAAAGACTGTTCGGATATAGCTCCATGGTGTTTGCAACCATCTTGATCGCCTTTTTAGGCTTCATGGTCTGGGCTCACCACATGTTCACAACTGGACTTGGACCTGTAGCTAACGCGTTGTTCTCCGTATCAACGATGTTAATTGCGGTTCCGACCGGGATTAAAATTTTTAACTGGTTGTTTACGATGTGGGGCGGGCAAGTACGTTTCACAACCCCTAACCTGTTCGCAGTAGGATTTATTCCTACATTTACTATGGGGGGAGTAACTGGAGTGATGCTGGCGTCCGCACCTGCTGACTTTCAGTTCCATGATACGTATTTTGTTGTAGCGCATTTCCACTATGTTATTGTAGGTGGATTGGTGCTTGGCCTGTTCGCAGGTCTGCACTACTGGTGGCCCAAAATGTTCGGACGGATGCTGAGTGAGACGCTGGGCAAGTGGACTTTCTGGACGTTTATCATCGGATTCCATCTGACCTTCTTTGTACAGCATTTCCTTGGGCTTATGGGGATGCAGCGCCGTGTGTTCACTTATTTGCCAAATCAGCAATTTGATTTGCTAAATCTAGTCAGTACCATTGGTGCAGGACTTATGGGCGTCGGTATGATTATTTTCTTGGTGAACATTTTCCTGACTTCCAGAAAACCGGCGGATGCAGGCAATGATCCGTGGGAGGATGGACGTACATTGGAATGGACCATTCCTTCACCGCCGCCAGAATATAACTTCAAGCAAACACCTCTTATTCGGGGGATTGATGCCTTCTGGAAAGAAAAAGTAGCAGGGAATAAAGGCATGACACCAGCAGAGCCTGTGGGCTCAATTCATATGCCGTCGGCAACGATTTTACCGTTTACGATGTCTATCGGAATTTTTATCGCTGGGCTTGGCTTTATGTTTAGCCGTGATGAATTCGGCAATGCTTTTATGAGCTTCCTGTTTAATAATTATATCGTTACAGCCATCGGTCTTATTATTACATTTGGATCCATGCTGATGCGTTCGCTGTATGATGATCACGGATGGCATATTGAACCTGAAGAGCTGGAAGGAAGTGAGCGGACATGACAACGGCACATGCAGAAGCTTCTAAGGATACCTTTCCGCACGAGCCGGAAAAAGCTACGCTCGAAGGACGCAACAAGGTTCTTGCCTTTTGGTTGTTTCTAGGCGGCGAAGCGGTATTGTTCGGCACGTTGTTCGCAACTTTCCTCGCACTGCGTAATCAGACGAATGAGGGGCCTTCGGCGAATGAACTATTTCACCTGCCGCTTGTAGCCGCTGCAACATTCATCCTGCTGGTAAGCAGTCTGACGAGTGTATTCGCTATTCAGGCGATGCACAGAAATCGGCCGGCACTGCTACGGAATTGGCTGTTAGTTACTGTAGTTTTAGGTTTAGGTTTTCTGGTTTTGGAGATCTATGAGTTTACTCAATATGTAAGACACGAAGAATTCGGAATGACCACAAGTGCATTCAGCTCGGCATTCTACACACTGGTAGGATTTCATGGTGCACACGTAGCCTTCGGGATCGCTTGGATCTCCATCTTGATTGGGCAGCTCGCCCGCAAGGGGTTAACGGTAGTTACTGCACCAAAAGTGTATGTGTCAGCCATGTACTGGCATTTTATCGATGTGGTATGGGTCTTCATCTTTACGGTTGTATACCTACTCGGAAAGGTGGGCTAGGCACTATGACGACGGATCAGCATATGCCAGATAGCGGCGGGTATAAGCAACGTCATCGGCATGAAGGACCACAGAAACATATTGTTGTCTTTATTTTCTCCATTGTCTTAACATTGATTGCTTTCGCTGCTGTTGCGGCTGGGGGCGTAAATGCAACCTTTGCGATTATTTTGCTGCTGGTAATGGCTGTTCTTCAGGTTATTGTGCAGATGGGCTTCTGGATGCATCTAAAAGATAAAGGGCATCTTCTGCCGATTATCTTTATGCTGGGCGGCTTCTTTATCGCTGGGACCTGTATTGTTATGTCGCTGTATTGGGTTTGGTGGAACTAACGGACAATAATAAAAGAGGTGGGCTGCGATGCCCCCTCTTTTTGATGTTTAGATATAAGAATTCCTGCGCTAGGAGGTTGGGATTATGCTGGGATTAGAATACTTTAGCTTTGCTGAACTATGGAGTCCGCTTTTTCTAGCGGTAATGCTGCTGCTGACAGCAGGTTATTTTGTGTGGATTGGTCCGATTGCTGGGCGTTATGCCGATTCAATAACGGTGCCATTTTGGCGTAGAGCGTTATTTGTCTGTGGGATGCTTGCCCTTTATCTGGCACAAGGAGGACCCATTAGCCTCTTAGGGCATATGATGTTTTCCTTCCACATGGTCAGTATGGCCTTGTCTTATCTGGTAGCGGTGCCGCTGATTATGCTTGGAATTCCAGATTTTATCTGGCGCAGGATACTAAAGGTGAATCCGCTTCGGCGGTTATCTTTTTTAGCTCATCCGGTAGTAGCTGCTCTATTGTTTAATGGACTTTTTTCCTTGTACCATATTCCTGTTATTCATGATTATGTGATGCTGCATTTTACTGTTCATCGTATTTATTACATTGTTTTGTTCCTGACCTCTGCTTTAATGTGGTGGACACTGATTAATCCGCTGCCGGAACATCGTATGGCGAGTGGGCTTGGGAAGATTGGGTTTATTTTTTTGAACATGGTATTGCTGACGCCAGCTTGCGGGCTGATTATATTTGCCGATCATCCACTCTACGCCACTTACAGTGATCCAGAGACTTGGGCGCGTGCTATGGGCTATTGTATCTCGGGAGACCCCTCTGTTTTACTTCAGAATTTTGGAGGTCCTGCATTCTTTGAAGTGATGTCGCCGAAGGTGGATCAACAGGTGGGAGGCATCGCGATGAAGTTCATTCAGGAATTTATTTTTGCCTCTATGCTTGCTTATGTGTTCTATCATTGGTATAAAAAAGAGAACGGACAAGACGACGATGAATTGTCGACGCCATCCTCAACACTTCAGGAGAGCAACTTGAACCGTGCATAACTGGTAGACTGCCGAGGGGGAGAATCATGGATATTTTCACAGTGTTTCCGACTATTAGTACGTCATTCATCGTGATCAGCGCGGTGCTGGTGGCTATAGGTTGGTGGCTCATTATCAAGGGCAAACGCGAGGCACATAAGAAAACGATGATTGCTGCCGCTATCGCTGCGCTGCTGTTTTTTATTGTTTACGTATCGAGAACGTTGTTTGTGGGGAATACCTCATGGGGCGGACCGGATGAACTGAAGACAATTTATCAAGTGTTTTTGATCTTCCATATCGTTCTGGCAACCGTAGCTGCGGTATTCGGACTTACTACGTTAACTCTTGGTTTCAAGGCGAAGTATTCCAAGCACCGTAAGTGGGGCAGAGTGACATCGATAATTTGGTTTATCACAGCGATTACAGGCGTTATGGTGTACGTGCTGTTGTATGTTTTGTATCCAGGTGGACATACCAAGCCGGTGTGGGAAGTTATTTTGGGAGCGTAAAATAAGTGCTTGAAATAGAGCACAGAGTTTAGTGCGTTGAGCGAATGAACAGCACTAGAGTAGCAGAGTCGTAAATAGTTATGAAATAAGCCTATATATCTGCATGTTCCTGAGTAGGGATTGCGGGTGATGGGCTTATTTTCGTTTGTGGAGCTTCGGGATCTGTCCTGAAATTGAACGAAGTTAGCTCGAAAAAGACGCAATTAGGGAAAACCTCCCTGATAATGCACGAAATTAGCTAAAAAAGGCCATAATTAGGGAAATCCTCCCTGAAAGTGAATGGATTTAGCTCAATAACGGAGTAATAGCTGAAATTTTGGGGAGGATTTCCCTAAAAACTAATAATCTAAGCTCGGTTGGGCAGATTTTAGGGAGTTTTTCCCTAATGTTGCTATTCCGTCCGGCAGTCGCCCATATCCCACACCTGAAACTGCAATAGCAGCCGAAACGGTATCCCGCACCCGAAACCGCATCATCCGCCATACCCTCATCACACAATCGGAACTGCACCTCCGC
>NZ_JBBODA010000044.1:0-36223 GCF_038002705.1 Paenibacillus sp. FSL H7-0716
AACCTTCCGGCAGATGATTTGTATGTAATGGAAGAATTGGTTGAAGCAGAAACAGCAATCTTATTTACGGATTTATTGCACAATGTTGGGTTGATTCTCGGAGACAAGCTACTAGCAACACCTCCTAATGATAACGCTAAGTTTCAACGTGAACATTTCCGGTCGGCGCTATTCGTTTTTTATAGCCTTGGGGAGCAACGACTAGGATTTACCTTCGAGCAGATTACAGAAGCCTATACAGCCAAGAACAAAGTAAACCATGATCGTCAATCCAATGGATATTAGGAATGAGATCTGCTGAAGAAACACTTGAACTGCTCTTGCAAGGTATGGATAAGCGGCGGCAGTATATACGTCGGAAGCTCCGTAGGATTGAGAAGCATGGTACGAAGCCGCGGCGCGGTGGAGGAAACGAACTGAATAGGCTCAAATACTCCGGGCGCGCCGGCATGCTATCCGAGCACGCGACAATCCTTTGTATGCTTGAGGACATACGCCACAGCCGCCAACACCCAGATAATCTATATAACGAGGAGGATGACACGGACGATGACTAATCCTATGACACCAGAACGGATAGAAGAGATCAAACGTGATGCTCAAGAAGAAGCTATAACAATATACAGAAATTGCACTCCAAACATAACGAATATTGAACTTTTGGGGTTACTGGCTACTCTAGAAGAGTCACAACAACAGAAGGTTGAACTTTGGGAATGTGAGGATTGCGGATTTGCATTTCCTGCAATGTATGAAGACGATACACCAGAAGGTGGTCATAGTTGTCCGGTATGCGCTGAAACTCGCTTAGAAAAGGAGCTAGTAGAGGCACAGCAGACCATAGCCCGACAACATGAACAAATTAAAACTCAGGATAAAATTATAACGGGTCATTCACGGATTATAGCTAGATACCACGATGCACTATTTAAAATATCTCAAGACACTACAGACGAAAGGACAGCAGCATTCGCTTGGTCAGTACTTGAATAAGGAAGGGAGCGACAAGTCATGCCACAGGTAAAGGATAAGACAAACATTTGCCCCCGAGAGAGGGCAGAGGCGGCATATATCACGCTTAGTAGTAATTAAGGAGGAATGAAAATGGACCCACGAGATCCACGCTATATCGCACCTGAAGGATACTGTCCAACGTGTGAAGACCATACAACCTTGATTGATAATGATGGATGCTGCAAAGAGTGCGGAACGGAGGTACGAGATGCCAAATGAAAAAGGGTGGCTTACTAAGGAAGAAGCTTATGCTACAGGTTTACCAATCTTTATAAAATCTGATTCACAAAAAACCGGATATTGGACATCTAAACCATATGATCATGCAGTCCTTATGACTAGAACTCGTTGCAAGCAACTAAAGATGCCAGCCCTTAGAAACGGTGAAGCTGCAGTAGCTTATCGCTATGCCCAAGGCGCTATGAGTAGTCACCGTTACGTGCCGTTATACGATCGTACTGATGTTTTTGAGGTGGGAGAGTTACCATACAGTATTTTGCAAGATGGAGAGTTGATGGACAAGGCCGAAGGGCATCTATCGACAGAATAATCTTAGCGTAGCGGTAGCCGTAAATTAGGGTTAGAGAGGGTTAATAGCCCTCCTCTCCCACAAGGAGGATATAAGAGATGAGTAGATTCAAAGCTTCAACACACCAACTGATTGATGAACACATTAAGGAGATCATGAGACCTAAAATAATTGTTGGAGCCACTTATAAATTCAGAGAGTACAAAGACGGTGCCACTGTAGAACGCAAAGTAATCTCGGTAAATGATAAGACGGTCACATATCAAAAGCCAAGTGGAAAGGCAAAATGCTCAGTAAGTACATTTCAGCGACTATACGAGATTCACGGAGTTGGAACACCAATAAAACCACAGGAGGAAGCTCAATGACACAAACACCGCAACACCCACCTATGACTTATGAGCAATTGCAACAATCGCATGACGAATGGAGAATGCTCGCCATGCACAATTATGGCGTAGCAAAGGCAGCAGAGGAACGGGAACAAAAATTAATAGATATCATGTATATCATCGCGTTTGAATCAGACGACGAAAGGACTCAGAAATACGCAGCACAGATGTTATCCACCCTTTACCCAGATACCCCAGCACAACCGGCACCTAAGACAGAGGTTACGGCAAGTTCGATAGACGAGTGGCACGAAGATCATGGTGACGTGCTTTGGTGGACGTTCCCGATCGAGGAATCGCCGTACTGTGGATCACCATTGGACGTAGACTGGCCGGGCTATCACACTCACTGGACGCCACTTGTACTCCCGGCAGCCCCAGCACCCAAGGAGGGCAATACCGAATGAAAGTTTTGGACTTATCCATCAACAACGTGTATAGGGGAGGGCTTCTTAAATATCGGAAAATCGTTGAATTCGCTGGAGAATCAGGAAACGGACGCATGGTTAGGTATGAAAAAGGCATAATCCTTCCTAATGGCACATGGCAGAAATATTATTCAGATGGAGTACATGTTTGTAAGAAAGTCACCTTTGCCAAATGGGCTATGAGAAAAGTTGAAGTCAAGGAGGCTAACAATGAAGATTTACAAAATTGAAGAGTCTGGCAGCAGAACAATGGGATTCGCCTGTTATGAAAAATACTATCAGCACAAAGCGGATGCTCTTAAAGCTTTCGATGAAAAGATAAAAGGCTACAGAAAAAGTAAAGAGCTTGCTAAAAAGAGCGACCTGGACGGAGAAAACCCAATAAAAATAGAAAAAGATGCGGAAAAATTGCGCGGAGAAGCAATTGCTGAAGCTTGGATAGCCGTATGGGACCGATACGACATCCCCGAAGAAGGAACGGAATGGGATATTGGATCAATGAGAGTGCAGGTAATTGAAATTGAAGTTGAGGAAGGAGATAACCATTGACACTCAGCTGGGGCACACCATTAAAGCCAAAGTATTTATCGTTCGTATTCGGTAGTGGATGGGAAAAGGGAGATTTTAAACTCTTCTCGGTCCGAAAAGTTCCGTTAGGTTGGGACATGAACATCTGGAGAATATCAGTTTCTTATGACAATTACGGGAAGGTGAAGCCGCGATGACACTCACAAGGGAAGAGATACAAGGGAAGAAGCCGGGGCGAGAGATGGATGCTTTGATTGCAGAGAAGGTATTGGGATGGACGGATATAAGGAGGGTCAATCCAGCAGTAATTCACTCTTTTAGTGCGGATGGTAACCATGCAAACGTTGGTTTTAGCCCAGTTCTTTATAAACATGTACCGTTTCCTCTGTATTCAACGGACATATCCGCAGCATGGGAAGTAGTGGATAAATTAAGAATAGCGGTTACTCCGCAATCCATCGGAGCGCCTGAAGAGTTGTCTTATATGGCTGAGTACGAAAACGCTCCATATGTTGAACTAAAGAGAGTGTTTGCAAAGACTGCACCGGAAACCATTTGTAAATGTGCATTACTGGCTGTACTGAACTTATAAGGGGGCTGAGACCCCAATCAAAGGAGACGATACACGATGGGCAGGGAGATTAAGTTCCAAGTGTGGGATAACGAAAATAAGTGTTTTTTTAAAGATACCAACCTAGCGTATAACGGAGTCATTGAGCAATTGCTTATCAGCCCGGCAGGAGACATCAACTTTCGTAAAATGGACGGGATGTACCACGAATCAATGTTCCCAGGCAGATTCGTTTTGCGGCAATACACCGGATTAAAGGACAAGAATGGACGGGAGATATACGAAGGGGATTTTATTCAAAACGAGAATACGATTGGTGAAATCGAATGGGTGCAAGAGCATTGTGCATTTATGGCGTTCACACGAAATCCTAGTTTTTATCGCTATTTAGAATCTGATGGACAACTCAATTTAACAGAAATTATCGGCAACATCTACGAGAATCCAGAATTAATAGAGGTATAAGGGGGAGAAGAGGATATGTTATGGGCTGATTTCATATGGCAGTGTCCCAATTGTAAAAAGATGCACTCCGAAGGATTTGCGAATGAAGATGATCCGTACACCTGCAGTGGCTGCCAAAGGAAGTTCTTGCTTACGTTCTCGGTCGATGTTGAAGAAATTGAGGCATACAACAAGCAAACTGATCGTGTCTCTGAGGTCAGGTTAACCAAAATCGGAATAAGTCATGACCAAGGCAAGACTTGGGGAGAGATCGAGGTTGATACAAAGGACTTGAATCCCGAAACTTCACCTTTAAAAGCAGGCGATTGGATAAAAGCGCCGGGTGACGGTTCGACATTTGAAATATGGCTCAACGAGAAGCAAAGTAAATTAAATTCGAGAAGAGTATATGCCTTGGCCGGAGGGCATCGAAACGCGACCGAATAAACCCAGCAGAGCGGGGGCCGGATAAGGTTTACATAATCTGCTCCCCATAAAGAGAGGAACAAGACACTATAAAAGCGAGGTCAGTAGAATGAGGTACAAGGACACTCAAAAAGCATTGTCGGACGGGCATAGACAATTTATTTTTACTGCAAGCCCTGGAGAGCCTGTAGATGTACTGGCGTGGGGTCCAAGCTGGGTTAGATTCAAAGATCCGTATAACACATATCCTATTAGTACAAACATGAAGATGTTTTCTATGTTGGTGGAAGGTATTTATACAGAAAAAAGCCCTGAAGCATCAGGGCAATAGCAGCTTTTATCCTCAAGTCGATTATATCACAAAGGAGTTGAGGGTTAATGATGAATGATCGGGCGTTGATTGCGAGTTATAAAGACACTAAGGGGAAGTTGAATAAAAAGCTCGCTTCACTAGAAAAAGAACTTGAGCCATTGAAGAAGAAAATAGAAGACTCCAAAGATAGGAATGAGCGTGAACTCTTACGTAAGCAGATGGAACCAATCAAACTAGATAAAAATATGATGTCCGCAATTATAAGTGATCTAGATTATTCAATTGAATGGATGGAAACAGGATATCCTCCAGGATGGCGAAGAACGATTGATAGAAGATCTGGAGCTCAACGAACAAGTGTATGGGATCCTGCATGGATGGAATATCTCACAGCATATGAAGTAGAATTTCAACAGGAGGAAGAGGAAGGACGATGTTTGCAACCTCATGAACAATACGCTATTGAGGATGCCATGCACAATTTATCTGAGAGAGAAAGGCAATGCTTCGTTCTACACCACGGTTGTGGAATGTCACTAAAACAGATTTCTTTAGAACTTGATACTAAAAAAAGCACAGTACAATCTTATCTGGATCGCGCTACAACCAAAGTAGAGATTAACAAGGGAATGAGTCTATTTCTCCAATGTGTCTAATCTTGCCGTACGCCTGCCACCTATATATAGGAGGAACCTATTAACGGTTCGACTCTTATAATGAATGACGTGTAAAAACCCACGCCAGCCGATGAGCTCACGGTGAATTGAGCTCGACCATATTAATTTTCAAGGTCGCCAATAGGCGGCTTTTTTATTTCACGGAGCCCATAATCTAAACCCCAAAAGCTGCAGAGGTGACGGCGAAGTAAGGTACATGGGTAAATAGTAGCAGGAAAATCCTTCCTGAACGTCGAAATATGATGTCGAAGGGAGGGAGAAAACATGGCCTTATCGAAATGTGGGAGTTGCGGTGCAACAGGAAGATGGGAAATAACTGAAGTTTCGCCAACTAGATCGAGATTCAAGTTCTTTTTTGTTCAATGTTCGAATTGCGGTGTTCCTGTTGGAGTGGTTGATTATAACCACAACTCATCAGAACATGACCGTATTCTTGAAGGAATCGCCGAGAATAAAAAAGAAGTTGGACAAGTTAAGGGAATGCTTGACGATATAGGAAATGCGCTTAATCGACTCATGCGGAAATAAGAGCACCTTCGGGTGCTTTTTTAATGTCTTAAATACGGGGGTGGTGATAATGTAATGCCAAGAGCACGCGATCCAAACCGGGACCGCGCACTAGAGTTATGGCGCGGACACGGTGGGGAAATAACAAATAGGCAGATAGCTGAGCAACTAGATATTGATGAGAAGAAGGTAGCCGTCTGGAAGCAGCGTGATGGATGGAATGTTGTACAACAATCTTCGGATAACGTTGTACAACAGCCAAAGGAAAAGAAAAGTGTTGTACAACAAAAGAAACCGAAGTCCAATAAACAGAATAAAGAAGTAGCTCGGGGCGATCCGCCAGAAGTAGAAGCTGAGCTAACTGACAAGCAAAGAATGTTTGTCCTTGAATATATGCGAGACTTCAACGCAACTAAAGCGGCATTAGCTGCTGGGTATTCAAAGAGGGCAGCTTATTCCATAGGATGGGAAAACCTGAGGAAACCTGAAATTCAGGCAGAAATCACAAGGTTGAAGGATCAAATGGTTGGTGAGCTTGGGTTGAGCGTTCATCGGGTTATAGCCGAGTATCTTAAAATCGCATTTGCAGATACTTCTGATTATGTGGAATTTGGGTCCCAAGAAGAAACAGTTATGAGTGAACATGGTCCAGTGGTAGATAACGAAGGTGATCCAATTACGAGACCAGTAAGCTATATGCGCTTTAAATCATCAGAAGAAGTTGATGGAACGTTAGTGAGCGAGGTAAAACAGGGACGGGAAGGTCTTAGTATCAAGTTTTATGACAAGCTCAAGGCACTGGATAAGCTAGAGAAGTATCTAGGCTATATGGATGAAGAAACTAAGCTCCGGGTTCAGAAGTTGCAGCTTGAAATTAAGGGTATGACGCCTCCGGATGCCAGCGATTTACCGGATGATGGCTTTATCGAAGCCCTCAGAGCCCAAGCGAGGGGGGTGTGGGCCAATGAAGGTGAAGCGTAAAGCGGCAATCTTCAAATGGAAACCATTCTCCGATAAGCAGATAAAGGTGCTCACCTGGTGGATGCAGGGGGATAGCCCGTACGCAGATATGGACGCTTTAATCTGTGATGGAGCTGTCCGTTCTGGTAAAACATCGTCAATGTCCTTCTCATTCGTAGTCTGGGCTACTGAAACATTCAACGGTGAAAACCTGGGGATGGCCGGGAAGACCATAGGGGCTCTCCGGCGTAACCTGATAGGCCCGCTGAAGCAAATGCTTTATTCCAGAGGATACACTGTAGTGGATCATAGGGCAGAGAACTATCTGACCATCAGCAGGGGGCTGACAAGCAATGATTTCTACCTGTTCGGCGGTAAGGATGAGCGAAGCCAGGATTTAATTCAGGGGATCACGCTGGCGGGGATGTTCTTCGATGAAGTGGCCTTGATGCCGCGCTCATTTGTAGAACAAGCAACTGCCCGTTGTTCAGTAGATGGAGCAAAGTATTGGTTTAACTGTAACCCAGCTGGACCATATCATTGGTTTAAGTTGGAATGGCTGGATCAACTGGTAACGAAGCTTGCGCTACACCTGCACTTTACTATGGATGATAATCTCTCCTTGTCAGAACGTGTTAAGGAGCGCTATCGAAGGATGTACAGCGGGATCTTCTATAAGCGCTATATCCTCGGACTCTGGGTGCTGGCAGAAGGCGTTATATACGATATGTTTGACCGAGATAAGCACACTGTTAAAACTGAGGACCGCCGCTACAGTAAATATCATATTTCCTGTGACTACGGCACCCAAAACCCGATGACGTTCGGGCTGTGGGGGCTTTTTTCTGGTGTCTGGTACAAGGTGAAGGAATACCACTATGACGGTCGCCAACAGAGCCAACAGAAGACGGATGAAGAGTACTATCATGATTTGGTTGAATTTGTTGGAGATGTATCTCTTCAAAGTCTTATCATTGACCCCTCCGCAGCAAGCTTTATAGCTACTGTGAGGAAATACGGCAAGTTCATAGTGAAGAAGGCAAAAAATGATGTGCTAGAAGGCATCCGTAATGTAGCTTCGGCGCTGAATACCGGGAAGATTCTCTATAATGACTGCTGCAAGGAAACCTTCAGGGAGTTCTCGTCCTACATATGGGATGAAAAGGCAGCTGACCGCGGGGAAGAGAAGCCCATTAAGCAAAATGACCACCAGATGGACGGTGATCGTTATTTTGTGAACACCATTGTTATGCGTCCAGCTTCATTCTCATTTGATTAAGAGGAGAGGAGGAAACTAATTGAGCACAACGGAAGAGGTTATCCGGATCATCGAAAAAGGTGCACGATCAGCTATGACTAACGAAGAGATCATTAAGCAGGAAATAGATGATTGGTTATCATCACAGGAACGTAAGGACATGCTTGCTGGTGAGCGCTACTATCGGAATAAGGCTGATATCTTAGATCGTAAGCGGATGACCATTGGAGACGGTGGGGCGCTAGTAGAAGCTAAAAACCTCGCAAATAACAAGATTGTTCATGGATTCTTGCGGAAGCTCGTTGATCAGAAAGCCGGCTATTTGCTGAGTAAGGAAATGAGTATACAGACCAAGAACAATGTTTATGATGAACAGCTGACAGAAATATTCGACAAAGGATTTAAGCGTCTCTTAAAAAGTCTCCTAAAAGAGAGCATCAAGAAAGGCCGCGCCTGGCTGCATGTTTATTATGACGAGGAAGGCCATTTCCGGTTTAAAAAGCTTCCAGCAGAAGAGATCATTCCTCTCTGGAAAGATGCCGCTCATACCGAACTGGACGCGATTATCCGTGTATATGAGGTTGAAGCATATGAAGGGAAAAAGAAAACAACTATTAAAAAAGTTGAATTCTGGCACTCTAAAGGCGTTAACCGTTATGTGATTGGTAAGGGCTCTTTGGCTGTACCGACAACAAGCGGACTCATACCGGATGTGGAGTTAGGTGAGTTCAATAGTCATTTTAATGTAATCGACTCTGCGAATCAGACACAAGCTCTCAACTGGGAGCGTATACCGTTCATTTGCTTCAAGTATAACGAGGATGAATTGCCGCTGATCTCATTATTAAAATCTCAGATTGACGAGTATGACCAGAAGAAATCAGATAATAGTAATAATCTCGAGGATCTACCAAACAGCGTTTATGTAATCAGGGGCTATGAAGGATCTGATTTAGGCGAATTTCGTCGTAACCTCTCAATACTAAAAGCGGTCAAGGTTTCTGCTGACGATAACAGTGGTGTGGATACGTTGAATCTTGAGATCGATACTGAAGCATACAAGAATCACATGGACATGACTAGAAACGATATCTACGAGTTTGGGCGCGGTGTAGATACTCAGTCTGATTCGTTCGCAACGGCTCCAAGTGGTGAAGCCTTGAAATTTCTTTACGCTGATCTGGATATGGACGCTAACGATATCGAAAACGAATTCCAAGCAGCACTTGAGCAACTTTTGTGGTTCGTTGACAAACATATCTTCAATACCACGGGGAATGACTTCTTAGAAGAGACAGTCAATTTCTTATTTAATCGAGATATCGTCATTAATGAATCACAGGTTATCACTGATGCTAAGAACAGTGAGGGAATAGTATCCAAAGAAACACAAGTCGCAAATCATCCGTGGGTTACTGATGTGAAGGAAGAATTAAAGCGACGGGAAGCTGAGGATAAAGCTGCTAGAGACAAGGAAGAGGAGTATGGGGGGTTACCAAAAGATAAAGTTCCTGCAGAGGTTGGAGATGGTGACCAATGAGGTCAGAGGCTTATTGGTCTAAACGTATGGAACAACTGAATGAGTCACTTCTAAATAAGGGAGTACCATTCACAAAGGCAATGAATAAGGAATACCGGAAGGCTCAGATATCCATCCAGACAGATGTTAATAATTTCTATCAGCGTTTTGCAGATAATAACGGGATTGTGAGCTTATCCGCTGCTAAGCAAGTTCTCAAAGCAGGCGAGCTCAAAGAATTCAAATGGACCGTTGAGGATTACATTGCTCGCGGTAAAGAGAACGCCATAGATCAGCGTTGGATGAAGGAACTAGAGAATGCCAGCATTAGAGTACGTGTTACCCGCTTAGAGTCCATCCAATTGCAGATGAAGCAACATATCGAGGTATTGTCAGCTAAGCGTTTGACAGGTACAACAGAGCTATTAGGTAACGTCTACAAGGATGGATACTATCGAAGTATTTTTGAACTGGAAAAGGGTATCGGTATAGGAGCATCATTCTCCAAGGTGGATAAGCGGCAGCTTGAAGCTATCCTTTCAGCTCCATGGGCACCAGATGGTAGCAACTTCTCATCTCGTATATGGACTGATCGAGTAAGGCTGAATGGTGAACTGCGGAATATCTTTACTCAAGGACTTATACGCGGGGATACATCAAAACAGATGATTCAACAGCTTCAGGATCGTATGGGTGTATCAGAAAAAGCAGCTACACGACTAATTCTTACAGAATCAGCTTACTTTGCTGGACAATCTCGACTAGCTGGTTATAAAGAATTAGGTGTTGAAGAATACCGCTTTACAGCTACGTTGGATAATAAGACATCTGCTAAGTGCCAGGATATGGATGGAAAAGTATTTGCTATTGTTGATGCGGTGGTTAATGTTAACTACCCACCTCTACATGCTCATTGTCGTTCTACCACTATCCCGCACTATGAGGATAACATTAAAGCTCGGGTAGCGCGTGACGAGGACGGTAAGACTGAGACCATACCAGAGGATATCAACTATAAGGAATGGGCGGAGAAATACGCTCCTGAAGCTACAGAGGCTGTTTCTGTTGAAACTCCGAGTAAGCAAGCACCAGAGACTCCCTTACCTACTATTGAGATTCCGGGCGGGCCAACAAAGGATATTCCAATTCCTGAGAAAAGCATCTATACCCTGGAACCTGAGAAATGGTATGATGAAACCGGAAAGACTGCACCACCGCTGATTAATCTCAGTAAAATGGATCTACCGAAGCTGCAGCCAGACATTCCGCGTAAACTAGGTAATATCGATCTGTCTAAACCTGATATCGTCCGCAACTATGTAAAGGATGCTGAGCAAGCCATCAGGAACGCTACAGAAGAACATGCTATTGCTCTCACTAAAGAAGGTGAGGTTATCCATGTTAAGGGTGATAAGGCATCTGTCGATATTACCAAGATAAAACCACCTGAAGTACTTAAAAAGAGCATCGTCACCCATAATCACCCTACAGTGGATGGGGAACCCGGAGGATCATTTAGTCGGGATGATGTCCTAGCATTCATAAAAAATGGAATCAAGGAGTTGAGAGCAGTTGATTCAGGTAGCACGTACATCCTGAAGAAGTCAGCCCCAATAAACCTGAGTACAGATGAGATTAACCGTTTACTTGATAAAGCAGAAGATTCGTATCTTGCATTGCTTACTATTGAGCAGGCACTCACAGGTTATGACGAAAAGCACCTAACCATGGAACAGCTAGTAATGCTTCTTGAATCGCTACAATATACAAAGGAGTGATGATCTTGCGAACTAAAGAAGAGAATAGGGCGGCTATCGCTGAACAGTTTGCCCCGCAAGGTGAGAAGCTAGGCGAACGATTTGACGCTTTTGTGGACGAGATCAGCGCCGTTAGGTTTGAGTATCTTCAGAAGCGTGATAAGCTGCCAAAACAGCTAGTAGGTGTTTTGGATGCTAATGCAACAGAAGAGCGGCGGTTAAATCGTGAAGAAGCTATGAAATGGGTATTAATCAAACAGAAATATGGTATATGAAGCACTCTCCAATATGCGAGGGTGCTTTTTATATTGGGAGGAGTTGTGAATGTGAAAAACAAATTTAACATTCGTGGCGAAATCACTGCTATTTATGTTTCTTCCAGTGAAGGCATCATAGAAACCTTGATTGATACTAAATCCTTGGAGATTCTTAATGAATTTAACGGAACATTCCGAGCATCGTGGAACAAAAATACAAAATCATATTATGTACTAGGCTACGATAGAAGTTTAGGTCCGAGTAAAAATGTGATGCTTCATAGGTATTTAACTGCGGCAATGGATGGATTGGTTGTAGACCACATCAATCACGATACACTTGATAATAGGCTAGTGAATTTGAGAGTTGTAACCCAATCAGAGAATGTAAGAAACCCAGATTTAAAGAAACGAATCTCGAAGTTTCCTGGCGTTACATGGTATGAAAATAAAGGAAAGTGGAGGGCTAAACGCAGGGTTAACGGGAAGTCACATCATTTAGGCTATTTCGCTAATTGGGATGACGCAGTCGAAGCAGTGAAAAAATTCGATGTAATCATAAGTGGGCCTATCGCAGAGCAGCGGCAGGCCCTTTAATATTGCTCATGAACCGGAGCATATCGGTTCACTCCCTAAGCTGGAGAGCAGCTATACAAATCTATGGAGGTAGATGATAGATGGATTGGTTAAAAGCAATTTTGAAGGCAGCAGGGCTAGACGATACGAAGGTTGATTCTATTGTTGGTGATGCTGGCAAGGAGCTACCTAAGCATTTTGTTCCGAAGTCGCAGTATAACGATGTTTCAGATGCTAAGAAACAGGCTGAAAAGGATGTCGCAGATCGGGACAAACAGATACAGGATTTGAGCAAAACTGCTGGATTGTCAGATGATCTTAAGAAACAGATAGATCAGCTGCAAGCCGACAACAAATCGGCCAAGGAGAAATATGAAGCAGATCTGAAGGACATGACCCTGAACAATGCCATCACATCCGCGTTGAACGGTAAGGTGCATAACGAGAAGCATGTTACTGGGCTTATAGACAAAGAAAAGTTAGTCATCGGTGATGACGGTAAAGTGGTCGGCTTAGAAGAGCAACTTAAGGGTCTACAAACATCGGATGCCTACTTGTTTAAAACCGAGGATAAAGGCGGCGGTGGAGGGTTCAAGTTTAAAGGGACCTCTCTATTGGATGGCAAGGATCAATCCAAGGGTGAACAAGGAGATGAGAAGGTCGGTAGCTTCGGTAAACAATTGGCTGAATCTACTAAAGGCAATGAAGGGTTGGATACAGCCCGAGAAAGCTACTTTAAATAAGAACGGAGGATAAACAAAATGAGTAAATTTAAAGAAACTACCTATGGGAATAAGAAAGAAATTCTTAAATTCCCAGATCACTATGTAGCAATTGCCGTCACGGTGAGCGATGCAGGTGTTACAGCTAACGCTGATGGTAAAAAGATTGTGCCAGCTGGAACTATTCTAGGTGGCGGTGTGATTGCTGATGATACTAAACTGGCGGTCAAGGCTACAACCACTACTGGAGTATCCAATGCTGAAGGTGTTCTGTTGAATGATACGGATGTAACAAGTGGTCCAGCACCAGGGGCGATGCTCATTCATGCGTTCATTAATAAAAATAAAATCCCGACTGCTCCTACTGCTGAAGAACTGACAGCATTGAAGCAGATCACATTTATCGTCTAAGAAAGGAAAGGTGAAAATAATTATGCCTAACATTCAAGATTTAGTAAGAGCTCCAGAGATTGCGGCTTATATTGCGGCTAATCCATCAAACGCTATTCCATATCTGGGAGCAACGTTGTTTCCATCAGCAAAAAAGCTCGGTTTAGATATTGGTTGGATCAAAGGAGCAGGAGGACTGCCTATAGCCTTGATGCCATCGGAATTCGATGTTAAAGCAACTCTGAGAGATCGAATCGGATTCGGAAAGGTAGAAACAGAGATGCCGTTTTTCCGTGAGGCTATGCTGTTAAAAGAGAAAGATCGTCAAGAATTGCTAAGACTTTTGGACTCGAACAACGGCGAATATGTAAAATCTTTGATTACTCAAATTTACGATGATAGAGCTAGTTTGGTTAGCGGTGCAGAGGTTAACGCTGAGCGCATGCGTATGCAATTGTTATCATCGGGTAAAATCAGAATCACGGCCAATCGGATTGACTATGATTATGACTACAACATGAAGGCTGGGCATAAGACCACTCTTACAGGATCAGATAAATGGGATGATCCAACAGCTAATATCGTGGGAGACATCAAAGAATGGCAGGACACGATTGAAGATGAGCAAGGTGTGCGTCCAACAAAGGCCATCGTTACTCGTAAGACGTGGAATAACATTCTAGCTAATGAAAAGGTGCGTTTGGATATGAATCCTCTTGGCGGGCTAAACATCATCATGACTGATGCACTGATGCGTCAATACCTGGAGTCCAAACTGGGATTGACGGTTGCGGTTTACAACAAGAAATATGCTCTACAAGATGGCAGCTCACACCAATTCTATCCAGACGATTATTTCACACTGATTCCAGACGGAGCTTTGGGTAAAACGTGGTATGGTACTACTCCAGAAGAAGCTGATCTTATGAGCGGGGCAACAAGTGCAGAAGTATCTATCGTGAATACAGGTGTGGCCATCACAACAATTAAGCAGCCACACCCAGTAAGTGTGGAAACTATCGTTTCTGCAATCACGCTGCCATCATTTGAAACTATCGACAATATTTTTATTGCGAAAGTGGTTTAAGGAGGGGCTTATGCCTCTCCTATTTCTTTGAAAGGGTGATGAGAGTGTCTGAAGATAAGAGAATCGAAATATCACTGATAACTGGAGCGAAATACAATCGGAAATTCTATAAGGCTAGTGATAAGATTTTGATCCTCCCTAGTGAAGTAGAATCCCTGATTAAAGATGGAGTAATCCGCCGTGAAGATGTGCCTGAATTAGATGATGATGAAGATGAGCAGAATTTGCTGCTGGAAGAAATGAAACTGCCAGCACTCAAGAAATATGCTAAGGAACATGGTATTGACTTGGGCGAAGCTTCGAAGATAAAGGAAGTGCTTGCAGTTATCTTGAAAGCAGGTGAAGCAGATGCCGGAGGAGATCCAAAAGTATCTAATTCGACTGAAACAATTACTACTGATACCGTTTGAAGATAGCAGTAAGGATAGTAGGCTGCTGTTTGTTTTGGAAACTATCGTCCAGGAGATTAAAACTTATTGCAACATACCATCTATTCCAGAAGCCTTGGATAATGTGGTTCTGCATATAGCTGAGGATTACTACCGGACGAAGTACCCAACAGAATTCGAACAGACCGCGCCAGCAGTTACTAGCATCAAGCGTGGGGATGTTACAACAGCTTTCGGATCCGCTAAGGCTACGGTTACGGTCGGACCTGGAGCAGCTTTCGTTCGGAATTATGCGGCTCAGTTGCAAGCGTTCCGCAGATTGAGGTGGTAACATGGTCAGTTTTGGTAATATCCCAGCAGAGCGAGCAGCTATTGAGAGCACCTATGAAGGCTTATGTACTATATCGGAAATGAAGGATGTAAAAGATCCAGTAACCGGTAAAACACAACAGCAACCTATCATTGTCTTGGCTAATGAACCGTGTGGACTCTCTCAGTCATCCTTACCTGCTGCCACACAAACAGTGACAGCGGATCAGGTCAATTATGATGCCAAGCTGTTTATCTCTCCTGATGTAACTATCAAGCCAGGGAGTCGAATCACGGTTCAGCAGAATGGCATGGAGTTCAAAGGAGAACAGGCGGGTAAGGCATTTAGATATGCTACTCATCAGGAGATTAAGCTAAAAGAGGTCCTGAACGCATGAGTATGGGTAAGTTTGACTTCAAGGACGTTAAGAAGCTTCAGAAGAACCTTCAACGGATGCAAAATGAATTTCCAGCGTTTATGGAGGAGTGTATTCGTGAGCTTGCAGGACGGTTACTGGCGAAGACTATAGCTAGAACTCCGGTTTTAAGCGGAGACTTGAGGCGAGGTTGGCAGATCGGTGAGGTAGTTAGATTACCTGGTGGCGGTATCCACGCAGAGATCACAAATAATGTTGAATATGCGCTCTATGTAGAATTTGGACACGTTACTAGACTACGGACCGGTTGGGTTAACGGTAAATTCATGCTGACTTTATCCGAGCAGGAACTTGAGAGAGAGTTGCCAGGGATCATGGAGCGGAAGCTGAAAAAATACATGGAGAAGCACATGGGGCGGTGAGTATGAGAGACGTAAATGATGGTATCAGTAAGGTGCTGGACTCCATATTCCCGGCATACCCGGTATACGGTGAGGCAACAGAGCAGGGCATGAAGCAGCCGTGCTTTTTTGTGCTGCTGCTGGAAGGTAGCCAATCCAGAGAGATTAACCGCCGATATCGACGTTTTAATTCCTATGACATTCATTACTTCCCTAATCCTGATTCCTTGGCAACGAGGGAAGAATGTGAACGGGTTGCAGAGCGGTTGTATTCAGCACTTGAATATATAACTGGCGTAGAGGGTGGCTACCGGGGAACGGGCATGCGGCATGAGATAGTAGACGGTGTTCTGCATTTCTTCGTCCAATACAATTACCATCTATTTCGGACGAAAGATCCGGATATTAAAATGCAGAGTATGAAACAAGGAGGCGGTATCAAGTGAGTGATAAAACGAATAAGGCAGCAACAAATACAGAGAGCCAACCCGCCGTGAGAGCTTCTGAGGGCTCATTTAGTCGGGAACAGTTCTTATCCTCAGCTAAATACTCCTTTCAAGATAAGGATGTATTGGCAGCGCTGCTGGAGCCGGAAAAGTTGTACACGGCCTCTGAGGCACAGCACGTAATTGATGATTTTAAGAACAAGGAGGCGGAGTAGATGGCTGGAGGCACATGGACTCTACAGAATAAAATTAGACCGGGTGTATATATCAATGTTGAATCATCTGGAGGCACACTGGGCACTGCGGGTGACCGGGGCGTGACAGCACTTGCGCTGTCGCTGCCTTGGGGCGCTGCCAAGGTGATTACGCCGATTGTGGCTGGTGAGGATACACTGACAAAGCTGGGATACGACCTTACAGCACCGGAGCTGCTGCTTCTGCGGGAAGCCCTAAAGCGGGCGCGGACAGTCCTGCTGTATAAGCTCAATGAGGGAACGAAGGCCGCGGCGATCGTCGGCGATCTGACGGCAACAGCGAAACATGGCGGCCTGTGCGGGAATACCCTGGCGGTGGCGGTGCAGACCAACATGGACGATAGTGCGAAGTTTGACGTCAAAACGCTGCTGGACGGTGCGGTAGTGGATATCCAAGTTGTGGCTAACATTGCCGGACTCAAGGCCAATGATTGGGTGGTTTGGAGTGGAACCGGAGCCTTAACCGTTTCAGCAGGTGCGCCTCTGATTGGTGGAGCCAATGGTACAGTGACCAATGCGGACCATACAGCCTTTTTGGCTGCGCTGGAGTTGTACGATTTCCAGACAGTGGCACTGACATCCACGGACAACGCGCTCAAAGCGGTATATGCTGCCTTTGTACGGCGTTTGAGAGAGTCAGAGGGCAAAAAGGTGCAGGCAGCACTTGAGAACTACCCTGTAGCCGATTTCGAAGGTGTGATCAGCGTCAAGAATGGCGTGGTTCTTTCCGATGGGACCATACTTACAGCAGCGCAGGCCACTGCTTGGGTAGCTGGTGCTTCAGCAGCAGCTGAGATGAATGAATCGCTGACCTATGCAGCTTATGACGATGCTGTGGATGTGGCTCCACGTTACACGAATAGCCAGATTGAGGCAGCCTTGAGCGCCGGTGAGTTTATCTTTAGTCCATCGGCTAACCGTGCTGTGGTGGAGCAGGATATTAATACCTTCTTGAGCTATTCACCTACCAAGAATAATTCTTTCCACAAAAACCGTGTCATCCGTGTCTTGGATGGTATTGCGAACGATCTGAAACGGATCTTCGAGGCATCGTATATCGGCAAAGTCAGCAACAATACCGATGGTCGGGCGCTCTTTCGCAAGGAGATTGTCGTGTACCTGACCGCACTCCAGGAGATCGATGCGATTCAGAATTTTGATTCGCAAAAAGATATTTTGGTGTCGCCAGGAAACGATTCGGATGCTATCTATGTGGAAACAGCGATCCAACCGGTAGACAGCATTGAAAAAGTCTATATGAAAGTGCAGGTGAAGTAAGATGGCATTCTTAAAGGCTAGTGATACAATCTCCGGACAGGAGGGCCGGGCTTATGCTACGATTAACGGCCAAGTCGAGGATATGTTTTATATCAAAACGTTGGAAGCTTCCGTGGAGAAGGAAAAGGCAGATGTGAAGACCCTCGGCCGCAGGGGCACCCAGCACAAAGCTATCGGGTGGAATGGTACGGGCAGTATGACGATCTACTATGTGACCAGCCGTTTCCGTCAGCTCATGCTGGACTACATGACTACAGGGAAAGATACAAACTTCGATATCACCATTACGAATGAGGATCCTAACTCTAGCATTGGCTTACAGACCATTACGCTACTCGGTGTCAATCTGGACAGCGTTGTTATGGCCTCACTGGATACAGAGTCGGATGCGCTTGAAGAAGATATTGATTTCACCTTTGAAGGCATTGATATGGGCCAGGCTTTTAACGCACCAACATCAAACTAAAATATAGGAGGCATATATACAATGAGTGAATTTTCAGCATTTTTCGCACAGGCAGCAGCGGTAGAGGCAACAGAGGACTTTATAGTTTCAAAGCGTTTCAAGGATAAGGATGGGAAGGCGATCCCGTGGAAACTGGCGAGCATCACAGAGGACGCTAACCTAGAGCTTAGGAAGGCGTCCACCAAGAAGGTAAAGGGTCGCAACGGTATGTATACGCCTGAGTTTGATTCTAATGACTATCTGGCCAAGATGGTAGGGGCATCGGTTGTGTATCCGAATCTCAAGGATGCGGAGCTTCAGAAATCTTATGGTGTGCGGGGAGCTGAGGCTCTGATCCGTAAGATGCTGCTTCCTGGTGAGTTTACCGTTCTAGTGGAGCGTGTACAGGCGCTTAATGGCTATGATCAGGATCTGAATGAATTGGTGGACGAAGTAAAAAACTAATTAACGAGGGCGATGGTGAGGCTAACTTTGCTTACTACGCCCTCCATGAACTGCACATCCTGCCGCATGTACTGATGAGCATGAGTCTCCGGGAACGGGCGGGGATTTACGCGATGATATCCGTTCGGATCGATAAGGAAAAAAACAAATAATAATAGACCCATCAGTTCTCCTTTGGTATATTGTTAGTAAATATTACCTGTGGAGGTTGCAATGAAAAAAGTTTGGAGTGGGTTGTTTATCGTCTGTCTAGTGCTAGTCTTTGCGGGATGTTCGTCTTCTAAAGAGGATGATAATCTTACCATGGACAAGTTTATCGAAGCCTTTAATAACTCTGGGGAAGATATAAATCACGATGTCGATTCTGGAGTAGAAAAAGGAATTAAAAAAGAGAAAAAACCTAAGTATGAGATGATTGATGCAAAAGACGGAGTTATTTTTAATATAGCTAACAACACTGTTAAGATATATGAATATGAATCAAATTCCAAGGCCAAAAAGGCTGTAGAGAAGTACGCTTCGATAATGGGAGACTGGCCAGTTAAGGGTAACTTTGTGTTAGAAACCAACAACCAAAAAGCCAAAGAAATATTCAACAGCGTAAAATAATACAGGCAAAGGGCATCCCGTATTGGGGTGCCTTTTTCATGCCTTGAAAGGAGGACAATATGTCAACCCTTGAAGCCAGCATTAAGCTGTACGAAGACTTCACCAAACGATTAGCCGGTGTAAATAATGCTATGAATACAACCATTGCCATTATGGAACGGCTTCGCTCTCAAATGCAGATGGCAGTGGGTCTGCAAATAAATGTTGGCAATGCGGTAGCAGAACTTCAGCGAATCAAGGAGTTGCTGGCTGCGCTCGGTCCGGGCAATGCTATTCAGCTCTCAGTAAATTCAGAGCAAGTGCTTCAGCAGCTTAGGACTGTTCGGCAACAAATCGGTTCGGAATTTGGTTCTGCTGTGCTCGAAGTTCGATTGGCAACCTCTGACTTCGCGACCCAGCTGGCGACCATTCAATCCTCCTTACCTGCCGTACAACTAGCGTTGTCCTTGAATACCGCTGAGGCTTTGCGTGCGGCTTCCTTGCTGGGTGCACAGCTCAGAAGCCGGATTGGGACAATTTCTGCAGAGGTTAAGATGGAGTTGCCAGAGGCTGCAGCTGTAAGGTCTCAGTTGCAATCTTTGATCCACGGTATGGGTGGGAGTACCGCCGCAATCCGAATTCGCGTCAACCTGGACACTGCTCATGCACTTCATCAGGCGACATTACTCCGTTCGCAGATTGAGGCACGGATCGGCACCCTTACAGCTCGGCTTAATTTGAGACTTCCAGCCACACTGGATACACTGCTGCGGACGCTGATTACTACAGTGGAACGTCTTCGCCAAGTAGTCAATCGTATGCGAGGTGGTCGAGGTGGAGGCGGTGGAGGCGGTGACCGTAGAGCATCTGGAAGCGGCGGCGGGGGAGGCGGACTTGGCATTGGTGGTTTGGTCGGCGGGTATCTGGGTGTATCTGGTATTAAAGCCCTTGGAGAAGCGACAATAGGCGGGGCCATGGAACAGCAAAAAATGATGGACATGTTCGTCGCGCGAACAGGAGATGCCGAGATCGGCACGGCGATGTTCGAGAAGTTTAAGGCAGATGCTCTAAAGACGGGGCAGGATGTCAACAAGTCACTGCAAAGCACGCTTTCATTCTTCTCGGCAACCCAAAACACGGATCAGTTGTCCAAGCTGAATAATTTCGCTCAGCGGATGAATGCGTTTGACTCTGCTGGAAACGGAATTGAAGGCGCAGCGTTTGCCCTAAAAGAGGCTATGAGCGGGGACATCGTTTCCTTGGCCGAGCGTTTTAACATGTCGAAATCAGATATCCGTGACCTGAAGATTGATGAGCTTGGGAAAGCCGGAGATATGGACGGCTTTATTAAGGCTTTCGATAAGCTGCTTGAGAAACAAAAAATGGGTCAAGCAGCCTTTGATCAGATGATGGCTAGTCCGGCGAAGCAAATGGAGACACTGGGCAGTAATGTACGTTCCATGTTCGCTGATGCAGGCGGCGCAGCCATGCAATCCCTAACCCCATTGATTACTCAACTCAACGCTGCCTTTCAAGCGGGTAAATTTCAGCCCTTCTTTGATGCGCTGAGTTTGGGACTGGATAACGTGGTCCAAGGCGTCATGAAATTACTGGAATGGATTACTAGTGTTTATAATTTCTTTTCGGAGAATTGGTCATGGATCGAGCCTATCATTTCCGGGGTAGGTGCAGCTGTGATGGCCTTGTATGCGGCACTGAAACTGGTGGCTATCGGTCAGGCAATTGTCAACGCGGTGATGAACGCCAACCCATTTGTACTTGTCGCTACATTGATTATCGGCCTCATCGTGTACTTTTACCGGTTATGGCAAACAAATGATCAATTTGCCGCAGCGATGATGCGGGCCTGGAATGCGATTCTCGGCTTTTTTGACCAAATACCGTTATTCTTTATGCGTGTGGGGTACGGGATTGCTGATGCTTTCGGCTATGCAAAAGTAAAATCTCTTGAACTAATGGAGGATTTAGCGAATGGAGCTATTGACCGTATCAATAGCTTGATTAAAAAGCTTAAAGAAATACCCGGTGTTACTTTAGATTTAATTGAACACGTCGAATTTGCAGCAGGTGAAGCCGCTAAGCAAGAGGCAGCTCGTCAAGCTCGGGACGCTACCTTAGCTGCAAAAGAATCGGCTATCGCTGCCAAAGCGGCGGATCGTGAAGCTAACGTAGAGAAGTTTATGAAGGAGCGTGAAGACAAGCGAGCTGCCGCAGAGAAGAAGGCTAAGGAAGAAGAGAATGCCGCCAAAGCAGGTGCAGGTAAAGATTACAACTTCGACGACTGGAATAAACGTGCTGATGCTGCCCGGACGCCTTCCGCAGGTACTGACAAGAAAGGTAAAGTTGCAAAAGTCGATAAGGTCGGTAAAGTGGAAAAGCCAATCGACATATCCAAAGAGGACCTGAAGATTATGCGCGATGTTGCGGAAATGAAGAACATTCAAAACTTTGTGACGCTGACGCCTACAGTCCAGGTGAAGACGGGTCCAGTGACCAATTCAGCGAATTTGGATTCCATTGTTAGTAAAATTACGAAGAAGCTGAATGAGGAAATCGCATCGACGGCTAAGGGAGTCTATAACTAAGGGGAGGGATTGCTGTGTTGTTAAAAGATGGGGCAGACTTGAACAAAGCTTCAGACGAAATTGTCTATGTTTTGATCAGGCATGGCGTAATGTACTCTGAAGTTGAACAAGTTCTCAGTGATGCGAAGGAGAAGACCTTTAACTCTATCATCCTTAAAGAATCGTTTGATGCCGCTTTCGAGGAAGGGGCCACATGGTCCCCGCAAGAAATTGACACATTAAGAGAAGTGGCTCAAATGAAAAATAATCAGTCCTTTATCACTTTGACGCCAACGATAAATATCAAGATGGGTGTCGGAGATGAATCAAAAATTAAGAAAGCTGCGCTTATCGCACTTGAGAATTATGCTAGAAACTTGTTCTAGATTTCCGTTGTTCTTCATCTTGAACGGCTTTATGATACTGCTTTAATCCTGACTTAACAATTTCTTCAATTAGTATAATGGTTAGCTCGTTCTGTTCGGTAAGTTCTTTTAGTTCCGGCTCTAAATTCTCAACAAGAGGGTTGTTCTCTTTTTTACTTAACCTTTGAGCAGCGTTGTATGTTGCCTCTCTTCTTGCTAAGTTCATGATTGAGTCGAAGTTAAGCATTCATGTACCTCCTTTCTCAATATTTGGTATGTCCGACCAACTACCACTATTCGACAGATTGGAGGTTTTTCCCTTTTTAAGAAAGGAGGCGGTCCTGTGGCCGATGGCTACAGCATTGAACTCAGTTTTAATAACCGCGCCATTTGGTTTGAGATACCCGTTCTTCCGGAAGAGATCGAAATCTCAGGTGAGGGAGACGGTGAGACGTATTCCATCACAGACCTGGGACAAATCAATGTAATTAAGGCGCCCGGACTCAAGACCATTCAGTTTGAAAGCTTCTTTCCAGCCATCCAACCGGGTGGAACGGTACCCAGTTTTGTTTCTTCTGCGAATTGGGGGCAACCCGCTGACTATATCCAGCTCATAGAGGACTGGATGAACAAGAAGAAGCCCATACGGTTTATCTTTACCAGCCTAGGGCTCAAGATCAATCTGGCGATGAGCATTGAGGTTTTTAACTATAAAGAGGTTGCAGGTCGCCCAGGTGATTTCGAATATGAGTTAGAGTTGAAGGAGTATGTATTTTACGCTGCTAAAAAGGTGACGTTGAAGACAAATACAACACCAGCTGGTACAACAACAACCACTACTAAGAAAGAGCCAGCGAAACGCGCAGATGAACGTACCAAGTCTAAAACAGTTACTATCAAATCCGGGGACACCTTGATGAAGATAGCTAAAAGAGAACTCGGTGACGGTAGCCGGTGGAAAGAGATTCAGAAGTTAAACGGCTTAACAGATGCGCAGCTGAAGACACTCAAAATCGGCTCTGTTCTGAAGCTACCGGGGTGATGATACATGGAATTATTGATCGATAATAAAAATGGCGCCGTCTGGGATGTTTCCAGCATCGTTACTGATATATCTTGGAAGACAATCCGTATAGGTAAGGCAGCATCCTTAGAATTCACCCTTGTAGACCATGGCCCGTGGCAAGATAAAAAATTCCAACTGAACAATGGTGATGTGGTTAGATACACAGATGAGGGACATAGGGTTTTCTATGGATATATTTTCAGTATTGAAACTGGCAAGACAGAAGAAATAAGCATCCTTGCTTATGATCAGATCCGGTATCTGATGAATAGCGGAACTTATGTATTTACGAAACAGACAGCAACTCAGGTAGTTCAAAAGATCGCTCAAGACATGCAGCTCAAGACCGGAACGCTGGAAGATACAAAATACATTATTCCTTCCCAGATCCGTGACGATAAAACGTTTATCGATATGATCTGCATGGCGTTAGATGAGACCCTGATTAACTACGGGACCAACTTCGTATTCTTTGACGATTTTGGGAGCTTGACGATACGTAATGCTTCTAATATGCGCTTTCCTTTTGTGGTGGGTGATGATTCACTCATGACGGATTACTCTTACAGCCGCAACATTGACGATGAGACATACAATCAAATTGTATTGTACAGAGACAACAAGGAGACTGGTAAGCGGGAAACTTACGTTACCAAAGATAGCGCCAGCATTGCTAAGTGGGGATTGCTACAACTCTACGAGTCAGTAGATGAGAATCTGAATCAGGCTCAAATTACCGAGCAACTAACTCAGCAACTGTTCATGAAGAATCGAGAGAAGCGGACGCTTAGTATAGAGGCCCTTGGAGATTACCGAATGCGTGCAGGATGCTACGTTAATTTATATATCAACGCAATGAACATAAATAAATTCTTCCTAGTCGATGAATGTACTCATAAGAAAGAAGGCGGAGTACATACCATGGACTTAGAGCTAAGGTTGGTGTAATCATGATAGATGCGATAAAACGCGCTGCCACTGAAGCGGTGAATGCTGCTGGTCCAGTTCTGGTACAGCTAGGAATTGTAGAAAAAATTAATCCTCTTGTAGTGTTGGTCGATAATCGGCTTTCACTTACGGAGGATTTTTTAATTGTTCCGGAAACCTTATCTGAACAGAAAATAACAATAGGAATCCAAGAATACGTAATTCGTAAGCCGTTAGCTACCGGAGATAAACTTTTACTTATCCGTATGCAAGGTGGTCAACGCTACGTAATCATGGATAGGGTGGTGAGTGTTTGATACCACAGAGCGATAACGTGCTGCTGAATGAGGATATGGAGGATACACCCCTACCAAGTCTTACTTATAAATTAGACCTTGTAAATGGGCGTATAGGATCCGTGGTAGTGGATGGATTGGATGCCGTAAAACAGGCAGTTGTAAAAATACTCTCGACAATCCGATTTGAAAACCTGATTTACAGTGACAATTACGGTAGTGAGGCAGATGTTGGAGCGGTGCGGGGTCGGGCGGTGTTTGAAACCGAAGTGGAACGCTGGACTAGGGAAGCGTTACTTCAGGATGATCGTATCGTTTCTGTAACCAACTTTAGATTTAACTATGATGGCGATGCGGTCCTCGTCTTGTTTGACGTAGAGAGTGATTACGGAAATTATACAGACCGATTGGAGGTGAATGGCGGTGTATGAAGATCAAACGTTTGAAACGATCTTAGAAAGGATGCTAGACCGGGTACCAGATGGGCTGGACAAGCGAGAAGGTAGCATTATTTATGATGCTATGGCTCCAGCAGCAATGGAATTAGCTCAGATGTATGTTGAGTTGGATATCAATGCAAATTTAATATTTGCTGATACAGCTAGTGGCGATTATCTGGATCGATCGATTGCGTGGTCTGGTGTTACCCGCAAGAAGGCAACAAAAGCTCAACTAAGAGGGCTTTTTTATAATGCTTCTAACACTTTAATGGATATTCCGGTTGGTAGTCGCTTCGCTATTGGTGCAATCAACTATAAAGCAATCTCTCGACTCTCATTAGGGGAGTATCGCCTTGAGGCAGAGGTTGAAGGAGTTACGGGTAATCAGCACTTCGGTGCCTTAATTCCAATCGATTTTATTAACAATCTAGCAAGAGCTGAATTGACGGAGTTACTTATCCCTGGGACTGATAGAGAGACAGATGATGCATTACGGCAGCGGTACCTCGATTCTGCCAGACGGCCAGCAACCAGCGGGAATAAATATCATTATATAGAATGGGCTCTTGAAGTTTCCGGAGTGGGCGGCGCTCGTGTATTCCCATTATGGTCAGGTCCGAAGACCGTAAAAGTTGTGATTGTAAATACAGAAGGTGCCCCAGCCTCAAGCGTTCTTGTGAATCAAGTACAAGACTACATTGATCCAGCTGCTGGGAAAGGTGAAGGACAAGCACCTATTGGGGCAATAGTCACAGTTACTTCAGCAATCGGTAAGACGATCAATATATCAGCTAAGGTAACTTTAGCGCCTGGTTATACCTTGCAGGGTGTAAAGAATTCCTTTTTGGAGCGATTGGAGACTTGGCGTAAGTCAGCGTCTTTTGTATCTACTTATGTAAGTCAGGCCGTAATTGGATCAATCCTTTTAGGGACTGACGGTGTTATTGATTATCTTGGGTTGCTACTCAATGGAGCTGTTGGGAACATCGTTCTTACAGAAGAAGAGGTGCCATTGATCGGTATTGTGGAATTGGGGGTGTAACATGGCCTACCCGAGTAAAGTTGATGTATTTCAGGAGAAGTTGAATAAAAGCCCAACGGGAAACAATTATGTCATTGAGGAACGGATAACACTTGTAGCAGGCGTTTATGAGGGGTTACTGAATCACGATAATATCAATAACGCTACTGTCCAAGTCTATAGTGGTAGTAAATTGACGGGTGATAAATTGACAAACTGGACGTTAACCATTCCGAGTGATACACCATGGCGCAGGTTAATTAAGATATTTAGTGGAGCTGCTGAAGTTTTCGTAACCTATGAAACACCAGGGGACACGGTGGAGGCTGACGATATTAATGTGCTACAAAAGTCTGTAACAGCCACACAAACAGAGGTTGAGCGGTATAAATCGAGTGGACTTATAGACGGTGGTTCATTTACGAGAGGGGTATAAGATGGCACAGACGATACAAATAAGACGTGGTACTAAAGCTCAACTTAGCACTTATGGTGCAATGCTTGTTGGCGAAATGGGCTTTTGTACAGATACTAAAGAAATATATATCGGAGACGGTACAACAAACTCAATGGTTGGGCGAGCTTTGTCAGGTGCAGAGGCTTCTCGTCCGGTGGCCGCATCTGTTGGACGTTTGTTTTACGTAACGAGTGGGGCTAATAGTGGATATCTTTATTTTGATGATGGCGCAGCTTGGAGGCGAGTGAACGCCCAAGCACTCAGTGATTTAACAGGATCGCTAGATAATATAGCGGATGGCGCTACTTATGCAAAGGTATTAAAGGCTGATGTCAGTGCAGGTCATATCAATAAGGTGTCAGATGGCACGAATACTAAAACTGCAGCTGAGATTAAAAGCCATATTGACGATGCAGCTAAACACCGAGTCATTAATGATTCTGGTACAGCCATTACCGATATCTGGTCTGCACAAAAAATCAAAAATGAAATCGAATTAGCAAAACATAATATCGAACCACAAGCATCGGTAAAAGATCAACATTTATTAGCGCCACCAGCAAGTCCAGCAGAAGCGGACCGTTATATCATTCCAGCATCAGCGACAGGGTTATGGGCAGGTAAAACAAACCAAATAGCAGAGTATCAGTCTGGAGCTTGGGCTTACTATACCCCTGCTGTAGGTTGGACTGCATATGTGGATGATGAGCAAAAGATCTACAGCTGGAATGGAACGGCATGGGTTAGGACTGGTGGTGCCCTACAGACGATCACAGCGGGCAACGGTCTTACTGGTGGTGGTCAATCAGATACCGTTACATTGACGGTAGGAGCTGGAAACGGGATTGTTGTAGATTCTACTACGGTAGCTGCTAAGCAAGGTAAAGGCATTGTTGTTAACGCGACCGGGATCGAGGCTAATATTGATGCTTCCAGTATCGTCTATGATGCGGCCAATGGAAATAAACTTACGGTCGCTACGATCGATGGGGGCACGTTCTAGGAGGCTTTGAGATGGCGAGAAAAGTATTAATTCAGATACGTAGAGGAATAGAAAGCGCAATTGGTACATTGGCAATAGGCGAGCTTGGCTATTGTACCGATACGAGTAAGCTATATATAGGCACAACAGGTGGTAATGTTTTGCTCGTAGCTGCTCAAAGCTCAGGTGACATGCTCAAAAGTATCTATGATACTAACAATGACGGAAAAGTGGATTATGCAGCCAACGCTGATACAGTCCCTTGGTCCGGTGTAGCTGGGAAACCAGCAACGTATCCACCTTCAACACATACGCACTCCGAATATATGAGTAAGGGTCCCGTAACATGGAACCAATTAAAGGGGGTGTGATGTTTGAGCTATGGAGAATCTTTATATAGCACTCTTCTTTTCACGGCTAATGAATTAGAGGATATAGACGATGTAAATACGGTTGATCTTATGAAATACCTACCGGCTTATTACAAGGGTGTTCAAGAAATAGAAGAACTGCAGAAATCATTAGGAATTGAGATATATGGCTTAACTACGAGGGCTCAAGAGGTGCTAGATCAGGCATATGTTGAAACTGCAACATGGAGCCTTGCGCGTTGGGAGGCTGAACTTGGATTAAGCTCGGATCCATCAAAGTCTTATGTCAGTAGACGTGAAATGATCAAAGCTAAAAGACGAGGCACAGGCACAACGACACCTGAAATGATTCAACGAACAGCATCGGCTTTTGCTGGTGGGGAAGTATCGGTAGAAGAAGTTCCAGGGGAATATCGATTTATCGTCCGATTCATAGGCATTCTAGGCATTCCACCGAATATGGCTGGGCTAATTCAGATACTTGATGAAATCAAGCCGGCACACTTGGCCTATGAGTTTGCTTACACGTACACATATTGGGATTCGCTTAAAACGATAACTTGGAATACTGCTGGCACCGGAACGTGGAACGACTTAAGAACTTTTGGATAGGAGAGTGACACATGCAAACCACAGGAAATTTGGGCTTAAAGAAACCCGAGGGAACAGATATCGTTGATATTACCGATTTGAACGGAAATATGGATATCTTAGACACGACTGTTAATAACAAGGTTGATAAGGTCACAGGTAAACAGTTGTCTACCAATGATTACACAGCAGCCGAGAAAACAAAGCTGGCGGGTATCGCAACAGGAGCAACGAACTATACTCACCCGGCAACTCATCCACCATCTATAATCGCGCAAGATGCAAGTAATCGATTTGTAACTGATGCTGAAAAGATAGCATGGAATGGAAAAGCACCGAATACTCTTGTTTCAGCAGCACCGCAAAGTGACGGGTTGATGCGGGCAACTGACAAAATAAAGCTCGACGGAATCGCCACAGGAGCAAATAACTATGTTCATCCAGCAAATCATCCAGCAACTATGATTACTGAGGATGCTACTCATAGATTTGCGACTGACACAGAAAAGTCTAACTGGAACAGTAAACCCAATTTAGCTACTACACCGCAACAAACAACAGCAGACCTTACCTACTATGTCCGTACAGATGGTAGTGATAGTAATGACGGATCAGATAATACGGCGGCTAAAGCGTTTAAGACGATTACAAAGGCTATTAGTTTTATTCCACAAATTGTAAATCACGCTGTTACTGTTAACGTCGCGGCGGGAACATATTCGGAGATTATAAGTCTTAGCGGTTATTCCGGTGGTGGATCTATAACAATACAGGGTGATACCGTGGCATCTTCATCCCGCACCGTACAAGCAATTGCAATTATTAACAACAGCTCACGCACTGCGCTGAATGGTCTTAATTGTAATGCTTCAAATACAAACGGAGTATCTATATCAAAATCCGTTTATGTTGAAATTTCCTATTGTAATCTGATAGCATCGGCTCCGACCGCATCGGGGGTAGATGCTTCGGCATCAACCGTTAGAGTAAAGGGTTGTGCGATATCCAATAAAGGTCAAGCTATTTTATCTGCTGATGGATCGCGAATTCATAGTGATTCCAACTCTGGCTCTGGAAATACTTATGCGTTGTATGTCTATCAAGGTGCTGGATTAATTACACAAAGCGGTACACAACCATCGTCAACAAATGGCAATGGCGCTGCAACTGGCTTGGTGCTGTCAAGTGGAGTTCTTAACCCATGGGGAGATAATACAAAATGGACAAGACCCATGGGAGAGATGCACCACCAAAACGTTCCAACTGCACAGACTATACCTGCTCAAACGTGGACCAAAGTTTTATTCACTGAATTTAACAATAATATTAAATCAATTTCAAATGTAGCCAATTCCCGTTTCGTCATTCCAGAACCCGGATTTTATAGTGTGGACGCACGTGTAGGAATGTTTAGTACGTCACCTGTGTTGTCTCGTGAACTATTAGCCATTTACGTTGATGGAATCTATAACAGCACAATATCTGAGCAGTATCACGCTGGTAAAGGTGACATTATAGTTAGCGGGAATGCACTTCTAGACCTTTACGGGGGACAAACTGTAGAACTGTACGCCTATTCTGACGTGGCCTGTTCTATAAGCACAGCAGACCAATCCACGCACTTTGCTATTATACGGTTAGCCTAAAAAGGAGGAATGATGATGAATATAGCACTAGCAATCAAGTATCTATACCCGGAAGCTGATCCAATGCGTGATTTCATGGTTCAGGACAACGGACCCGAACCAGCATTACGCAAAGGAGCCGAAGAAAAAGGACGAGTACGGTATGAGATCAAGCCGACAGAAGAAGGCGAGGAACCCATAGAGGGCGTACACTATCGTTACGGCATCGACTATAACCTGCTTACCGAGGGCGAGGATTACGACCTAGTTGAGAGAGGTCCACATATTGCAATGTGGAATCTGGACAAACCCCAACCGACTGAAGCCGAACTTCAAGCAGCTTGGACAGCCTACCTAGAAGCCGAAGCTAATAAGCCGCCAGAGCTGACGGAAACCGAGCAACTACGCGCCGACAATGCAGCTTTATTACTGGAGCTAGTGCAGACGCAGGCTAGGCAAGATCAAGCTGAACAAGATCAGGCTGCCTTACTGCTGAGCCTCGTGGAAGGAGGTGTGCTATAAATGAACTGGTACGCACTGGTTAAGCGATACTTTGACGCAGGGTTGTATACGGGAGAGCAGGTACAGGTATTTGTCACAGCGAAAAAAATCACTGCCGAACAAGCTACAGAGATTACAACCAACGCCGAATAGCAGGCGTTTTTATTTTGCCCTCGGATCTCCGGGGGCTATTTATATAAGGGGGGGAAGGTAGTGGAGATTACAACGATCACAGCATTAGTAGCAGCAGTAAGCGGTGTTGTATTAGGGTGGGTAACCAGAACATCTGCTTTTAAAAAAGATGTGGCGCAAGAGGCTGGCAGCGGAGCAGTGTTACGTACAGATGTCGAGTACATCAAACGTGGTGTGGACGATATTCGAGCTGATGTCAGACAGCAGGGTCAACGGACGGATGCACTCTCTGAGCGAGTAACACGAGTTGAAGAATCTACCAAGCAAGCCCATAAGCGCTTGGACAAAATCGAAGAATAGAGAGGATGAATTAATATGGAATGGAATGCAGTTATGGAGTTTATTAATCCTGAATTAATGGTTGTTGTCGTAGTTTGTTGGATTATCGGTTATTGGTTAAAACAAACGCCAAAAGTACCGGACTGGAGCATTGTGTATATTGTTACGCTGGTCGCCATTGTATTTGCTGTACTGATGTTAGGGTTTGTAATTACAAGCTTTATACAAGGTATCCTATGTGGGGCTGTAGCTGTATACGGAAACCAGCTTATTAAGCAGGCTAAGAAAAGCGGTGATCAATAATGATTTATCGTAAGGATCATGTACCATTAAAAACAGCCTGTAATCGTCGTCCTTCGCTTACAATGGTAGCGACAACAATAACTATCCATAACACAGGTAATCCATCCAGTACAGCTGCTAATGAGCGCTCATGGCTAACTAATCCCTCTAACGATCGGCAAGCATCATTTCATATAGTGGTTGATAGTAAAGAAGCAGTGGAGTGTATCCCACTAACGGAAAACGCATGGCACTCGGGTGACGGTAGTGGAATTAAATCCGGTAATCGTACAAGCATAGGCATTGAGATCTGCGAGAGTGGCGATTATGCAAAGGCTTTAGATAATGCTGCTGAACTGGTTGCATCGATGCTCAAAGAGCGTGGGTGGGGCATAGATCGGCTTCGGCGGCACTTTGACTGGAGTGGTAAGATTTGTCCTCGTTTGATGTATGATGGTGGGAAGTGGACGGGGTGGACAGCGTTCAAGAATTTGGTTGATTACAAGCTTAAGTTAGGAGTTGCAGTTGTGAATAAAGATGTAAAGGTGACAGTTAACGTGAACGGAAAAAAGGTAGCTGACGGTGTGCTTGATAACGGCACTACCTATACACCAGCTCGGGCAGTAGCAGAGGCGCTAGGAGCTACAGTTGTATATGACGCAAAAACAAAGACTGTTGATATCACGAATTAAATGCTCAAACACTTGAGGTTATGCCCATTGGCTTCGGCTGGTGGGCTTTTTTTAATTGATATAGAGGAATTGACAATTATCTGTCGAAATTTCAATGAAATATGAGATATCATGAAATGGGGTTGAAAACTATTAATTACATATGGAGCGCCGTTATTTCTTCATTCACCGCTATAGCAGTTGTTTTTCTCACAACAAAAGCAAATGAGCGAATATCAAAAAAAAGACTAGAAGAAGAAAGAAAAGAAAGATATGTATTAAGGCTGCTTTCAGTTAGAGAGGAATCTTATAATAAAATCTACAGGTCCTTAATTGATTTACAAAACTATTTAGCTCCGTTTATTAATCCAGGCAATGAATTCTTAGAATATAAAGATATGGATGAATTTGCACCATTGAGTCAGTTCGAGCAGTTATCAGCTATAGCAAGAACGCAGGAAATTTGGCTGCACAAAGAGTCAAACATAAAAATTAATCAATTATTAACTTATCTTAATCAACTAAACCATGAAGCTCTAGAAATAGCTGTTACGAAAATGATTGAATCAGAAGGCGAAAAAATTGATAATGGCATAGATATACAAGAGTCTGCTAAGCTCTATATCGGTGAAGCTTTGAGTAATATCGAAGAATTAAAAGATCACATTAGAAAAGTATCTGGTGGCGAATCTTTAGATAAATATGTTGATGGAGTTACTTCATGGACAAAATAATAAGATGCTAAAGGTACCTGGTGTTTGTCCATTCTGAAATTATTATTCCAATTACTTATTACATAGCAACATGCCCTGTCAACTATGATAGGGGTATATAATACATAGGAGTGATCGTGTTGAGCAATATATACAAAGTCTTAAACACTGACTCTGAATTTCTAACGGCTGCTTTGTCACAGTCTCAAGTAGATATACTTGAACGTCGTGGTGATTTGGCTGGCTGTACAATTGATTGTTGTAGTCCAGTTCAAAAGTGGAGTCCTGTTAGTGTTAAGGTTGCTGATGCTTATTACCTGAGAAGTGAATTTGAATTTAGGATGGTTTTGGCATAAGCGCGAATATCAAATCCCTCGTTAATCTTAATTGATCTATGAGGGATTTGTTGGTGTTCGTGAAGTTCATCCAAAAAACGAGATAATGTTACAGTTAAGGTGTGATGTGTTATAAAATCAAAGGAAGAAAAAGTACTAGGTGTAGCAAAAAAATAAAAGCGATCAGTTAGTAGATCCTACGTATCCTTTATTATTATGTCTATCATTTGTTGCATAGCTGTCTTTGCTTCTGGAATAGGAAATACAGGGAACACGTGATTCATTTGGGGATACTCAAAATAGTTGATGCTTACTTTTTCTTTTTCGGCTAATCCCTTAAATTTTCGAGCATCGGGAAGGAATAATTCATGAGTACCTATAAATAAGGAGATTTTGCCTAAGCCTTGTATAGGTCCATTCATCGGACTTAATAAATAATTACTTTTTACTGCTTCCCCGGCATAAATTTTACCGACCTCGATCAAAAGTTTCGCATCAAGCATAGGTTCTTTGCTCTCCATTGTTGCTACATCCGGATGATTGAGTGTGATGTCTAGCCATGGGGAAAGGAGTATAATGTTGCCTGGTTGCGAAATATCATTTTCCAATAAGAATTGTGCTAGAGCAAGTGCAAAGCCACCACCTGCTGAATCACCCATCAGCACAATATTCTCTGGTTGAACCTTGGTTAATAAGTATTCATAGATAGGAAGAACCTGCTCAAAGGCTTCTTTGTAATTATGATTTGGGGCTTTAGGATACACAGGTACATATATTGTTCCATTCACCTTTTGGGATAATTTATATAAAAAACGCCAATGCCATGATAGTGGTTGTTCGATATATCCTCCGCCGTGTAGATACAAAATTACTCTTGTATGTGGTTCTGAGGTTGATTCCAAAATATATGTGTCTAATGAATAGGTATTATCTTTCAGTATATGATATTTTTGTTGAAGCTTAGCTGGTATTACATAAGGGGTTTGATTAGCTATTCTTTTTTGTTCTATATAATAGGCTGTGTTGATCTTCTTTTTATTTAGTAATAATAAACGTTCGACAAGGAAACTTTGCCAACTTCTCATCCTGATGACCTCCAATAACGATAACATGCATAAATGTTCTGCTATATATTCATAATACCAACTCATCATGATAAAATATATTTAAATATAATTAAGGTTCCTAAATATATATTTAAGGATGAGATTGATGAATATCACGCAATTACAGTATTTGATTTCAGCTGCTAATTATGGGACTTTTACTAAGGCTGCTAGTGTGCATCATTTGACAGTACCTACGATTAGTCAATCGGTACGGCAGCTAGAAGATGAATTGGATACAGTTATCTTTCATCGTACAAAGAAAGGAATCACCCCAACGAAAGAAGGACAGTTAATCCTCCAACATTCTGTATCCATTCTTAAAAGTGTGGAGATAATGAAGCGGGAGCTATCACTTCTTAAAGAAGAATCATCAGAAAATATTATCATTTCCACCATACCAGGAATGGTTCCACAGGTTGTTCAAACTACCATTGAGTTTGCTAAAAGATATCCTTTACTGAATGTTCAAATGTTAGAGGGTGATACAGAGACAGTACAAAGTCACGTGAATGAAGGATATGCAAGTATGGGTTTGGTTTCTTACAGTTCTGAGCAACAAAAGGATGCTTCTTTTGATTGGATGCCTTTAATACAAGGTAAGGCTGTACTGATCGTGAACAAGAATTCCTCATTACGGTTTTTGAACGCTGTAACTGCTGAGGATTTAAGAAATGAAGTGTTTGTCCTATATAGAGATGAATATATTGAATCAATTGCTCATAATTTGATATCTGCACATCCTACTAATCGAGTTGCGCTATCTACCAATAATATGGATGCCTTATATCAAATGGTTGTCAAAGGAGATACCATTACGATAGGACCTGATTTTATCATTCACTCTTTACCTTCAAGTTATCAAAAACAGATTGTAACTGTTCCGTTGAAACACTACAATTCCGAGCCAGTAGTTTTAGGGCGGATTACTAGAAAACAAGAACGCGATACGAGGATGGCTGAGGAGTTCACAGCCCGTTTAATAGAGTTATTTATGGGAGCTCAAAGTAGTCTTGAAGATGAGAACAAATAGAAACACGCTGTTGGCTTTGGTTGGTAGTCTTTTGCGTTCTGGAAAATCTCGTTACCTGTGATATAGAGTGCATATACATAATGTTCCAAATCATTTATATTAAGGTTATATGGTTTGGAAGTACTGGCATTGTAATTTGGAAGAATCTTGCCAATGTCGGCGAGGGTCTTAAATTGATGGGGGTTGCTGGTTGACAAAAATTATAATTTTCATGGTTATTATTGTTATCATTACTGCTGCTTTTGTATTCAAAGTTTTATCAACAAAGAAGAGTTACCCTCCCCAAAGTAGAGTAATTGATCCACTTAAGATTACGATCCAGGACATAGACCGAATGGAAGACGGAACTGACTTTGAAGAATATCTGTATCGTTTATTTTTAGCATTGGGGTACATTGATGCATATAAAACACAGGGGAGTCGTGATTTCGGTTCTGATTTAGTTTTTACTGATCGTGAAGGATATCGAAATGTTGTTCAGGCCAAAAGGTATTCGAATCCGGTAGGATTAGGAGCTGTTCAAGAGGTTTATGGTTCGATGAGATATTACCGAGCTAAGAAGTCCATGGTGATATCCTCAAATCAATATACATCAGCATGTGAAGAACTTGCTGGTTATAACGCAGTGAAATTACATAATCGCAGTGATCTCATTAATATCATGGACTTATTTAAGTCAGGAGAGATAAATAAAGCAAAAGATATCATTGAGTCGGAACCGAGAATTATACTAGATTCATGGGATAATTATATGAATAGTAATAAAGTTATTAAGAAGGATTTTAAGGCGGAAAAACGACTGGTCACGAAGAATAAATAGGAGTGATCGTATTGAGTAATATATACAAAGTCCTAAAGACAGACTCTGAATTTCTAACGGCTGCTTTGTCACAGTCACACGTAGATATACTTGAACGCCGTGGTGATCTGGCAGGGTGTATAGTTGATTGTGGTGGCTCGATTCAGAAATGGAGTCCTGTTAGTGTTAAAGTCGCGGATGCTTATTATATGAGAAGTGAATTTGAATTTAGAATGATTTTGGCATAATCGCGTATGAAAAATACCCCATCTACATTAA